>JBEKSF010000104.1:0-21609 GCA_049517295.1 Verrucomicrobiota bacterium
CCGACCGGGCGTCGAAAGCATGGGTATAGGTCTGCGGAGATTAGCGGATTTAACTTGGGGTTGGAAACTGTGTGAAAACAACCAGTAAAGTCGATGAAGATCCGTGTAAAGAGCAGGGCTTGCCGCCGCTTTTCTCTCGCCAACCCACGCGCGATCCAAAAGCGGGAGCAAGCTCCCGCACTCCAGAAAAGAGGCGCCCAAAAAAGAAATGCAAGTGGCGCGTTATTTGGTCATCGCCGGCCGCGGCCGGGGCTTGTGAAAGGCGAAGATGTCGGTTTGATGGCGAATGCCAAATCGTTCGGCGTGGAAGGGGCCGGCGGCGGCGGCGAGGGCTTCGGCCGGATCGGCGGGTTTGCCGGTCTTGATCTCCTCGACCAGGTCGCCCACGCTTTGGAGGATGCGGGTCGGTTGATAGACATAATCACCCACCATTTCAAATTGGGTTGAACCGCTGAGCACCAGGCACGATTGCATTCCGGCCTCAAAAGCGCCGCGAATGTCGGTTTCCATTGTATCGCCAATCATAATGACGTTCTCCGGCGGCTGGCTGGAGTATCCGGCCAGCTTGCGGCGGGCCTGATGAAACATGAAGCCGTTGGGTTTGCCCAAATAATAGGCGCGGCGCCCGGTGCTGGCCTCCAGGAAGGCGGCGGCGGCGCCCGCGCCGGGCCGGGTGGATTCGCTTGACACCGGGCACCAGTTGTCCGGGTTGGTGGCCAGGAGGCGGGCGCCGCGCTCGATGCACTCGTGGGCCTTGCTCAACTTCTCCATCGAGGGGGTGCCTTCGCCGATGACGACGTAATGGGGCCGGATGGCGTCGTTGGGGATTTTATATTCATGGAGAGCGGCCAGAAGACCGCCCTCGCCCACGGCGAAGACGGTGCAATGCGGGTCGGCGGCGCAGAGGAAATCGGCGGTGTTGAGGGCGGAGGTGTAGAAGTGTCTGCGGGTGAGGCCATGCACGCCCAGATGTTTAAGGCGCACGACGAGGTCTTCCGGGGTCGGAGCGGAATTATTAGTCAAGAATAGGAACGGGGTCGTCGTGGCCAGCAGGGCCTGGACGAATTCCTCCGCCCCGGCGATGAGATGGTTCTCCCTGTAAATGACCCCGTCCATATCGATCAGGTAACCTGTTTTCATAATCACAGTTTCGTTTCCGCAATAATTCCATCGGTCATGCGTCAAAAAGTCAGGGAAAAGCACAGCCGAAGAGCTATTGCCGGGTTCTGGCAACGGGTGGAGTCTAACGCACCTTTGTGGGAATGTCCAGTTTTATATCCGGTTTTGGGGCGAGAGAGGTGCATTCCACTTTCTTGGGTTGTCTTTCCTAATCTTAATCTTGCTCCTAATCCGCACGCTGGAGGGGACGAGATTAAGATTAAGATTAGGAGTAAGATTAAGAGAGGAACCCAAAAAAGTGGAATGCCACCGGGCGAGAGCGATGGATCAAGGCCTCAAACTCCCGCCAGCGCCAGGATCGCTTCCAGCGTCATCAGGGCGTTGCCTTCCAGGCGGTTGTTGACGTAAATGAAAGTCTTTCGCCGCGGCTGGTAGCGCAGGCCCTCCGTGATGAGGGCCGCCGCCGCCAGCCGGGCTTCCTCGTTAATCTCGCGCGTTCTGTCGTAAGGCTGGAAGGACTTCACCGCCTCCTCGTATTTGCGGCCGGGTTTGAGGAGAAAGCGGGCGGCAATCAAACCCGGGTTGGTCCGGCTCTCCGGCAGCGCCATTTGTTCGCTTACCGGCGGCATCGCGTCCCAGGAATTGAACAGGTGGGTCACACCGTGGCGCGCAAGACAGTCGAAATACTCCGGGCGCAGCCAATGGCTGTTGCGCATTTCGATGGCGTAGGGCCAGCCTTTGGGCAGCCTGCCAAGGAACCCGTCAAGGTCGTTGACGAAGTCGCGGCCGTGCGCGTAATCACTGGGCCAGAAGCGCGAGAACTCAAACATCAACACGCCCACTTTGGCGCGGATGGATTCGCACGCGGCAAGGAAGGCCGCGGCGAACCGGTCGGCGTTGAGGTAATCGGCGTTGGCTTGGCCGGCTTTGGCGCCAAAGCGCGGCAGGTTCGGAAACCGTTTGATGGTGATCGCGTCGGTGACTTTGAAGCCGAAACGAAAATCGTCCGGCGTCTGATCGGCGAGTTTGAGGAGGTATTCGGCGCGCGGAAAATCGTAGTAGGCGGCATCAACCGAGACGGTCTTGAAGACATCGGCATATTCGGCGAGGCAATCGCGCTCGAAGCGTGATTTGGCGACTTTGCCGCGATATTGGTAGCGTTCGGCTGTGTAGAGCTGGCCCAGCCACCCCGGGTATTTCCAGGAGGAAGTTCCAACGAAAACACCCCTGGCGGCAAGGTCCGCCGCTTTGGATTTCAATGCTTGACAGTCAAATGGCATTTGGCAACGACGCTATTGGCTTCGGCCCGCAAGCGCGGGCGCGTGCCGGCCCGGACTTCAACTTCTGGGATCGAAATGCGATTCGCTCGCCAGTTGCTCCCACAAATGTTTTTCGCGCTCGCCGATTTCCTTGGGCATTTGGATGCGGGCCACAACGTAGAGGTCGCCGCTCTCCTTCTCCCGCCCCGGCAAGCCGCGGGACCGGACCCGGAGGCGCTGGCCGTTTTGCGTGCCGGGAGGGATTTTGATGCTGACGTCGCCGGTCAGAGTGGGGACGGAGACTTTGGCCCCCAGTGCCGCCTCCCACGGCGCCAGATCAAGGTCGTAATAGAGATCGCCTCCTTCGACGCGGAAATCGGGATGGCTGGCCAGGCGCACGCGCAGATACAGGTCGCCGGGCGGCCCGCCGCCGCTGCCCGGTTCGCCTTGTCCGCTGACGCGCAGGCGCTGGCCGTCGCGCACGCCCGGTGGAATCTTGACTTTGTAGGTGCGTAGGGTCGAAACCTGGCCCGTGCCGGAGCAGTCCGGACAAATCTTCCGGCCCTTGACGCCGGTGCCCTGGCATTGGGGGCAGAGGGAGTTGTGCCGGACGCTGATTGGGCGGACGGCGCCGCGCACGGCCTCTTCCAGCGTGACCATGAGGACGCCCTCGACATCGAGGCCTTTTTCGGATTGCGGCCGGGCAAAACCGCCGCCAAAAAACTGCTCGAAGAAATCGCTGAAGCCCGTGCCGCCAAATTCAAACTCCTCCCGGCCGCCGCCGCGTCCGCCCCGCCAATTGTAGGTGCGCGCGCCATCGGCCCCGGCGCCGGGAGTGGGACCGTACCCGCGCTCCTTCCAATCCGCGCCCAATTCGTCATATTTCTTGCGTTTGTCCGCGTCGCCGAGGACTTCGTAGGCCTCGTTGATATCCTTGAATTTTTCCTCGGCGCGCTTTTTGTCCTTGGCGACGTCGGGATGGTATTGGCGGGCCAATTTGCGAAAGGCCTTGCGGATGTCATCGTGGCTGGCCGTGCGCTCGACGCCCAGGGTTCTGTAATAGTCTTTAAACTCGACCGGCATGGCCCCTACATAAACCGGATTGGGCGAAAACTCAAATTCAACCGCAAGCGGCGGCGAAGACCCCTATTCGTCACTTCACTTTTGCTGGCACAACATAATGCCGCTTCGATTTCGTAAGAATTCGCACTCAGGCACAGCGGAGCAAAGACATTTGGCGGCAGACAAAAGCGCGATCCCGCTGTTGCCTGAAGGGCGCTTGTTAGGCCGGGACGAGAATCTTAGGGAATACGTGGGGCGACGAATCACGACTGAGGTTCAGCTTCCGAAGAGTCAGAGTCTTGCCGCGCAAACGCTCCAGGTCGTCCGGGTGGATCGAAATGCCGGACCCACCAAGGACGAACTGGGGCCATTGGTCCACGGTGCTAATATCGTGATACCCAACCATGATGTGCTCTCCCTCGAACCGCGCAGTAAGGTGACCCTCTTTGTCGTGCTCCTCAAAACCATACGCAAGGAACAATGATGTCTGCATTCCGGGTCGCGGACGCGACCACTCGCGGATGTGATTCTGCGCCTCTGTCGTGCCATGGAATGGCGGTGCTTGCATCCCTTATATATACAACCGATGGTTCGTATATGAAACACAAAAATCCATTCCTTCGAGCGGCGCCCGTCCGACCCATCTGCATTTTGGAACTTTCATTTGCGGTTTTGCTCGACGTTGACGCTCAACGACGCGCCACAGGCGGCCCCGGGGTGAAACCAAGGCGGACTCAGTGCTCCAACAAACGTTAGGTGTTGTCATGCTTGTGCCCCAACCTCTTAAGGGCGTTCCAAAACTTCCGGGCCAAATGTCCGACTGTCCAGATGCCTGCGGCGTAGATGCAAAGCGCCGCCAGGATTACACCCAAGAACTCAAGAAGAACTCGATACGGCTGCCAGTCACCCGACCAGAGCGAAAAAATGAAACCGCCGACCACGCCAACGACTACGGTCCAAACCAAAAGCTGGTAAATTGCTTGCTGGCATCTTGGGTCTTCTTCCCACATATCGCAACTCGTCGTTTTTTTTATGCAACGTCCGCGCAATCAATATGGCCGATTCGCCGCGAAAATCGAGCGTTTTCCATAATCGGTCAGTTGACAAGTAAAATGAAGTGAGCCGGAAACCGAGCCATTCAGCTCACCGGTTCTGCGGTCGAAGGTCTCGGCTGAACGAAGACCTTGGCGCAGCCAGGTTCATCGGGCTTGGATTTGCTCTTCCTATTTTTATCCTCTTCTCGGGCAAAGGTCTGGGTGTGGTGCAGGAAATGATCCAGAATCTTATCGGCCGCCGCAGATTTTAAGCGAGTTTTTCGTTCAGTTTCTCAATTATAAACTGCTTGCAACGGGGACACTCGCCTCGAAAACCAAGACGGTTGGATGCGCCATCATACAGGGCGCCTCCACAGAGCGGACAGACAAAACCCAAGGCGACACTCTGGTTCTTGCTTAGGCGAACGATATAGATAATCCCCAAGATTTCCATTAGGACACCTCCCACACACACAGCGAAAAAGCCCACGTGATAATGTCGAGAAACCCGCATACCCTCCAAAAGGAAAGCAGTCAATAGCAGCAGCAGAAGCATGACGCGCCGATTATGACTGCGTGCGAGGGTATGGCGTACCGCCTCAAGTTTCGGTGGAAGGCTAAATTTCATTCTCTCGTCCTGGCAGAACCAAGCTTCCATCTTTGTTGTACAAAGGCCGGTTCGTTTATTGCAAGTTGAAAATGCGTTCGGCTCTCAACCCAACCCCAACCGCCGTTTCAATCTGAGGGCATAGTTTCCGTTGTCGGGACGGCAACGGATGCGACCAGGACTGTCGCGCTCCCCACAACTGGAGAATGCTTCGCGGATACTCACATTTGATTGTCAAATCCGCGGGGGGACATAAAATGCGGGCAAGAAATCATGGCTCTGCAATTACGCGATTCTTCCAAATGCAAGTTTGACGTCCTGGCGCTGGGCGAATGCATGGTGCGCCTGGCGCCGCCCGGACATGGCCGCATCGAGTTTGCCAAGGTCCTGGAAGTCGATGTGGGCGGCGGCGAATATAACGTCGCGTATGCCTGCGCCCGGCTGGGATTGAGGGCGGGCTTCATCAGCAAATTGCCCGATAACGCCGTGGCGCGCATCATCCTCAATCACGCCCGCGCCGCCGGGATGGATGTCTCCAACGTGCTGATGGAACCGTTCGACGGCATTGGCCGCAAGGGGCGGGTAGGGTTGAATTTCACCGAAGTCGGCACCGGCGTGCGGCCCAGCGTGACGCTCTATGACCGCGGGCACTCGTGCATCAGCGAAATGAAGCCGGAGGAAATAGACTGGGGGAAGGTTTTCAACGAGCAGGGAGCGGTCTGGCTGCACACCGGGGGGATACTGGCGGCGTTGTCGGACAGCAGCGCGGCGGTGACCAAGGCGGCGTTGCAGGCGGCGCGCGCGGCGGGGACGGTCACCAGTTACGACTTGAATTACCGCGGCAAATTGTGGAGCAGCCAGAAGGCCATCGCCGTCACCCGCGAGATCATGCCGCACGTGCAGGTGCTCATCGGCAACGAGGAGGATTTCCAAAAAGCACTCGGCTTTGAGGTCGAGGGCGCCGCGCCCGACCTGGCCAAGTTGCCGGTCGAGGCCTACAAACGCATGGTGCTGCGCGTGGTCGAAACCTACCCGGATATCCGCGCCGTCTGCACGACCTTGCGCGAGGTCAAGAGCGGCTTGATCAACCATTGGGGCGGCATCCTCTGGCACGAGGGACTGTTTTACCAGGCGCGGCCATTCCGCGACCTGGAGATCGAGGACCGGGTCGGGGGCGGAGACGGCTTTTCGAGCGGGATTGCCTACGGCTTCTGCAAAGGGATGGAGCCGGAGGCGATTGTGAATTTTGGCGCGGCGCACGGGGCCTTGCTGCAAAGCACCCGCGGCGACACCTCGCAAGTGTCGCGGGACGAGGTGCTGCACGTCATGCAAGGCGGCTCGGCGCGCATCCAGCGATAAATGGCCACCAACTACCGCGGCAGACTTGCCCCGTCGCCAACGGGCTACCTGCATATCGGGCACGCGCGCACATTCTGGACGGCGCAGGAACGGGCGGCGGCGGCGGGCGGAACGCTGGTGCTGCGCAATGAAGACCTTGATCCCGCGCGCTCACGCACGGAATTCGTGGAGGCGATGTTGGAGGATTTGCGATGGTTTGGATTCCGGTGGGAGGAAGGCCCCGATTGCGGCGGGCCGTTTGCGCCCTACGCCCAAAGCCAGCGGCACGAATTTCATCGGGCCGGATTTGAAGCGTTGCGCGCCAAGGGATGGGTGTATCCCTGCCATTGCTCCCGCCAGGACGTGCGGAGCGCCCTGCAAGCGCCCCACGCCGGTGAGGAGGAGCCGATCTATCCCGGCACCTGCCGGCCCGAGGCGGGGCGGGCCCCGAAGCCGGCCGGCGTTCGTGCCCCAAACTGGCGGCTGCGCGTGCCGCACGGCGAGGTGATCGAGTTTGAGGATGGCCGTTGCGGAAAACAGCGCTATGTGGCAGGCCGGGACTTTGGGGATTTTGTCGTGTGGCGCCACGACGATGTGCCGTCGTACCAATTGGCCGTTGTTCTGGATGACGCGGCCATGCGGATAACGGAGGTCGTGCGGGGGGAGGATTTGCTGCTCTCGACGGCGCGGCAGTTGTTACTCTATCGCGCCCTTGGGTATGCGGCGCCGGCATTTTATCATTGCCCGCTGGTCACGGACGAATCGGGCCGGCGCCTGGCCAAGCGGGCCGCCGCCGCGAGCCTGCGAACATTGCGGGCGCAAGGGATGACGCCGCAAGCGATCCGGGAAGGCTGGGCCGCCTGTTATTTGGCCAGGGCCACCAGGTAGCGCTGCAAGCGTTCGGCTTGGACGGGGGCCTTTTGCTGCGTGTAGATTTGATGGAGGTTGGCGCAAATCCGCAGCAGGATGCGCCGCGGGCTGACCGGGGCCAGGCAGCTCTCCTCAAAACGCTGCCGCAGTTGGACGACGTGTTTGACACAGTCGGCCTTTGTCAGCAACCGCCCCCCGTGAAAAGCATCCACGTAAAGCTCCGCCCGGCTGCTTTGGTAGCGGACCAGAAAATGGCCGGGCAAAGCAATGCCCGCCACCGGCAGGCGCAGCCGGCGCGCCAGCAACAAATAAAGAATGCTCAAACTGATGGGATTGCCGACGCGCCGATCCATGACGCGGTTGAAATAGCTGTTCTCCGGATCGTAGAAATTGTGCTCGTCGCCCGTGAATTTCAACTGGCGGAAAAGATAATCGTTGACCACGCGCAGGATCAGGTCGGCCGGCCCGTTCAAATCCAGGCGCTGCCGCAAATCCCGCGCAATATCATCCAGCAAGGCGGAATAGGCCTCGATGTTGATGCCCGGGTAATGAGTGCGCGAGAGCAGCAGGACCCCGTGTTCCAGGTCGAAATCCTCCCCTTGGTTGAGGCAAAAAGCCAGAAACTGCGTGTCGGCGCCCTGCCGGGCAAAGTGATAAACGATTTCATTGGCGCGCCGGCGCAGAACCGGATCGTTGCTCAAGGTATGTTCGCGCAACCATTCACTGCAGGCCGGCCCGTAGGAAATAATCCTTTCCCGGACAGTCCGATAGACCTTGGCATCGTCGTCGGCCAGCAGGCTGATTAGAGCCTGTCGTTGCTTCTCGTCCAGTTTCCCTGCTGATTTGGCCTGCGGCGAATTCATAGGACGGCACCAAAATGACAGAACGGCGGTGGGATTTCAAGAAAAATGAGAGCGAATTTGGAAGCCCGCCGCGCACTGGCGGAGCGCCGGATGTTCTGTTTCTTTGCCCTTGCCAGAGACGGAACGGGGCAATAACATCCGTCAGAGAGATCAGCCAGCAACATGATTGAATTGATCCAATTCCCCTGGAGTCCGTTCTGCCTGGTGCAGCGGCGCATTTTGGAGTATTCGGGCGCGCGCTTCAAAACCACCAATATCCACAACCAAGACCGCGCTTTGGTCTGGCGCCTGACGCGCCGCCGCTATTATGGCGTGCCCATCATACGGGATGGCCGCACGGTGGTGTTCGAGACCGACGACGATTCGCAAGTCATTGCCAAGTATATCGACGGCAAGTTCCAGTTGGACCTGTTCCCCAAGGAATTGCGGGGGCTGGATCGGATTGTGTGGCGCTTTATTGAAGAGCAGATCGAAGGGCCTTGCTTCAGGCTCAACGACATTCACTGGGAGGAGCACGTGCCCAAGGCCGAGCGCCTGGCCTTCCTGCGCTTCAAGGAGCGGAAATTCGGCCGTGGCTGCCTGGAGCTTTGGCGCACGCAGGAAACCCAGTTGCTGGGCGAGTTGGCGCGGAACCTCGTGCCCTTTGAGTGCATGCTCTCCGAGCGCCCGTTCCTGCTGCGCGCCGAACCTCATTTTGTGGATTTCGACCTCTGGGGCATGCTCGCCACGTTGCTCTACTCCGGCCATTATCAATTGCCGCCCATTCATACTTGCTTGAATGAATGGCAGGCGCGAATGTCCAAATTGAAAAGGGCCGCCATCGACCGTGAAAAACTACATCCTTGATACCAATGTTCTGCTGCACGACCCCAATTCTCTGCTGGCTTTCAAGGGCAATACTGTCCTGATCCCCATCGAGGTGCTCGAGGAAATAGATCGCTTCAAACGCGAGTCCACCGAGTTGGGCCAAAACGCCCGCACCGTTTCCCGCGCCCTCGACGCCCTCCGCGCAAAGGGTCACCTCAACAAGGGCGTCAAGCTCGAAAACGGGGGCACCGTGCGCATCATCTTTCACGACCGCAACGGGGAGGGCGGCGGCCCCTTCGGCGCCAACACCGTGGACAGCCGCATCGTCAGCCTCTCCCTGGCCGTCCACAACGCCGAGCCGAAGGTGCCCACCATCCTCGTCACCAAAGACATCAACCTGCGCATCAAGGCCGACACCGTGGGCCTGCCGGCCGAGGATTACGAAACCGACCGCGTGCTGTTGACGGAGCTTTACACCGGCATGATCGAGATCACGGTCCCCGCCGAAGAAATGTCCCGCTTCCGCGTCGAGGGCGAACTGGAACTCAACGGCAAGGGCAAGTATTTCCCCAACGAATACTGCACGCTGACCGAGGAGACCAATCCCAAGCGCACCGCGCTGACCAAGGTCGATGTGAGCGGGACCAAGGTGGTCCCCATTCTGGATTGCCGGGAAGGGGTTTGGGGCATCAAGCCCCGCAACCGCGAACAGCAATTCGCCTTCGATGCCTTGCTCGACGACCGCGTCAAACTGGTCACCTTGATGGGCAAGGCCGGCACCGGAAAAACATTGATGGCGATGGCCGCCGGCCTCAAACGCACCGTCCTGGACCGCGAATTCCGCCGCCTCGTCGTCGCCCGCCCCACCGTCTCCATGGGCCGCGAATTGGGCTTCCTGCCCGGCTCGCTGGAGGAGAAGCTCAACCCGTGGATGCAGCCCATCCACGACGCCCTGGAACTGCTGAGCGATCTGAACATGGGTTCGGACCACCGCCGCAGCACCGACCTCATGCGCTCGGGCACGATCGTGGTCGAGGCCCTCAGTTACATCCGCGGCCGCAGCATCGCCCATCAATTCATGGTGATCGACGAGGCGCAGAACCTGACGCCCCTCGAAGTCAAGACGATTATTACGCGCGTCGGCCAGGGCACAAAAATCATCTTTACTGGAGACCCCTACCAGATCGACAACCCGTACGTCGATTCCTCCTCCAACGGGTTCAA
The DNA here is from genome assembly GCA_049517295.1 of Verrucomicrobiota bacterium. GTDB lineage: Bacteria > Verrucomicrobiota > Verrucomicrobiia > Limisphaerales > Palsa-1400 > JBEKSF01. Next base: position 10,184 of record JBEKSF010000104.1, read on the forward strand.
CTACATCATCAGCAAATTCCGCGACCAGGCCATCGCCGCCCACATCGAGCTGCAAAAGGGCGAGCGCTCCGAGCTCGCCGAACTGGCCGCCAACATCCTCTGAGAGCGTGTTTTATAATTCCTTGGAGACGCCGGCGGGAAACGCTCGGAAATCCGCACTCCTGTAGGCCCGGTCCCCCGACCGGGCGAATCTTATCACACGCTCTGACCCGCCGTAGGATGGCTTCGTCGGCCAGTTTGCGAGGAAGCACCTGATTTTAGGTTGCCAGCCAGTGAACCCGCGATAATATGGAACCCGCTGAAATTGGGCGAAAGTATGGCTTGATTCCTTTTGGCTCACTCAATTGGTAGAACCTCCCGTGACAATAACGGAACTTGTCGTCCGTGCGACCGTCCCGCCGTTCAATGGTCCTCCCGTTGTAGTGCCTCCGGCCACAATGACGCTGCTCATCGCTCCTCCCACTCCACTTCCATTCAATGTTCCTCCGGGCGCGGCATCGGCGCCGCCTGCCACAATGACCGTGCTTTTAACTCCTCCTACTCCACTGCCACTCAACGTTCCTCCCGGCGGATTGTTGGCGCCGCCTGCGACAATGACGCTGCTCTTGACTCCTCCCACTCCACCGCCGTTCGTTGTTCCTCCGGGCGCGCCAATGAGGGCCAAATTCTGAAAAACCCAGTTGGGGTTGAAATAAAGGCTTCCACCCGGAATGCCATTTTCAAACGTGAACCGTGGCATGAGCGGTCCGGGAAAATCGCCAGGACTGAGCGTGCCTCCAATACCTCCGGCAGACATCTGCCCCCCAACGGAACCAAGATTCATTGTCCCACCGGCCGAGGCAGGAATGAAGGCTTTAGGAGTCGTCTGCGCTGTTGCTGCTGAGCTGTTGGCCACAGGCGGCGCGCCCTCGACGCGGACTGCGACTAACACAATGAGAATTAACCACGCGTTGCTCTAGTGCGTTTTCATATACATCCTCTAATCTCGGCTTGTTTGCGGGTTACGCAACAGGGGGATTATACTGAAATCCGACCGGGTTGCCCGTAGAGAGAGAAAGCCGAAGAGGGGAAACATGGAAGCAGAAAGATGACTAACACCAGCATTGACGCCCGCATGGTTTGGCATGCCGCCCCTGTATCGGCACTGCCCGAAACAGAGGCGGCCGCAGCCCCAACCGGCGCCGGAGGAACCGGGCGCCGATGGGGGAAAAGGCCCGCAGCCTTAGTCCTGCCTGCGACTAGAAGTGGTACGTGAAGGAGAGATCGACCGTGTGGTTATTCACTTCGCTCAACCTGCCATCGTTGCCCAGTTTTTCGGAAAAAGCCGTCAAGTACTTGTAGCCCAGCCCCAATTCCGTCTTCTCGCTCAGTTGGTAACGCACCCCGGCCTGGCCCTGCATGGCGGGGCCAAAATCGCTGCCAGCCCCGGGGTGAGATTGTCCGTCTCTTGACCAGAGGTTCACAGAGATATAGTCCAAGCCCCCTCCCAACCCAACATAAGGAGTCCACTTGCCGAGTTGGTAATTCACTATCACATTGGCGAGGATTGGGATTTGGTAGGTATTTCCTCCAAGCTCAGTTTCCGCGCCGCCGTTCTTGATCGAACTCAGGGAGTTCCACATGGCCCCTGATTCCGCCTCCACTCCCAGAGTCAACTGATCCGCCAGCTTGAATCGGTATCCCGCCTCCAGACCCCAGCGCATGCCGGGATCGAGCCTGACCTCGCTGTGTTCGCCCCGAATACCCGTTATCATGTTGAGGCCGGCGTCGGTGCTCATATAGAAACCGGGCGAAGCGTCGCCCGCTTGTATGGTTGTCGCGCAGGCCGCAAAAAGGGCGGCTGCCCCAACCACGGCCAACTTGCTGTTTTTGATGTCCTGTAGCTTCATAACTTCGTTCTTTTGAGTTGTTTATGTGTTTTCTTGTTCTCTTTGAACCTCTGTTGCCTTCAGGCGCCCTTGGAGGGACCTTGAGCGACCGAGCCAAATCACTGTGTCATGCCGGGTGCCGGTGCCGGTGGGGGATGCCGGTGTCCTCACTATTGACACAAATTCAATGTTATTCTTCATCTGGCAGGTTGGAAACGCAGGTCCAAGTGACCCTGTGCCGTCTCCGCGCTATCCATTTCAGGCTCACGATAGTATCTTGGCGCAATCGATACGCCGGCGTTTCTTTGCTTTTATCCCCTTTGGGCAGTCCCGGCAAGTCATTTTTCTTCCACGACAGTCATTTTTCTTCCAGTTGACAATTTCAATCCCTCAATTTGCTCCGCCAACGACCATAGCAGAAGTAGAGCGCGAGGCCCACCACGAGCCAAATGCCGAACCGCAACCACGAAACGCGCGGCAGTGCCGCCATCAGCCAGCCACAAGTGATGATCGAGATGATCGGCACCCAAGGCACCCACGGCGTCTTGAAACCGCGCGGACGGTCCGGCTCCGTCTTGCGCAGAATGAGAATGCCCACAGCGACGATGATGAAGGCGAATGCCGTGCCAATGTTGCAAAGGTCCACCACCTCATCGATGTTCATCACCCCGGCAAACGCCGCCACCAGGATGCCCGTCAGGAGTGTCGTCAGGTGCGGTGTTCGATATTTGGGATGCACGGCGCAGGCCCAGGGCGGCAGCAATCCATCCCGCGCCATGCTGAAAAAAATGCGCGTCTGGCCCAACTGAAAGACCAGCAGCACCGACGAAGTCGCCAGCAGTGCCCCCACTGAGATAATCACAACCACCCAGTCCAAGCGCAAGCCGGTGAACGCGGTGACCAGCGGCTCGGCCGTGTCGAGTTTGCTCGAAGGCAGCATCCCGGTCAGCACCACCGCGACGGCGACATAGATGATCGTGCATATACCTAGGCTGCCGAGGATGCCGATGGGCATGTCGCGTTTTGGGTTGCGGGTTTCTTCCGCCGCCGTGGAGACCGCGTCAAATCCGATGTAAGCGAAAAAGATGATCGCCGCGCCGCTGGCAATGCCTTTCAATCCGTGCGGCGCGAAGGGCGTCCAGTTTGCCGGTTTCACGTAAAACGCGCCGATGATCAGGAAGAACAACAGGACGACCAGTTTAAGGACGACCATCGTTGAGTTGAACCAGGCGCTTTCTTTGATGCCGCGGGCCAGCAGCCAGGTCAGCAGCATGACGATGCCAAAGGCGGGCAGGTTGAAGATAATCGGCACACCGAACAATTGCGGCGCGTCATGCCAGGCCTGGGCGGCACGCAACACGCCCGCATCCAGGGTGGAAAGATCCGCGTGTCGGGCGGTGGCGTCCCCTACCGCGGCGGCCGCTTGCAACGCGGAGCGAAAGTCCACTCCCAGCCAGCCGGGCAACTGATAATGCAGCAACGCCTGAAAATACCCCGACCAGGAAATTGCCACCGCGACGTTGCCCACCGCGTATTCCAAAATCAGGTCCCAGCCGATGATCCACGCCGCCAACTCGCCCAGCGTCGCGTAGGCATACGTGTAAGCCGACCCGGATACGGGCGCCATCGACGCGAATTCGGCGTAGCACAGCCCTGCCAGCGCGCAGATCGGCGCCACGATCAGGAATGAGACAATGATGGCCGGGCCGGCCCCCGTGTGGTCCGCTCCTCCCGCTGCCGCGGTGCCGACCGTGGAGAAAATCCCCGCGCCGACAATCGCCCCCACGCCGAATAACGTCAAATGTACCGGCCCAAGCACTCGCTTAAGCTGGTGTTGCGGCTCGACGGTCTCGCCCACGAGTTGGTCGAGCGACTTGCGGCGGAAAAGCCGGCGCATAAACGGCCCAAAGCAGATTTAACCGGCGGCCTGAAGGCAAGAAGAAAATGCGCTTTGCGACCCAGTGCTGCCGTTGCGCAACGAGAATGATGAACGCCATTTCCTTCCGAAATCCCCGCTCCCAACCCGCCGGTCTGTTCGCCGGCGCCCACGTGAACCAGTCGCGGCCGAACCGGACGCAAAAAAACCGAAAATAGTCCTTGCGTCCATCCATGATTTCAGTATGATATCATATAAATATCAACCAATAATAGAGAGGTCTTATGAATACAGAGAAATCCGCGGCGAGTCTTGAGCAGCCAAAGTCCCTTCCCAGCGGCTGGCTGATGCTGCCGCTCAACCTCGCCTTGTTGCTGGGTTGCGTCGCCCTGTTGATCTATTGCGCCATCAGCGCCAGCCGCTCCGGCGCACACGTCCAGTGGAGTCTGCTGGTCGCTGCGCTGCTGGGCGAATTATGGGCCGTGATCATGCTATTGGGGTTTTTCACCCTGCAGCCCAATGAAGCCCGCGTGCTCCTCCTCTTTGGCAAATACAAGGGCACCGTGCGCGTGAGCGGATTTCACTGGGGCAACCCCTTCTATACCCGCGAGCACAAAGTTTCATTGCGCGCCCGCACCCTCACCGTCGAGAAACTCAAGGTCAACGACAAACGCGGCAACCCCATCGATATCGCCGCCGTCGTCGTCTGGCGCGTCGAAGACACCGCCCAAGCCGTCTTCGATGTCGATAATTACGACGGCTACGTCCACACCCAAAGCGAGACCGCCTTGCGCCACCTCGCCAGCGCCTATTACTACGACGACAGCGAGGACAACGAACCGACGCTGCGCGGCAACGTGGACGAAGTCTCGCGCGCTCTGCGCCAGGAATTGCAGCAGCGGCTGGCCAAGGCCGGCGTCGCGGTCGATGAAGCCCGCCTGACCAATCTTTCCTACGCCGCGGAAATCGCCCAGGCCATGCTTCGCCGCCAACAGGCCGAAGCCGTCATCGCCGCCCGCCAAAAAATTGTCCAGGGCGCCGTCGGCATGGTCGATCTGGCGTTGAAGGACCTGGCCTCGCGCCAGGTCGTGCAACTGGACGACGAGCGGAAGGCGGCCATGGTCAGCAACCTCATGGTCGTGTTGTGCGGCGACTCGGAAGTCCACCCCGTCGTCAACACCGGCACACTTTATAATTGACACGTGGCGGAACGCAAACCCTTTCTCTTGCGGATCGATCCGGCCCTCTGGGCCGGCCTGGAGGCCTGGGCGCAGGACGAGTTGCGCAGCGTCAACGGCCAGATTGAGTACATTCTCAAACAGGCCCTGGCCCGCCGCAAAGGCGCCGCCCCGCGCCCCGCCGGCCAGCCGGCCGCCCCGCCGGCCGCCGCGCCAAAGGCAAGCTGAATGGCCGCCTCAATTGTCAACAATCAGTTTCGGCCGGAACAGGGTGGCTTTCCCGTCCACTGTGCGCTGCGGCTTCTCTTTCATCAGGCGGCGGGCCTCGCCGACGATGTAGTCCCATTGCAGCGCCGGGCCGGGATCGACCTTGTTGGTCTGGATGTGGTAATGGCCCATCACTCCCTTGTAGTTCCTCAACTCATCGGCCGGCAGCTTGTGCGTCATCAGTGTGCCGTCCGCCTCGCGCGGGTAATCGCATTTGATTTGGGGCAGCACCGTGCAGAGCGCGGCCGTCAGCCTGGCCAGGGCCTTGTATTGCTGCGGCGTAAAATCGTATTGACGCAATTGCTGTCCCTGGACTTCGCCCGCGATCAAATCGCGGCGGGCGGGCCGCCCGGTGAAGTCGGAGGTGCGTTCCGGCCTGGGGCCATATCTCGCGGGAATGGTGATGATCGTGCGGCCATCCGGCTCCTTCTTGTACCATTCCGCCAGCGGGTCTTTTTCCCCTTCCCCGTAGGCGCCCATGTTGGCGATCTCGATCCCCACCGAGCGGTTGTTCGATATGGTGGCATGCCGCGCCCGCTCCTTCAAGTCGAGCGTCTGGTATATCGTCCCGTCAAGGTCGCACATGAAATGAACGCTCAAGTCGCGCATGTCCTGCAGAACTTTGAAGCAACTGCGGGACGTGCCCGCAACGTCAAAGTGCAGGACAAACTGATCGACATTGGACCGGAGGGTGGGAAGGTCCCAGCCGCCGCCCCGGACCCGCTCGATCACCTCCGGCGTCAGGTTCCGGTCGCGCGTGTCGTAGCGGTTGGGCGTCCGCGGCGAGTCCAAATGCGGCCGCGACGTTTCATAGTCCGATTCCTCGTAGGGGCCAAAGCGGCGTTGAACGCGGTAGGCGTCGTATCCGCCCGGGTCCATCCACAGCACAACGCGAGTGCCGGTGTGAAAGAACTGCCCGGCAACCACAATCTCGTCCCCCTTCCTCGTCTCATGCCGGCCGGGCGAATGGCAGATGCAGCCGGAAAGAAACAGCGACGCGGTCAACAACAACGCGAGCCGGCCCGCATCGTGCCGGCGAAGGAGGACAGGTGGCGGCATGGCTCCAGTGTGGGGAGGAAGGTTAATGATGCAGGATGGCGATTTTCGTCACGCCAAGGACAAAACAAACCAGGCCCAGAATCAGGAGCCAGAATGTTCCCTTCACCGCCATCACCACGCCGGCCACCAGAATGGCCGCCATCACGCAGTACGCCAGGATCGCTAAAAAGATATTCATCAGTTAGACACTGTAAAGCAAGTCCTGCGCCAGGCAAGCCCCGAAAAGCGGCTCGGCGCAATTACCGTCCGATCAACATCCCCCGTTTGCGCTCCGCCAGAAACCTGCTCGCCAATTGCGCCCCAGTATGTCATCTCTGGTGGATGAATGCGTTTGATGAGGAGTTGTCTTCGCGATTAAACGATGTCCGGGAACAAGGACTTTACAGGCAATTGCGCCGTGTCGATTCGCCGCAAAACGCCCGCATCGAAATCGACGGCCAGCCCCTGCTCAATTTTTCCTCCAACGATTACCTCGGTCTGGCCAATGATCCCCTGCTTAAGGAAGCCGCCATCGCGGCGGTCAAACAATTCGGCGCCGGCTCTGGCGCCTCCCGCTTGATCTGCGGCTCCTTGGCGCCGCATCACCGCCTGGAGGAGGCCCTGGCTTCCTTCAAGGGGACCGAGGCGGCTCTGACGTTTTCCTCCGGTTACGCCGCCGCCTTTGGCGCGATTGGCGCGCTGCTGGACAGCAACGACGTCATCGTGGTCGATAAGCTGGTCCATGCCTGCATCGTCGATGCGGCCCGCCTGTCGGGCGCGAAATTGCGCGTCTTCGGGCACAATAATTTGAATGACCTGGAAAAAATCCTCCGCTGGGCCGATCGCCGCCACGCCGCGCCGCCGCTGACCCCCAGCGCCCGCCGTCCGCGCACGCTCATCGTCACGGAGAGCATCTTTTCCATGGACGGCGACCCGGCGCCCTTGCGCGAACTGGCCGCATTGAAGGACAAGTTCGGCGCCTGGCTGATGGTCGATGAAGCCCACGCCACCGGCCTCTATGGCAAATTGCGGCGGGGCCTGGCCGAGGAACTGGAAGTGGCCGAAAAGATTGAAATTCAAATGGGCACGCTGGGCAAGGCCTTCGGCGCCGCCGGCGGCTACATCTGCGGGTCGGTCCCTCTGATTGACTGTCTGATCAATCGCGCCCGCTCCTTCATTTTCTCGACCGCCCCCGTGCCGGCTGCTGCTGCTGCGGCGGCGGCGGGTGTGCAAATAGTGGCCGGCGCCGCCGGCGAGGAACGGCGCAATCGGCTCTGGAGCAACGTGACGGAGATTTCACGCCATATAGACTCCAAGGGCAGCGCGATCATTCCCCTGCTCATTGGAGAGGAGGGCAAGGCGATGGACAAGGCGGCCGCGCTGCGGAAGAGCGGCGTTTACGTCCCGGCCATCCGGTTTCCAACGGTGGCGCATGGCCAGGCCCGTTTGCGCTTGACAGTGTCGGCGGGCCACAGCCGGGCGGACATTGACCTTTTGCTGGCGGCCTTGCGCGCTGTCAACCTCACTTCCAAACCCTGAACTTGCCTTCTCTCGCGCAGTTGGATCGGGATTACCTCTGGCATCCTTTCACGCAAATGCGCGACTGGATGAAGCGGGAACCGGTTGTCATCGTCGCCGGGCGCGGCGCCGTGTTAAGGGACGAGAAAGGCAAGGAATATCTGGACGCCAATGCGTCGATCTGGACCAACCTCCACGGCCACGGCCACCCTGTCATCAATGCGGCCATCAAACGGCAGCTTGGAAAAATCGCGCATTCTTCCGCGCTCGGACTGGCCAGCGAACCGGCTTCGCTCCTGGCGGAGAAACTGGTCCGCCTGGCCGATTCGCCGCGCCGGCCAAAACTGCGGCGCGTGTTCTTTGGCGACGACGGCTCGACGGCGATGGAGGCGGCCCTCAAGATGGCCTACGAATTCGCGCGCCGCACCGGGCGCAGCCGGCGGCCGAAATTCCTTTCCTTGCAGTCGGCCTATCACGGCGACACCGTTGGGGCGGTCAGCCTTGGACACATCGGCCTTTTTCACGGGGCGTACCACGGATTGCTCTTCAAGACCGACAGTGTGATGGCGCCGTATTGCTACCGTTGCCCGTTCAACCGGGCGCGGCCCGAGCGCGCCGACGCCCGGCAATACCGCCAATGCCAGTGGGAATGCACGGACTTGGTGGAGCGCAAGCTCCGGGCGCAAAAGAGGAAGGGCAATCCGTACGCGGCGTTCGTTTTCGAGCCGCTCATCCAGGGCGCCGCCGGCATGGTCCCGCAGCCCGCGGGCTGGCTGCGCCGGGCCGCGGACATCGCGCGCGGCCACGGCGCGCTGCTCATTGCCGACGAGGTGATGACGGGCTTCGGACGGACCGGACCGATGTTTGCATGTCAACAAGAACGTGTGGCGCCGGACCTGATGGCCGTCGCCAAAGGGATGACCGGCGGGTACCTGCCCATGGGCGCGACGCTGACGAGCAAGGCGGTTTTCGGCGCTTTCCTGGGAGAGTATGACGAGTTCAAAACCTTTTTTCACGGCCACAGTTTCACCGCCAACCAGTTGGGCGCGGCGGCCGCGCTGGCCAGCCTGCGGCTGCTGGAGTCGGCCGCCTGCGCGCGGGCGCGGCGGCGTCTGCGGGAAGCCCTGGGCGGGGCCTTGCAAACGTTGTGGGACCTGCCTAACGTCGGCGACATCCGGCAGGTCGGGCTGATGGCGGGGGTGGAATTGGTCAGGAATTGGAAGACGCGGGAGCCGTTTGCATTGGCGGAGCGGGCGGGCATCCGGGTCTGCGAGGCGATGGCCAAACGCGGAGTGCTCACGCGCCCCGTGGGCAACGTCATCGTCCTGATCCCGCCTTACTGCGCGACCCCGGCGCAGGCGCGGCGGATGGTCGCGGCGCTGCGCGAGGGCGTGGACGAGGTTTGTGTTTGACAGCTCGTCAGAGCGCCTTGTCCCAAAGGCTTCTATCAGTCAATAATAATTCTCGCAGCAGGGGCACGGGCGGCATGCCGTGGCGCAGGAGTTCGTCGTGGAATTTCTCCAGCGAGTAATTGGCGCCCTCCTGAGCCTGGTAATCCCGCCGCAGTTTCAGAATCATCAACTTGCCCAGCGTGTAATTGCAATAGCCGGGGTCGAACGTCCCGCGCATCGCCTCGCTACGGGCGGGCTTTTCGCCGTAATAGCAGTTGTCCTGGAAAAACTTCGCGGCTTCCTCGACCGACATTCCCTGGCAGTGCATCTTGATCGCCACGCACAGGCGGCAAAGGCGAAGCAGGGCCTCGTCCAATTGGGCGAGGCGGTACTTCGCGGCCCGCGGGTCCACGGGCTGGCCTGCCCGCGGCGGAGCGCCTGCGCCGAAGCCTTCATCGATCAACATTTGCTCGCTGTAATGAGCCCAGCCCTCGATATAGGCGTAGCTGCCCATGATTTTCTCCAGGCGCGTGGCGCCGGAGGCGTTCATGGAAAGGAACTGCACGTAATGGCCGGGATAGACTTCGTGAATGGAGACAACGTCGGTCGTGTAGTAATTGAATGCCCTCAACCATTCTTCCTTCTGTTGCGCGGTCCAATCCGGCTCCACCGGGGTGACGTAGTAGAAGGCCTCGGTCGCGTTTGTCTCAAAGGGGCCGGGACTATCCATGGACGCGAAGCTGCCGGCCCGCTCAAAGGGGAGGGTTTCCTCCACCCGCGGCCGCACTGCCGAGGGGATGGTGACGATGTGATGTTCCACCACGAAACGGCGGATGGTTTCGAGGTCCTTTCTGGTGTCTGGAATCAACCCCTCGGCCGTCGGATGGTCGCGCTGGATTTCGTTAAAAACTTCGATGGGCGCGCGGGTGGGATCGATGCGCGCGGCGGTGTCTGCGAAAAGTTGCTGCTCGCGCTTCAACTCGGCCATGCCGATTTGGAGAATCCGCTCAGGTGAGAGAGTAATCAGTTCACCCTCGCGCAGGCTTTTGGCGAAGTTGGCGCGGCCGAGGGCGAAGTCGGCGGTGGCTTTCGGCAGTTTCTCCTCCTTCAAAAAAGTGATGAAGCCGCGCATTTCCGAAATCGCCCGCTGGTTGGCGGCGGTCAGTTCGGAGCGGAGGGAGGGGTCCCGCAAATCGTTGAGAGCCGCGGGGAGGTCCTTTTCCAGGAACGCCACCAAACCGTCGCCGTTTTCAATGGCGGTTTGGACCCAGGGTTTGGGCAGGGCGGGGGCGAGATTGGCCCGCGCGGCGGCCACGAGGTTTGGCGCCTGATTGAGAATGGCGATGATCGCGCGGGCGCGCTGATCCAATGGCGCGAAATTGCGTTTGATGTAGGGGCTGACGTCCAGAGCGGAAGCGTAGGTCATGGGGTTGCGCGTGAAGGATTGCATTTGCTCGAACGCGAACAACTGGCGTTTGATGCCCGCGCGCAGGATGCGGAAGTCATAGAAATCCGCGGGGGTCAGCGTGCCGGTGGGCAGGGTATTGAGCCGGTGATCGAAGGTCTTGAGGCGGGCCAGTTCGGAATCGATGGAGCCGCGGCTGAAATCGGTGAACTTGCCATCGTACTGGTGGAAGCCCAGTTGCACGGCTTCCAGCGGGCGCCAAGCCAGGTAGCCGGCCAGGTAATCGTCGGCAATTTGGTTGAATGTGGCGGCGTTGTCGCGGGCGCGATTGGAGGTGTCCGGGCGAGGGCTCCCGGCGCAACCGGCCAGCATGATCATGAGGAATGGAAGCAGTTTTTTCATGGCTGCAAATCGGGCGGAACTGTAGCGGCCAAACCCGCCGTGGTGCAAGAACGTCTTTTCAAGTCTGGTTTTGGCCTTTGCCAAGGCTCGTGCGCCGCTGGGGATAGGAAAGGGACGAAAGGGACTAAAAGGACCAAAACGGGTTGGCCGGTTTTGGAGCGGCAGCAGGGGGCGGCAACGGGTCGCAAATAGCAGCAATTGCCGGGGTTTTTGAGGATTTTGGGGGCATGGTGACAAGGGAGGCTCGCGCGGGGAACACGGGGCGCGGAGGCTGGACCGTTGAGCAGTGGAAGGGCAGGAGACGGGGGCTTGTCGTTCATAAAAACGCGAGGAAATAAAAAATAGCGTTTCGAAATTGATAAGGTTTGCTAATGTGTGGGCGGTCATTCTGGTTGCAAGTGGTTTTGGCGCAATGGGTTGGGTGTTATGGGCCAGGTGGCTATCATTTGGAAATAGAGTTGAAAAAATGGAAATAGAGTGAAT
>JBEKSF010000105.1:0-21287 GCA_049517295.1 Verrucomicrobiota bacterium
CGCGCAGATTTACAACTACGGTTTGTGGAACGCGCAAAGCGACAACACCTTTCAGGGGGGCTACAGCGGGGGCTCGACACTCTTCGACAACTTCGGGACGTTCCTCAAGTCGGGCAACACGGGCACCACCACTCTCGATAGCGGTGTCGTGTTCAACAATACCGGCACGGTCAACGTGCAGACAGGCACGCTGGATATTGGCGGGGGGACGAGCAGCGGCGGCGACTTTACCACCACCAGCGGGGCGTTCCTGAATTTCATCGACACGGTCTATGACTTTACCAACACCAATACGTTCGCCGGCATCGGCAGTTTCGTGGCGAGCGGCGCGACTTTTGGGGGCACGATTGTCGGCACGCTCAGTTGGGATGGCGGAAGTGTGAGCGGCGTGTTGACTGTTGCCACCAACAGTGTCTTGGACATTGTGACCGGGGGCGGCAACAATATAGACGGCCTTGTTTTGACCAACTATGGGACGATCAACTGGACCAATAGCACCATCTACAGCCAGGGTCCCGGCAACGCGCAGATTTACAACTACGGTCTGTGGAACGCGCAAAGCGACAAAACCTTTTACGGCGGCAACGGTGGGGGCTCGACACTTTTTGACAACTTCGGGACGTTCGTCAAGTCGGGCAACACGGGCGCCACCGTGCTTGATGGCAATGTCGTTTTCAACAATACCGGCACAGTGCAGGCCAGCAGTGGCACAATGAGTTTCGGTGGCGCCTTCGTCCAGAACACCGGCCAGACCGTGCTGAACGGCGGCAACTTTACGTTCTCGCAAGTCGCGCAACTTCTCGGTGGCACACTTACCGGCACCGGCGTGATCACTGGCAGTGTTTCCAACAACGCCGCCATCGGCACCGGCGCATCGCCCGGTTTGCTTGCCATCAGCGGCAACTACACCGAAGGCGCCAATGCGCATCTGGCAATCAAGCTGGGCGGCACCTCGGCGGGCGCAACCTACGATCAATTGTTCGTTGGCGGCAACGCCTCGCTCGCCGGCTCGCTGGACCTTTCCTATTGGAACGGCTTCACCCCCTCGGGCACCAATGTCTTCACCGTGCTCGCCTGCGGCGCCCTCACCGGCGCATTTTCCGCGCTCACGTCCCCTGGCAACGGCCTCGATGCCCTCTATGGCGCCACCGACGTCCTGGTCGTGCTCCACCACCCTCCCCCCACCGTGCAACTCACCGTGCCCGCGCAGGCGCTCGCCGGTCACACCTTCGCGGTCGCGGGCTTTGGAACATGTCTGGAAGGCACCGTCACAAACTTCGCCCTGCTGCTGGGCACCAATGTCCTCTTGTCGGCGCCGGGAAGCTCGGCCAGCGTCAATTATAGCTCCGACTTCCCCGGCAACCTGACCTTCACCGCTGTCGCCATGGTCAACACTGGCACCCAGGGCCAGACCAACGCGACCGTGACCATCACCACGCTGCCGCTACGGACACTCGATGGCATTGGGTTCCAGGCCAACCTTGGCTTCAAGCTCCTCATGCTGGGCGCCGCGGGCACCGATTATCAGGTGCAGGCAAGCACGAACCTGGCGGTGACGAACTGGACCATATTGGGAACGATGGAAAACACCAACGGCATCTGGCGTTACTTTGACACCACCGCCACAAATTCTCCCGAACGTTTCTACCGGGCGGAGCAACTGCCGTAAGTGTTCCACCGCAGGCATTGCGAGCGATGCGAACGTTGATCGGAAGGCAGAGGGGTCAGGAGTCAGTAGAGGTCAGTCCCGCATAATCGCATATTTTCGTTTTCATCCTCATCGTCCAGACAGATGATTGAGCTTCCCGAAGCTGTGGGACTTGAACCTTGTTCACTCCGCACTGTCAGGGCGAGCTGATGCGGTAGTAGCGGGCGGGGGTGTTCGTCTGCAACGGTTCGCTGAAATAAAACAAACCGTTGGTGAGGGAGAGGGTCTGGAGGGGCATCCAAACAGGGCTGGCCAGATTGGCGCAGGCTTCCACCACGATGGGGATGTTGGTTGTCCCGGTGATGTTGAATCCAAATTGAGCGTTTGATATACCGAAGCTGGGGCCGCTGGCCTGGATCAGCGGATTCCACAGGACGGGGAAACGACCGGCAAGTGTGTTAGTCCAGCCGGTGGCACCGGGTAAATAATAAAACGTCGCGTTCGTGTCATAAGCAAAGACCGTCGAACCAATGGCGGGAGCGTTGCCCTTGAAATAGACATTGGTCAGATGGCTGCAGCCGTCGAAGGCCATCGTTCCGAAGTTAGTGACACTGCCAGGAATCGTGAGGCTGGCCAGGCTGATGCAGCCTAAGAAGGCCTCCTCTCCGATGCTAGTGACGCCGTCGGGAATCGTGACCCTGGTCAGGTTGGTGCAGGATTCGAAGGCCAACTCTCCGATGTTGGTGACGCCGTTGGCGATCGTCACGCTGAGCAGGCTTCGGCAGTCATAGAAGGCCTGCTGCGCAATGCTGGATACGCCACCGGGAATCGTCACGCTGCCCGTCAGGCTGAAGCAGTCACTAAAAGCGAGTTCCCCAATGCTGGTCACGCTGTCGGGAATCGTGGCGTTGGTCAGGTTGAAGCATTCACTGAAAGCACCTTCCCCGATGCTGGTGACGGTGCCGGGAATCGTGACGCTGGTCAGGTTGGTGCATCTTGAGAACGCGCTGTCGCCGATGTTGGTGACGGTGCCGGGAATCGCGTAATCTCCGCCCAGGCCGCCCGGAAACTCGACGAGCGTCGTTTGGTTCTGGTCGAACAACACGTCGCCGATGCTGCTATAAAATAAGTTCTGCGTATCCACCGTAATCGCCGCCAGGTTGGGACAGCCTCCAAACGCATAGGCCCCGATATTGGTGACGGTGGCGGGAACGGCGACGCCGGCCAGACTGGTGCAGTAAACGAACGCATTCTGCTCAATGCTGGTGACACCGGCGGGAATGGTGATACTGACCAGATCGAAGCAGAATTCGAAGGCAAACTCCCCGATGTCGGTGACGCTGCCGGGAATCGTGACGTTGGTCAGGCTGGTGCAGCTTTCGAATGCGTCGTCTCCGATATTGGTGACGGTGCTGGGAATGACGACGCTGGTCATGTTGGTGGTTTGAGCAAACGCAAACTCCCCGATGCTGACAATGGTCAGGCCGTCATTGTTGGTGGCTGGAATGCTCACACTTCCGCCAGGCCCGGAGTAACGCGCGATGGTGAGGGTGACGCCATCGGCGTTGGTCGTGTAACTGTATTGGGCTTGCGCCGCAGGCGCCGCCAAAAGCGCAAAACCCAGGAAGACCGGCCATGTTGTTTTCACATCTCAATTTGGGCTGAGGTCAACCCGGCAGCCGGTTTGGGCGGACTGGCGGGCGGCGTCCAGTATCTCGGTGACAACCAGGTTGACCTGGAGCGATGAGGGGCCGGAGGGCTGGATGTCTCCGCGGACGACGGCGGCGAGGTAGGAGATCGGGTCGCTCAGCGGGCCGGAGAGCGGCGGGGCCGGCAACTCGACTTCACTTTCGCCGGCGCCGGCCTTGTGCATGCGCAGCAAATCATTTCGCGGCACGAGCACATAGCCCGTTTTGCCGTAAACTTCCATGTCCTTGCGGTCAAAGGGCCAGTTCCAGGAGGCCTGGATGATTCCCTGCGCCGAGGGATAGGTCAAAATGATGGTCGCCTCGTCTTCGACGTTGGTATAGACGGTGGGCTTGATGTGCTGCGTGACGGCGAAGACCGAAGTGGGCCGGCGGCCATCCATGAGCCAGGTGATCAGGTCGGCGCCGTAACATCCAAAATCCACCAGCGCGCCTCCGCCGTTGAGAACCGGGTCTGTCAACCATTGGAGGAAGTCGGCCGAGCAGCCAATTTCCTTTGGCCCGCGGTGACCGTCATGGACGACGATTTTGCGCAGATCGCCGATGGAGTGCCTATCATGAACGGCGGCGAAGGCGGCTTGATTGGCGCGGTACCAGGTGGTCTCGTAGTTGACGATGAGGTGAATGCCGCCCTTTTTTGCGGCGTCGGCCATGTCGCGGGCGTGCTCCATGCTCACAGCCAGCGGCTTTTCCATCATGACATCGATGCCGTGAGGCGCGCACAATTCGACGACGCGGCGGTGATCGAAGGTGCTGGTGAAAGTGGCCACGGCTTGCACGTTGGTTCTGGCCAAAAGCTGGTCGAGGGAGTCGAAGAAAAGACCGGGGGCGAGATTGAATTGGCTGGCGTACCGGGCCGCCAGTTCATGATTGGGTTCGATAATGCCCATCAATTGCACTTCTGGCCGGTCATGAAGCCGGGGGATGAACCCGAGGGCATGGTCATGCACCAGGCCAAAGATGGCGATGCGAACGGGAGGCCTGTCCGCGTCGCCGCGGGCGGTGTGAAGCGCGAACAGCAGACACGCGAGAGTCCATATTCTCATGGGTCAGAGCGTAGCGGGTTTTGAGGCGGAAAGAAGCGATTATTTGGAGGAGGAATATCATCGCTTGGCATTTGGGGCGCGTTCTGGCACTGCAATGGGGAGAAGCACTGGAATGAAAATCACGGACATCAAGGCCACCACGGTGACGGTGCCGCTGGAAGCGCCCTTGCGCCACGCCAACGGATGTCATTGGGGCCGGTTTGTGCGCACGATCGTGGAAGTGGAGACCGACGAAGGGATCACGGGCCTGGGGGAAATGGGCGGGGGCGGGGAATCGGCCGAGGCGGCCATCCGGGGCCTCAAGAACTATCTGGCCGGCCATGATCCGGCGCGGCTCGAGGAGATGCGCTTTCGCATCAGCAATCCCACCGCCTCCCTTTACAACAACCGCACCCAAATGGCGGCGGCGCTGGAATTCGCCTGCTTGGACATTGTGGGACAGAAATGGGGCGTCCCCGTTTATGATATTCTGGGCGGGAAATTGCAGGACACGGTGCCCTTCGCGTCCTATTTGTTTTTTCGCTATCCCAACCCGGAGAGCCGCCGGGGCGAGGTGCGCACGGCGGATCAACTGATTGCCGCGGCGGCGGCGAACAAGAAGCGATTCGGTTTCAAGTCGCACAAGATGAAAGGCGGCGTTTTCCATCCGGACTACGAGTTGGAATGTTACCGGGCGCTGGCGAAGTCGCTGCCGGGGGACCGATTTCGTTTCGATCCCAACGGTGTCTTTTCCACCGAGCAGGCGATCCGATTCGGGCAGGCCATCGAGGATTTGAACAACGATTATTTGGAGGACCCGGTTTTCGGCCTGAACGGGATGAGGCGGGTGCGGCGGGCGGTGCGCGTGCCGCTGGCCACCAACACGGTGGTCGTGAACTTCGAGCAAATGGCCGCCAATGTCCTGGACACGGCTGTGGATGTGATTTTGCTTGACACCACCTTTTGGGGCGGCATCCGGCAATGCGTCAAGGCGGCGGGCGTGTGCGAGACCTTTCAACTGGGCGTGGCGGTGCATTCGTCGGGCGAGTTGGGCATTCAACTGGCCACGATGCTGCACCTGGGGGCGGTGCTGCCCAATTTGACCTTCGCGGCGGACGCGCATTACCATCACCTGACGGACGACATCATCGAGGGCGGGCCGATGCGTTATGAGAACGGGGCCATCCGCGTGCCGTCCGGCCCGGGGCTGGGCGTGCGGCTCAATCGGGACAAACTGGCCCAGTACAGCGATCTGTACCGGCGGCTGGGCGGTTATGCTTATGATCAGGACCCGTTGCGTCCCGGCTGGGCGCCGACGATACCGAACAACCGGTGGGCGGACCCATTGGACGACCGGGCGCCCAATATTTCCTATTGACACAATGGCCCTCCATCGATGCCCACCGTGACAACAGACAACCCAGACGGCGGGAGCGCGGTGGGCCGCTACCGATGGATCATCTGCGCGCTGCTCTTTGTCGCCACGACCATCCTTTACATCGACCGCCAGATACTGGCGCTGGTCAAAGGGACGCTCGACCTGGAGTTCCATTGGACCAACGAGCAATACGGCTACGTCACCGCCGCCTTTCAGTTGTCTTATGGCGCCGGTCTGCTGGGTTATGGGTGGTTTGTGGATCGATTTGGCGTGCGCGTCGGTTACGCGCTCACCATCCTGGGCTGGAGTCTGGCGGCGATGGGACACTCGTTGGTGCGATGCGTGCGCGGCTTTGTCGTGGCCCGCGGGGCGCTGGGGCTGGCCGAATCGGGCAATTTCCCCTCCGCCATAAAAGCCACCGCGCAATGGTTTCCGAAAAAAGAGCGCGCGCTGGCGACGGCCATTTTCAATTCCGGCGCCAACGTCGGCCCGGTGCTGGCGCCGGCCATCATTCCATTCATTGCGCTGCAATGGGGCTGGCGCTCGACCTTTATCATGGTCGGGTCGCTGGGACTTTTATGGCAGGTCGCGTGGTGGCTCTTTTACGAGACGCCGGAACGCCAGAAACGGCTGGGCGCGCGGGAATTGGCTTTTATCCAGAGCGACACCAGTGAACCGGCGGGCGGGGAGAAGGCCCCGTGGCGGCTGTTGTTGAAATACCGCCAAACCTGGGCGTTTGCCGTCGCCAAATTATTGACAGACCCGGTCTGGTGGTTTTTCCTGTATTGGCTGCCGGATTATTTCAAAAAATCGCGCGGGCTGGACATCAAAGAGAGTTGGTTTTACCTGGTCGCCATTTACGGCATCGTCACCGTCCTGAGCATTTACGGCGGATGGCTCACGGGCTTTTTGGTGCGGCGCGGCTGGACGGTCACGCGGGCGCGCAAGACTGGCATGTTGATTTTCGCGCTGTGCGTGACGCCGATTTTTTTCGCGACCCGCATCGGAACGTGGGGCGCGGTGGCGTTGATCGGGCTGGCGGGGGCGGCGCATCAGGCCTGGTCAGCCAATCTTTTCACCACCGTCTCGGACACATTCCCGAAGACGGCGGTGGCGTCGGTCGTTGGCATTGGGGGCCTGGTCGGCTCGGTGGGCGGCTTCTTCTTCCCCATACTTACAGGCAGGCTGGTGGATCACTATCAAGCTCTCCACGCGGCCACCACGGCCTACGCGATACTCTTTGCCATCTGCGCCTCTGCCTATCTGGTGGCCTTCGGGTTGAATCATCTGCTGGCGCCGCGCTACGAAACGATTAAATTGGAGAGATGAAACCGTTGGAGCCTCCTGATTCCCATTATCTGGCCGCCGCCGAAGGCTGGCTGGGGCTGAAGAATTGGCGCGAGGCCGGCGAGGAATTAAGACGCATCGACCCCGCCTTATCAGAGCATCCCGCCGTGCTGCTGGTGCAATATGAAATCCACGCCGCGGCGAGCCAATGGGCGCTGGCCGCCGAGACCGCCGCCACGCTGGCCGAAACCGCGCCCGACGAACCCGGGGCGTGGACGGCGCTGGCCTACGCCACGCGCCGCAAGCCGGGGGGCGGAATCCCGCCGGCCAAAGAGATTCTGGCGGCGGCCCAGCGCCGCTTTCCCTCCGAGCCGTTGATCGCCTACAACCTGGCGTGCTACGAATGCCAGTTGGGCAATTTGGCGCAGGCGCGGACATGGCTGGGCAAGGCCTTTGAACTGGGCGATTCGACGCGGCTCAAACGCCAGTCACTTCAAGACCCCGATTTGGGGCCGCTGCACGACGAGATTGAGGGGATGTAGCCAGGGGGCGGGTGAAGCGAGTGCCGATGTTTTAGAACTCGGCGGAATTTAAAGCTGCCACTCTGAGCCAAGTCTGCTACGGTGTCTTCATGGCTGAGGACAGTCGCCCGGATCCCGATGCCTTGCTGGCCGCGATTCAGAAAAGCGAGGCCGCCACCAAACGCGGCAAGTTCAAGGTTTTTCTCGGCATGGCCGCCGGCGTGGGCAAAACCTACTCCATGCTCCGCGCCGCACAACGTGCCTTGCGAGAGGGTGTCGATGTCGTCGTCGGCTACGTCGAAACTCATGGCCGCAAGGAGACCGAGGCGCTCCTGGCCGACTTGCCCTGCATCCCGCGGCGCAAAGTCGATTATCGCGGAATGAAGGTCGAGGAAATGGACCTGGACGCGCTCCTGGCCCGGCACCCGCAACTGGCCATCGTGGACGAATTGCCGCACACCAATGCCCCCGGTTCCCGCCACGCCAAGCGATACCAGGACATCATCGAGTTGCTCGACGCCGGCATCGACGTCTATACGACCATGAACGTGCAGCATGCCGAAAGCCGCGTCGATACCGTGCGCCAGATCACCGGCTCGACCGTGCAGGAAACGGTGCCCGACAGCGTCCTGGACGGCGCGGAGATGGAATTGATCGATCTGCCCCCGGAGGAGCTGCTTAAACGCCTGGACGAGGGCAAAGTCTATGTGCCGGAGCGGGCCGAATTGGCGATGATGAATTTCTTCCGCGAGGGCAACCTCAACGCTCTGCGCGAAATGGCCCTGCGGCTGGCCGCCGACCACGTCGGACAGGACGTGCATGACTACTTGCAGGCCATGCAAATTACCGGGCCGTGGCGCTCCGGCCACCGCCTCCTCGTCGCCGTCGGCCCCAGTCCCTACTCGCAGTATATGATACGGTGGACGCGCCGGCTGGCCGACAACCTGGACTGCGCTTGGGTGGCCGTCTATGTCGAGCAACCGCGGCCGCTGGCCGAGGCGGAGCAGGAACGGCTGACCAAGCATCTGGCCCTGGCGCGCGAACTCGGAGCGGAGGTCATCACCACCGCGGATGCCGACATCGCCCGGGGCCTGTTGCGCGTCGCACGCCAGCAAAACGTGACCCAGATCATCGTGGGAAAACCCGGCGGCGGGCGGTTGCTCCGCCGCCTGGTGCGGGACAGCGGCCACCTGGAATTGCACATCGTCCGCCCGGAAATCATTGAGGGCGGCCGGGAGCCGCGCGGCTGGAAATTCGCTCCCGAATCCGAGCCGGGGCAGTACCTCGCCGGGCTGGCAGTCATCGCCGCCTGCACGGGATTGAATTTCATTTTGGATGCGATGGTCAAGGGTTTGGGGGACCACGCGCCGGCATTGATTTACCTCCTGGGCGTGGTGCTTCTGGCCTTTTACGTCGGCCGCGGCCCGACCCTGCTGATGGCGACGGCCAGCGCGCTGCTGTGGGATTATTTTTTCCTGCCGCCGCGCTATACATTATACTTGACTCATGTCGAGGACGTCATGATGTTCTGCATGTATTTTGTCATCGCGCTGGTTCTGGGCCAATTGGCCTCGCGCGTGCGCTGGCAGGAGCGGGCCGAACGCCGGCGGGAGGAACGCTCCACCGCGCTCTACCTGCTGACGCGCGAGCTGGCCGAGGCGGCCGACGTGGATGAGGCCGTGCGGTGCCTGGTGCGGCAGGTGGCGCAGGCCTTCAAAGGACGGGTGGCCGTGCTCTTGCGCGAGCCAGGCGGGGAACTGGCCAAGACGGCCCATGCCGCCAGCACCTTTGCCGTTTCCGAAAAGGAGCAAAGCGTGGCCGCGTGGGCATTTCGCTTTGGCAAAGCGGCCGGCCGCTTCACCGACAACCTCCCCTCGGCCGCCGCGGTTTATATCCCGCTCCGAACCAACCGCGGGGCCGTCGGGGTCCTGGGGGTGGAGTTGGAGGGGCAGCTCCAGCCCACGCTGGACCAGCGGGACTTGCTCGGAGCGTTTGCGCGGCAGGCGGCGCTGGTGCTGGACCGGCTGCGGCTGGACGCCGAAGCGCAACAAGCCCAACTGGTGGCGGAATCCGAAAAACTCAGCAAGGCGCTGCTCAACTCCATTTCGCATGAATTGCGCACGCCCATCGCCGCGATCACCACCGCCGCCAGCGCCCTGACGGATATGAGCGCGGCCACCCAGCCCGCGCTGCAAAAGAACCTCGCCCAGGAAATCCAGGAGAGCGCCGCCCGCCTCAACCGCCTGGTGAGCAATCTGCTGGATATGACGCGCCTGGAATCGGGCAACGTCAAACCCCGCATGGAATGGTGCGACATGGCCGACCTCATCAGCGTGGCCGTGCGCCAAAACGAGCGCGAACTCTCCCGGCACCATCTCGTCGTCTCGGTCGCGCGGTTGCTGCCCCTGGTCAAGATCGATTTCGTCCTTATCGAGCAGGTGCTCAACAACCTCCTCCTCAACGCCGCCGCCTATACCCCGCCGGGCACCACGGTCGAAGTCAAAGCCTCGGCCACGCCCGCGGAAATGGCGCTGACGGTGGCGGACCGCGGGCCGGGACTTCCGGCGGAGAGCCTGCCGCACGTTTTTGAGAAGTTCTATCGCGTGCCCGGCGCGCCCGCCGGCGGCACGGGCCTGGGTCTCTCCATTGTCAAGGGACTGGTCGAAGCCCACGGCGGGCGGGTCGAGGTTCAAAACCGGCCGGGAGGCGGCGCCGAATTCACCATTTATCTGCCGATTGTCGGCAGCCCGGAAATCGCGGCCGAAGCCGCACATATATGAGCGAAACCACACCGTATCAGCCGATTGTTCTAATCATTGACGACGAAGTGCAGATACGCCGCCTGCTGCGCGTGACCCTCGAAGCCAACGGCTACCGCGTCTTTGAAGCCGCCAGCGGACAGGAGGGCCTGGTGGAGGCGGCGCAGCGGCGGCCCGACGCCATTGTGCTCGACCTGGGGTTGCCGGACATGGACGGCGTGGACGTATTGAAGAGGCTGCGGGAGTGGAGCCAGGCCCCGGTAGTCGTGCTCTCGGTGCGCGAGGGCGAAGACGACAAGGTTAGGGCGCTGGATCACGGAGCGGACGATTTCATGACCAAGCCCTTCAGCACGGTGGAATTGCTGGCCCGCCTGCGCGTGGCCCGCCGTCACGCCCAGCCCATCGCCGAAAACGCCGTGTTTCGTTCCGGCCCCCTTGAGGTCGATCTGGCCAGCCGCATCGTCATGCTCAAGGGCAAGGAGGTGAAAATGACACCGACGGAATATGCGCTCCTGCGCCTGCTGGTGCGCAACGCGGGCAAAGTCGTCACCCACCGCCAGATATTGAAGGAAGTATGGGGCCCAAATTACGGCGAGCAGACCCACTACCTGCGGGTGTACATGGCGCACCTGCGGGAGAAACTGGAAAACGATCCCAGCCGCCCGGAGCTATTAGTCACCGAGCCGGGCGTCGGCTACCGCCTGCTCACCGGGTAAGGAAAACGGAAAGTCAGGCGCGGTGGATCCGCCGCCAGCGGGCTTCAAGGACAACGATAGTCACTGCGTAAATGACCACAATCACTGCCGGCACTGCGACAAAGCGGAAACTCGGGAACAAATACCAGCTTGCTGTCACGAGGGCTGTGCGCGCCAAGGTGTGGAAAGTGCCGATCCAATGTCCGATCATCCAAGAGAACGGCAGCCACATCAAACCACTGAGGATGCCAACCGACAAAGGCAACGAGGTATAGTCTGCACGAAAGAAGGGAATAGCGATGGCGAAAACCAGCACCGCCGCGCCGACGGTGCGCAGAAACAGATCATCGAACACGTTTTTGGGCCGTTGCTTGTCTAAGAAATTCTCTCCCGTAAAGCGGGAGAAGAATATGCCAAGATAGAGGATGGAACCGATGGCTCCAAAGAGCACCCAGACCTCCAAGCCGGCCGGTAGAAAAGTGCCCGCCACGCCGACGATCGCCCAGGCAACCGCTCCAGCCAATGGCATCGCCAGACCGCGACGCTGCGCAAATTCGCGGCGTTGCTCATCCAAGGTTCTCGGCGTGTTTAGTGGGTTTGTATTTGCCATGCAGTTCTAGGATAGCCATGAAATAACTTTGACCACAAGCGGGAATGATCCAACCCCGAAGCAAGATTTCAGGATTAAAACTGCGCTACTACCCATGGCTAACACAAGTGAAATCGTGAAAGCCGCCGGGGTCAATCCTAGAATTGTGACAGTTTTCATAGAACCTCGGGGTTCTGACTGCATCGGCTTTCCTTTCAATCTTTCCAGTTTCCGGCCCGGCCTTCTTCTCATCCGGCTCACCGCTTGGCTCACCCGGCTGTAATCCCCCATCGTCAGCCGCTGGCTTACCCACCGCAACAACACCGTCGTGCGCTCCCGCAGCCACCACGCCAAGGCCACGCCACCTTCTCCCCCGCCCAACTATATATCCGCGCATAAATAATTCGACATTCCATCGGCATTTTTCGGGAGGGGCGAGCGCCGCGAGCCCCATTATTTCAGGGCGTCGCGGCGCTCCGCCT
Source organism: Verrucomicrobiota bacterium (assembly GCA_049517295.1). Classification (GTDB taxonomy): domain Bacteria; phylum Verrucomicrobiota; class Verrucomicrobiia; order Limisphaerales; family Palsa-1400; genus JBEKSF01. The sequence goes on from JBEKSF010000105.1 coordinate 12,091, forward strand.
TCCCGTGCTGAGAATCGTTGAATGTCGATTAACTTATGCGCGGATACATAGGGCGTTTGCTCCGCCTCTTTGATCCCCAGCAGCCTCGAAGCCCTTTGCAACACCTCCTCTTTGCCCCCTTCCCGTCGTGCGCCCGATGCGCTGGCCCGCTGTGCGATTCCCGCCGCCCCCCGCGCCATCACATGATAAAGCGCTCCCGCAAACTCAATTCGAAGCGGTCCTGCCATTCAGTGAACCCCCACAACAGGCGACGGTCTCTCCAGGTCAAAAATAAACTGTCATAATTATAGGGCTACCCCTTACAACAATCATAGGATTTACACTGACTACAATCATAGGACTAACCCTGACCGCCAAGCTCGGGTCATTAGTTTCACAACATCAAATAGCTATGACGATTGGCAAGACTGTTTCGAGATCATGTTTGCGCAACGAGTTAAGTCAGAGTGACGTGATCAAAAATGTTCGCGTTCGAAATATGTGCGACTGGCAAGATTCCGTCGAATTGGTTTACATAATCAGAACTAAGTGTTTTTAGGTGTGTAACTAGCTTGCTGCGCGTGTCTTGGGTACTTTGCATTTCTGTTTATTCCCTTAGGCTGTCGAAAGCTTTTACACATTAGCCTCTGACGCGAGTAGAATCACTTTTCCATCCAAACTTTTGTATTCATTGCATCCCGTTGCGGTCATTATCGTTATGAATCTTCGTTTTAAAAGCGTTAAAATTGTTTTCGCGTTGGCATGAATGTGGCTAGGGTTTAAACAGCCTTATTGAGCAAGGGCTAAAATGTGGCGCTCCCGTCCAGAAGATATCGGCACGGGGTTGTGTTTTTGTTTGGATTGATTTAAAGGTCGCAGGCCCCGGTTGTCTTCTCTGTTTTTCGTTGTGGACTGGGGATATGTTGCCACCCCTCGGGCAAGGAGGCCGAGCGGGATGCAACGTCCCGCCCGGCCTCTTGAGGTTCGCAAGGCTAACTTACGGCTGTTGTTGTCTCGGACGCGACGCCTGCTTTTTTACCGGGAGAGGGGATATTGGGGTTGACGCCTCCTCCCGTTCGATATGTTGTGGCTGAGGCGCTTTTCGCCTAAAGGGTCTCCCAAAGGCCAAAAGACCGGCTTCAGGGAAGCGTCTCCGGAAGATCATCCATCGACTTGACGAGCACGGATCCGGCGCATTGAGACCGGGAACTTTGGATAAGGCGCTCCAACCATTTTTGAAATTCCGCAACGGCATCATCCAGTTCTTCGTCCTTTCGATTATCGAGAAAACAGAGCGTATTCAGGGTGGTCGGGATGTCGTAAATAATCTCGCCGCCCCGATACCGGAATGTCCGCGGATCGGTGACGCCAGCCCGTCCGGGCTTCAACCCCTGTTTCTCAAAAAACTGTGTAACAGCGCTTTTTGCCGCTTTGCCCGGCGTTTTTGGAATTAACACCCAAAGGCGCCTGACTGGATTTAGTTTCCTGCCGGCTGAATCAAACATTTCTCCGCTTGCGATCGCCTGATGCACGCGGGCGATGTACTGGTGGTAGTAAGTCATTGCGGACCAGCGTGCTGCGTCATAAGGACTCACCGGCTCTTCAGCGTACCACGGCGGATCTTTTTCCCCGAGATAGGGCGTCGGTTCATCTAGAAAAGGAAGCCACAAATTGCGGTAATGGCCGTACGCCTGAAAAGTTCCATGCCCAAATTCCGAAAAATGCTCTTGACGAAAACGCTCATGCCGGACGGTGAAGCCACGTTGTCCGGATGGGCCGGTATCACTCCAGGCCAGCCAATCGGCATATCGCGCCCAATTGTCCTTGCCGCCGATTTCATTGCGTACAAGCGTCGCCTGTTTGCGGTCGAAAATTGTGGTCCAATCGAAATCCGCGCGGACGATGGAGCCGCAGAAAATGATTTTGTCGCAACGGATGTGCTTGAAGGTCTTCAGGGCATTCGCGACGATGTATGTGCCGTTACTATGAGCAATCACCGACGGCGCGACGTCGCGATACCGCTCTTTGATTTGATCAAATTCGTGGCAGAACCAGTTTATTTTTGACTGTCGCAGCGCGGGAATTGCGAAATGGACGGCGTTAAAATAGCCGTAGTCGAGGGGGTAATAAATCCAGCCATTCTCGGAGACAACAGAAGCAAGTTGCTTTTGCCATGCTCCTCGCGTCCGGATGCCGTGGACTGATATGACGATTTTCCGTTTCGGCGTTAGCATGGCGACAGATGCTGCAGATGGAACTTTGGGGGCACCCATCCAAGTACTGATGAGCATTCGACATTTTGATTTGAGGCAGCACGGTTCGTGCTGGAAAACCGGCGTATTCTCGTTTTCATCATCATCGTTAAGACAGTTGAGCGCGCTTTCGCCGCGTTTGGCGGACCTCCTGGATACCGCGCTCCGAAACCGGTTTTGGAGTCAACTTCAAACATTCAATATTTGCCCGTTTTGCCCCAACAGCCTTACTTTCCGTGATGCGCTGACAACGCTTGATCGCAATCGTGTAATGCATCTCGTTAATCTTGTCAAAACCTCCTTTCCATTATCGCCTTCCAGATTCTTCTCATACTCTTGGAACCTCACCCCGTTCACGCCACTGGCTGCGTCCTTCCGCAATCGGTTCAAACACAGCTTCTCCGAGCGCACCAATGGCCAATTCCCATTTTCCTGCCTCCATGTTTCCATCAGATTCCCCTGCCAGCCATTCCGCTGACGCCCGTCAAACAACCTTCTGTCCAGCAAAACCCCGTTCCTCCTGTTCATCTTCTCAATCCTGTCAAAACCTCCTCTCCCTCAATATCTTCCATTTGCGGCAACCGCCTCTCTGTGCGCCCTTCCGGCCCCTCCAATAAACCTTCAAAAGAACTTGTAACTCCCATAATAATATGGGACATTAAACAGTGTCGGATTGCTCGTTGACATAACGACAAAAGCGCCCGCCGCCCGCCCGCGGCGCGAGCGACCCAAAACCATTCAACCCGATCCGCGTTAACGTTAAATCAAATCCTTCCCTTGCCTGCCTTCGTGAATTCGCCCTGAGCGGTGGCCGTGGCGCCGGTTCGGCCCTTGCGCAACCAGGCCCCCGGGGTTTATAGTGGAGCAGAACCACTGACATCCATGAACCGCGAAATGATTGTGGCCGAACGTCGCGTCCGCATGCTGCACAGAATGTTTCCCGAGGGGATTCCGGCGCTCTGGTGCCCGGCGCTGACGCACTACGACGAGCGCGGGGAGATTGACGAGGCCAGGATGGCGGCCCACCTGCGCCATTTGTCCGGTTATGTCAAAGGGTTTCTTATTCCCGGTTCGACGGGCGACGGGTGGGAATTGAAGGCGGAAGAAACCCGGCAGTTGCTGGAGATTGCCCTGCGCTACGCCCAGGCCTTCGATTTGACCCTTCTCATCGGGGCCCTTCATCGGGGGGCGGGCGAGGCGCTGGAGTTCATCCAAAGAACGGCCGGCGAGTTGCGCCTTCGCGGCGGCGCGCCGGACGTGAAGCCGGTTTGCGGATTTACGGTGTGTCCGCCGTGCGGGAGCGAACTGTCGCAATCCCAAATTGGCCGGGCGCTGGGGTCGATCTTCGCCACAGGCTATCCGATTGCGCTGTATCAGCTTCCGCAGGTGACGCAGAACGAAATCAAGGTCGAGTTGGCGTGCGATTTGGCGGGGCAATACGAGAATTTCCTGATGTTCAAGGACAGCAGCGGAACGGACCAGGTGGTGGCGCAGGCGGCGAGGCTTGGAGGGGTGGTGACCTTTCGCGGGGCGGAGGGAGACTACGCGCGCTGGTGCAAGGCGGGCGGGGGGCCGTATGATGGCTTTCTGCTGAGCACGGCCAACTGCTTTGCGCCGCAGCTTTGCCAGATGATAGGTGAACTTGAGGCCGGGCGAGTGGACGCCGCGAGAGAGATTTCCAACAGCCTGACCGTTGCGGTCAACCAGGTGTTTGAGCTGGTGAACGGCCTGCCCTTTGGCAATAAGTTCACAAATGCCAATAAAGCCATGGATCATTTCCTGGCGTGGGGGAAGGGCGCGTCAACGGCGCCACGGCCCCGGTTGCACGGGGGCGGGTGCCTGCCCCTGGACGTAATGCAGAGAACGGAGGAGATACTTGCCCGGCAAGGTCTCCTGCCGGAGGCGGGCTACCTTTGAGGGATGACCAGAAGTCAAACTGGTGATCGTCCGGGTATTCCTCTCAAGTATTTGCCATCCATTGCCTCCAATAAGGAGGCGTCCTCACGGTCCCGGTCTTACAGCGCTTTGACTTCCGTCACCAATTCCTGCAACGCTTTCTTGGCATCGCCGAATAACATGCGCGTCTTGGGAATGAAGAACAGGCCGTTTTCGATTCCCGCAAAGCCCGTCCCGCGCCCGCGCTTGATGACGATCACGTTTTTTGCCTTGTCCGCGTTGAGGATGGGCATTCCGTAAATGGGGCTGCCCGAATCGGTGCGGGCGGCGGGGTTGACGACGTCGTTGGCGCCGATGATCAGCGCGACATCGGCCTGGTCGAATTCCGGGTTGATTTCCTCCATGTCGCGCAACTTGGGATAGGGCACGTCGGCTTCGGCCAGCAGGACGTTCATGTGACCGGGCATGCGACCGGCCACGGGATGAATGGCATACTTGACTTCGACGCCGCGTTTTTCGAGCAATTCCTCCAGCTCGTGGACCAGGTGCTGGCCCTGTCCGACCGCCAGGCCATAACCCGGCACGATAATGACTTTGCGGGCGTAGCCCATCATGATGGCGCATTCTGAGGCGGCGATTTCGCGCATGGCCTGATCGGATTGGCCGGCGGCGGCACCGGCGCCGGCGGGGGACAAACCAAAGGAGCCAAAGATGACTTTGGCCAAAGAGCGGTTCATCGCCTTGCACATGAGCACGGTCAAAAGAGAACCGGCCGCCCCCACCAATGTGCCGGCAATAATCATCGACATGTTGTGCATCCCAAAACCGGTCACCGCGGCGGCCAGCCCGGTGCAGGAGTTGAGAACGGAGATGACCACCGGCATGTCCGCGCCGCCGATGGGCAAGACCTGCAAAACGCCCAGCAGCAAAGCTCCCAACGCCAGCAGGAGAATCCAGGCCCCGGCCGATTGCCACCGCACCGCCGCCCCCGCCGCCGCCAGGAGGGCGGCCAGCACGAGCGCGTTTATTGCTTTTTGAGCGGGCCAGCGGACCGGTTTTTCGGTAATCAGCCCTTGCAGCTTGCCAAAGGCAACCAGGCTGCCGGTGAAGCTGACAGACCCAAATACGACGCCCAGCAGCATGGGAAAGATCTCGCCGAAGTCGCGGCCAAGACCGAGCCGGCCAAGGGGATCCAAGAGCCAGTACTTAAACCATTCACCGAGCGAAATGAACAAAGCGCAAGCTCCGCCCATGCCGTTGAAGAGGGACACCATTTGAGGCATCGCCGTCATTTTGACACGCTTGGCCAGCAGCCAGCCGGGAACGGCGCCGATGGCAATGGCCCCCAGCACCCACCCGAAATGGCGCAGGCCCGGAAGGAGAAACGTGCCGCCCAACGCCAGCGCCATGCCAATCGCGGCCACGATATTGCCCGAACGCGCGGTGCGCGGCGAGCTCAGGCGCTTAAGGCCAAAAATGAAAAGCAGGGAAGCGATCAGGTAGGCGCCTTCAGGCGCGGAAAAGCGGCTCATTTGTCTTCGCCTGTTTTGGGGTTCGGCTTGGCTTTGAACATCTCCAGCATCCGGTCTGTGACGACGAATCCGCCCACCACGTTGAGTGTGCCCAGGATCACGGCGATAAAGCCCAGCACCAGGAGCGCCGTGCTGTCGTCGGCGTAGCCCAGCACAATGACGCCGCCAATGAGGACAATGCCGTGGATGGCATTGGCGCCGGACATCAGGGGCGTATGCAACACCGTCGGCACCCGGCTGATCACCTCCACGCCGGTGAAGATGGCCAGGATGAATATATAGATCATCGCCAAGGCGCCCATGTTTATTGCCTCCTCCGTTTGTCGCTGACTTCGCCATCGAGGGTGATGCAGGTTTGGGCGAAGATTTCGTTTTTCCAATCCATCGTGAAACCTTTTTCGTTGGTGATCTCCATAATAAATGTGGCCAGGTTGCGCGCGAACATCCGGCTGGCATCCAGGGGCAGCGTCGCCGGGAGGTTCGTCGGCCCCAGGATGGTCACGCCGTTGTGGCGGACGACTTCATCGGGACGGGTCAGTTCGCAATTGCCGCCGCTCTCGGCGGCCAAATCGACGACCACCGATCCCGGCTTCATGCCGGCCACCATGTCTTTGGTGATGAGGCGCGGGGCGGGCTTGCCGGGAACCTGGGCGGTGGAAATGACGAAGTCGGCGGCTTTGCACCGTTCCTGCAGGAGTTTTTGTTGTTGGACCAGCACTTGGGCCGAAACTTCTTTCGCATAGCCGCCTTTGTCTTCCAGGTTTTCGGCGCTGGCGATTTCAATGAAGGTGGCGCCGAGGCTTTTGACCTGCTCCTTGACGGCGGGCCGGACGTCAAAGGCCTCCATCACCGCCCCCAGGCGCCTGGCGGTGGCAATGGCCTGAAGCCCGGCCACGCCCGCCCCGACAACCAGGCCTTGCGCGGGCCGGATGGTTCCGGCGGCGGTGGTCAACATGGGAAGAAATTTTGGCAGGTGCGTGGCGGCGAGCAGGACCGCCTGGTAGCCGGCAATGGTGGCCATGCTCGAAAGCGTGTCCATGCTTTGGGCCCGTGAAATGCGGGGGATGGCATCGAGGCTGAAGCTGGTGACCCGCCGGCGGACCAGGATTTGCACCAACTCGGCGTTGCGCAACGGGGCCAGAAAACCGATCAGCGCCTTGCCTTCGGGCACCGATTGCGCCTCCTCCCGGCTGACCGGCCGGACCTTCAAAATACATTCGGCCGCGGCCGTTAATTGGGCCGCGTCAGCCATGATGCGCCCGCCGGCGGCCTCAAACTCGGCGTCGGGAATCGAGGCGGCCAGTCCCGCGCCCGTCTCGATCAACACGGAGTGCTTCTTCTTGATCAATAGTTTGACGGAGTCCGGCACGAGGGCCACCCTGGTCTCGCCTTGGATGTTCTCTTTAAAAACGGCAAACTGCATTGGTTCCTTTGAACAATAGGGGCGTATGGTATGCGCCCGCCTCTCGAATTCAATCAATCTTTGCAGTGGATTTTTTGGCCGCGGGTTAATAAGGTTTCTACATGGCAGAAAAATCATTGAGTCAAATACCCCGCCCGTTGCGCGAGCAGTACCAAAAGGGAATGTCCGCCCTGGACCGGAAGAACTACGACTACGCCATCGCCATATTCAACCAGGTGCTGGTGCAGGAACCGGCGTTTTTGGAGTGCCGACAGGCGCTGCGGGTGGCGCAGTTCAAAAAGACCTCTGGCACCAGCACGTTCTTCAAAAGAATGCTCAGCGGCGCCGGGTCTTCGCCGCTTCTGGCCAAGGGGCAATTGGAGTTGATGAAGGACCCGCTGGACGCGATCAAAACGGCGGAGCAAATCCTCAATAGCGACCCCAACAGCTCCGCGGCCCACAAGATCCTGGCGGAAGCGGCGATGGCGGCGGAGCTGCCGCAAACGGCGGTCATTTCGCTGGAAATCGTCGCCAGAAACTCGCCCAAGGACGAAGACACTCAGAAACTGCTGGCCCGCGCCTATTCCATGGCCGCCCAGGGAGAAAAGGCGGAAAAGATACTGGCTGAATTGATGCGGCTGCATCCCGGCGACCTGCAACTGGCCGAAGAACTCAAGGACATTTCCGCCCGCAAAACCCTGTCCGAAGGCGGCTACGAGGCATTGTCCAGCGGGACGGGCTCCTACCGCGACATCCTCAGGAACAAGGAGGAGGCGGTGGCCTTGGAACAGGAAAAACGCCAGGTCAAAAGCCAGGACATCGCGCAGAAAATGATCGAGGATTACGAGAAGCGCCTGAAGGAGGATCCCGGCAACTTGAAGCTGCTCCGCAGCGTGGCCGAGCTTTACACGCAAAAAAAGGAATTTGACCGGGCGCTGCAAACCTATCAGCGCATTATCGATAAGGAGGGGGACAGCGACGCTTCGCTGCAAAAGGCCATTGCCGACACGACGGGGAAAAAATACGACGACGCCCTTGCCCGGCTGGACCCGCAAGCGCCGGATTACGCGGAGAAATCGGCGCAGATCAAAAAGGAGCGGGACGAGTTCCTGCTGGCCGATTGCAAGCAGCGGGCCGAACACTACGCGACCGACCTGAGCATCCGCTTTGAACTGGGCGAGTTGTATTTCAAGCTGGGAAGGATCAGCGAGGCGATGCCGGAATTTCAGAAAGCCCAAGGCAATCCCCATAAGCGCCTCCAGGCCATGGGTTACCTGGGCCAATGCCTGGCCCGGCGCGGGATGAATGACATGGCCGCCCGCACGCTGCAGAATGCGCTAAAGGAGAAGGTCGGGATGGACGAGGAGAGGAAGGAACTGATGTACGCGCTGGGCACCGTTCTGGAGAAAATGGGCAAGCAAGAGGAGGCGATGGAGCAGTTCAAGCAGCTATACGAAGTCGATATGGGCTTCAAGGACGTCACGGCGCGGATTGACGCTTACTACAAGAGCAAAGAGGGGCAGGGCTGAGCAAGGGGCTGAAAACAGATATGCGACCGGACCAAAGCGAATATCCGGGCCGTATCAATCACGGGTTGCGCGTTTTTCGTTCTTGCAGAACCTTTAGGAAGGTTTCGTAAACGACATCGCGACAGTCCGCGTATTCAAGGCGGATAATCTGGCCGGGATGCTGGGAATAAACGATCCGCAGCCCCTCAATGCGCAACCGGCAAAAGCCCTCCAGTTCGCCGCTCAGCGCCTTGACGTCACCGCGGCCGGATTGGAGGGCGCGCAAGGCGGCGCGCACGCGTTTTTTGCTTTCCGGCGGCAAGCCGACGAGCCAGCGTTGCACCGGCTCAGAAGCCAAAATTTTCATCGGCGAGGTTCACTTTCTTGTAAGCCAGGCGCCCCTCCTTTGCGGCGCGCAACGTCGCCATCGCTTTGGGATTGCTCATAATCTCCATCGTTTCCAGCAGCGCGTCATAATCCTCCAGCGGCATGGCGACATACACCGGCTTGTCCCTGCGGCAAATGACAAAGCGCCGTCCGGACTGGCACAGGCTGGGCAAATTCGACTGGGCTTCGGAGACAGTGTACGTAGCTTTTTTCACGGAGTTACATATAACCGAAAACCAGC
>JBEKSF010000106.1:0-21269 GCA_049517295.1 Verrucomicrobiota bacterium
GCTGGGGACGAATCCATGGCGCTGGAGGTTGAGGACGGGTCATCGGGCTGGAATTGCCAGTTTACACTGCCCGTGGGGGTGACCGCGAAGAGAGCGCTGGAGCCAGGATTGTAGGTGCAAGCATAAATGGTGCCATCTACGGGATTGATGGCCGGCGAGGAAAAAATGGGGCCGCCGAGATTGGTGCGCCAGAGAACGGCGCCGTTGGTGGGATTGAAGGCGTAGAGGAAGCCACCGGAAGAATCCTGGGAGCCGACATAAACCGCCCGGCCGTTGGCAGCGACGGCCGCGGAAGAAGTCAGTTCGTAGGGTTGGCCGGTGACCAGGGGGACGCACCATTTGATTTTGCCCAGAACCGGGTCCAAGGCCAGGAACTGGCTGCTCGTTGTCGAGATAAAGATCGTACCGTCAGGTCCTATCGCCGGACTCGCGTTGATGGGGTTGGTCAGGTAAGTAGTCCAGCTCAACCCAAGCCCGGCGGCGGCGCTGGCCGAGCAGATGGCATTGGATACGATAACCGAGTAGGTTCCCAGCTTGTTGGTAGGCACGCCGCTGAGGGTCAGTTGGCTGGCAGTGGCTCCCGATATGTTGGCGCCATTGAGCTGCCACTGATAGGCCAAAGGCGCCAGACCGGTCGCGGTGACTTGAAAGACCGCCTTGCCGTTGAGCGCCACCACTTGGTTGGAAGGCTCCTGGGTGATCACCGGGGCCTGGTCGTTGGTGGTCAGCACCGCCGTGAAAAACACGGCGGCATTGGTTCCCGCGCTGATATTGGAGGCCGTTGTGGAGGAGTTTGTGGCCGTCAACTCCTGGATAACGGTCCAATAGGGATTGAGCAGATTGGTCTTTTCAAGCAGAAGGTAGGACATCCCCGGCAAGGTGTTGCTGATGACAACTTGGATCGAATTGGAGGCCTGGGAAATTTTCAGCCAGAAATTGGTGTAGGTCTCGCAATTTGTGTAACCGCTGGCCGGCGGATTGAACGTAACGCACATTGGGCCTCCGCCCGAACCGCCGCCACCGCTGTTAGTGCTGCCGGGCGCCGGGGGACCGGTGACGGAGGCGGGATGGAATCCGCCGCCGTCGGCGCTCAGCGCGGGCAGACTGCCGCCCCAATAACCAATAAAGGCCGACACGGTGGCGTAATCGTCCGCAATCTGCGTGGCGGCGCGAGGGTAATCGAACGTCTCGAGGTATTGCATTTGGCCGCGGCATTGGTAATCGCCCGCCGCGGACATGCTGCCTACGAAGAAGCCGTTGGAGAGGCATTGGTTGGCGCTGGGCCAGCAGGCGATGGGGCCGGCGTTGGTGGCGAGCTGGCCTTCGAGATACAAGCAACAGTTTGTCGCCGTATAGGTCAGGCAGATGTTATGCCAATCGCCGGCGTCCAGATCAATGGGGGAGTCAAAGACAAATTGGTTGGCGCCCTCGGACTGGGCGATGAAGACGAGGTTGCTGGCGGACGGGTCCACGGCCAGCAGCCAGCAGCCGGCCGAAGCGTTGGTGGTGTAAGCGCCGATGTCCAGCAAGGCGGCCCAATCTCCCGGGCCTGCCCCGCCGTCGGCAACGGAGGTGTAATTGGCTGGAAAATCATGCGAGGTCAAAATGGCCTGGCAGCCAAGTGTTGTTTGAGTCCCCGAAACCCGCCTCATGTTCACCTTTTACTGTTTATTTGATTTTGGGGCAAGATAAATCGCAATATATTTGACGGCCATAGGTTCAGGTGAACGGGGACTGATTTGTATATTCGACAAGCCGCCGGAGTAAAAGTCTTCGTGCGGGAGTTCAGCCCCAACTCAATGCCTGTTGCAACGCAAAGGGTTAGCGACGGTTACGAATGCGCCCTGGCTTTGAGTTGAATTGCCCTGGAAACTGGTTACACTGTCGCTATGAAGCAATGGATTTCCGATTATATCGCGGCCGAAAAGGAGGCGATTGATTCCATCCCGTGCGAGGCGGTGGAGCAGTTGATTGGCCTGCTGCGCAAGGCTCTTAAGCAAGACCGCCAGATTTTCGTTTTCGGCAACGGGGGGAGCGCGGCCAATGCCTCCCATTTTGTGACCGACTTGGGCAAAGGGTCCTCCGACAAAGTCGGCAAACGCTTTCGCTGCCTTTCGCTCAACGACAATGTCAGTTGGATGACCGCCATTGGAAATGATTACGCGTACGAAGACATCTTCGTGCGGCAATTGGAGAACTACGGACGAAAAGGGGATTTGGTGATGGCGTTAAGCGTCAGCGGGGCGTCGCCCAACGTGGTCAAAGCGGTGGAATGGGCGAATAAAAACGGACTGGAAACGATCGGGCTGGTCGGGGGCAAACGGGGGAGGCTGGCCAGCATTGCCCAACACGCCATCGTGATCAACTCCACGCATTACGGGAAGGTTGAGGATGCGCAAATGGCCATTTGCCACATGCTGTGCTACGCCTTCATGGAAAATCCGCAGTGGGGCAGATAAGGCGCGATGGCATTTTGGCGGCTTTTGCTCGGAGGGAGGGCAAAGGGCAGGGATTAAGATTAAGATTAAGATTACGAGCAGGAGGGGACGGTTCAGGAACCAGCGGCGGGGTTGGGGGGAGGAAGGATTTCCAGCGTCAAGCAATAATCCTTGTAACCCAAGGCGCGCCAGAATTTCAGACCGGCCTCGTTGTGGGTGAGGACGGAAACAGTCAACCGCTGGCCTTTGGGCCAGATTTTGTCGCGCAGCAAAGCGAAGGCCTGGCGTCCGATGCCCCGGCGTCGCAGATGACGGGCGACGAAGAAGTGGCGCAAATAGATTTCGTCCGATTGGGCGCGATAAAGAGCGTAGGCGGCCACTTCGGCGTCCCTGTGGAACAAGACCGCCTCGTAGCCTTCCTCCAGCCAGCTTCTAAGGCGGGATTCCAGTTCCGGGACGCTCATGGGATTGCGGTGGCCTTCGTCGGCAATGAGTTGGTGATTCATTTCCGCCAGGGTCCGGCAATCGCGCCGGGTCGCCATGCGCCAGGGCAGAACTGGAGAGGCCTCACCCATAGATTACTTGACTGTCATGGATTGGGCCAGGGCGACGGCGCGGGCTTCCAGCCAGGCATCCCGGTCGAGTTGCGATTTTTCATCGCCCTGCGCCAGCAACTGCACCCCGGGCAGCATGTCGGTTTCGACGAGGTAGAGGCGATGACCATGAACGAAGGCGGCCACGCCGGTTTTGGGTCCGACGGGCTTGAGGAAAAGAAAGGAGATGGCGCCGCCGCAGGCCTCCGGGTGGTAATGCACCGCGATGGCGTCACCGTAATCGCGTTTGGCGAACTCGCGCAGGGCCAGTTCAGGGCCTTGCGCGCGCAGGACCGACATCATCGAACTGCTGTCCTCGAAGGGCAGGGAAGAGAAGGTGATGCGGCTTCCCCAATTGTCGTGAAAGGTCACGCTTTGGGCGTTGTCGCTCAGAATGCGTCCGCCGACCTCCGGGCTGACGGGAAAGGGAACGGAAAAGTCACCGCGGGCGGAGGTGTAGGTGGAGCCGTTGACAGAGCCCGCCACATGCCGCGGCGTCGCGCAGCCGCCCAGCAAGAACAGGCAGCCGAGCCAGAAAGTGAGCAAGGCAGTTAATCGAGTCATTATATTCGCTCGCGGCACGCGCCGCGGACGGAACAAAATAACCTGTGCCGTGATTGAACCAAAGTCAATTTCGACCGGCTAGGACGGGGCACAGGCACCACTGGGAAGGAAACACCGATTGGGCGGGTTGGTTGCGGGGCAAAGGGGTTTCTAATGAGCCAAAGCGATGACGGCGTCGAACGCGGGTTTTGGCTGGTAGTGGCGGTCGAAGAGCAGGGGATAGTTGTGGCGGCCGCGGTTGAGCCAGGAATCGCCGTCGCCGACTCCCCAAAAGGTGACGCGGGTGATCGTGCCCTTATGCCGGAGGAACACTTTGAACAACTCGGCATAGCGGCTGGCCAGTTGTCGCTGCACCGAATCGGGCAAGCCGTTGGCGTAGGGGTCATTCGCGTTTTGGGCGTCCGCATCCATTTGGCTGAGATCGGCCGTACGATTAGAGGGGCGCAACAAGTCCAGGTCCAATTCGGTGATCATCACCTTGACGCCCAAGGCAGCGAAGGTGTCGATGGTGTCATCGATCTGGCCCGGGGCGGGCCAATCCATTTTGTAATGACCCTGCAAACCGACGGCGGCGAGTTTGACGCCGTTGGACTGGAGAGTTTTGATGAGAGCCACCGCGCCCGCGCGTTTTTCCGGGTTTTCCATCGAGTAATCGTTGTAGTATAATTCCACCATGGGGTCGGCTTCATGCGCCCATTGGTAGGCTTTGACCAGATAGTCCGGGCCGATAATTTGCATCCAGTGCGACTGCCGCAATGAGCCGTCGTCGTTCAATGCTTCATTGACGACGTCCCAGCCCCCGATTTTTCCCTTGTAACGGCCGACGACGGCGAGGATGTGGTCGTGCATGCGCTGGAGCAGGGCGTCGCGGGTGATGACGCCGCCCTTGGCGTCCTGGAACACCCAGGCGGGAGTCTGGTACTGCCAAATCAGATTGTGGCCGACGATGAACATGCCGTATTTGCGGCCAAATTCGACGTATTGATCGGCCTCGTCGAAGTTGAAGCGGTCCGGGGCGGGATGGATAGGCTCCCACTTCAAGACGTTTTCCGGGCTGATTGTGTTGAACTGGTTGGTGATAAGGTTGAGGGCCTGGGTGTTCTGTTCGGCGAACTGCGGGGCATTGAGGGCCGCGCCAACGCGGAAGGCGTGCCGGAAGGCGGACTTGAGGGTGGGCAGCGAGGCGGGTTGGGAAGCGGCGCGGCCACCGGCCAAAAGGCCGGCGGCGAGGCAGGCGATGACAGGAGATAGTTTCATGATCAGGCGGCGAATTTTTTCCTTCGTTCGACCAGTTCATCCTGGATTTGCAGATTCAGTTTTTTGTCAATTCCGTAAAAGAACGCCAGGGCGACGACGCCGACAAAAAATGTGATTGCCGGAACGACGCTGGCCGTGATGCGAATGCCGAGCAGCGAGCGGCCGGTTTGAATCGCATTTGGCACGTAACCGAAACAGCCGATGAGCCAGCCGCAGATCGCGCCGCCCAGGCCCAAGCCGGCTTTCAATGCGAACACGATGCCAGAGAACACCACACCGGTGGCCCGGCGGCTGGTTTTCCATTCGGCGTAGTCCGCGACGTCCGCCATCATCGCCCACAGCAGCGGAATCGTAGGCGCATAAGACAGTGCGAGCAAAATGTTGAGCAAAAACATGAGCTTGACCGCGCCGGGCGGCAGGACGATAAACAGCGCGGCAAAAATGGAGGTGAAAAACAGGCCGGTGACAAACACGGGCTTTTTGCCGAAACGCGATGAGAGCGTTTTGGAACACAGGACGCCAAGGATGGTCAGCACTTGCGCGGACATGTTGAAGAACCCGAAGCCGACGGAAACGACATTTTTCTGATCGTCCGTTGCGATAAGTCCAAACGCATTGAGAATTGCGTGCCACAAACCGCCGGTGTTCAAAGTGGTCGTCACCATCCCGCACGATCGCAGCAGGTCAAAGAGCCGCGATTTGTCCACGTAATAGGTGAAATAATAAAACAGCGCGGTGCCGCGCAGCGCGAGCGTGGTGAAGAGAAAGAGCGTCAGCACGAACATCGCTTTCCACGGGACGTTTTTGAGAAGATCGGCGAAGTCCAGCTTGAAGGACGACTTTTGGTTCGGATCGGGATGAACGCGTTCCCGGGCGCTGAAAAACGTGATGACAAAAAAGACAATCGCGAGAACTGAAAACATTCCAATCGTCAGAGACCAGCCTTTGGCGTTGTCGCCCTGGCCGAATTTGCTGACGAGCGAGAGGGTCATTCCCTGCACGACGAACTGGGCGGCCATGGCGAAGAAGAAGCGGTATGAGGAAAGGAGCGTGCGTTCGTCCACGTCGCTGGTCATCACGCCGTTGAGCGCCGAATAGGGCAGATTGTTGACGGAATAAATCGTCATCAGCAGAAAATAAGTGACGTAGGCGTAAATGAGTTTTCCCGATGCGCCAAAATGCGGCGTTGTGAAAGTCAGCGTGAACAAAATGGCAAACGGCAGCGCCGACCACAAAACCCACGGACGAAATTTTCCCCATCTCGTGTTGGTGCGGTCGGCGACGACCCCCATGAACGGATCAAAAAAGGCGTCCCAAAACCGCCCGGCCAACAAGAGTGTTCCGGCGGCCGCGGCGCTGATTCCGAAGGTGTCGGTGTAAAAGCCCAGTTGAAACATGAGCATCGTTTGGAAAACAAAGTTGGCGCCGGCGTCTCCGAAGCCGTAGCCGACTTTCTCCCAAAACGGAATTTTTTGTCGTGGATCGATCATAAATTCATAATTTATTGTGCGCGGGACACGCGAGAGGAATGCTTTTCCCTCAATCTCTTTGCGACATCCTCCATCGTTCCCTTGAAGGGGCCGGGCGTTTCCATCTTGATCGAAACAAGGGCGGCGGCGAACTTCAAGGATTCTTGTGCGTTATGATCCAGTCGGCGAGACAGATAGGCCGCGAAGGTCGTATCCCCGCGGCCGGTCCTGCCCACCATGCTGTTGTTGGAGAACTTCTCATAGAGCGTGCGGCCGTTGACCCGCGCCAGCACGCCCTGGGAGTGCGTGATCATGATTTCCGGGCAGCCCCATGATTCGACAATGATTGCGGCCTTTTCCAGATCCTCGGTTCCGGTCAGAATACGGGCTTCCACGACGTCCAACTTGAGCTTGTCCATCATGGCCGCAATGTCTTTTTTATTTGCGACGTCGCTGAACTCTATGTCATGGGTCACCGGGGTAACGTGGCGGACGAAGCTCTGCATGTCGGCCGACAGGCTTTGCCCGCGGGCCTTCAATCCCTTCAGAAGAGCCATGTCGAACTCGGTGTCGGAAATCCCGGCCAGATGAACGCACGTGGAGTTGAGGTTTGGAACGTCGCCAATAGCTATCAAGCCGGCTGTTTTGACTATGGTCAACTTGCGCTCGTCCACGTTGGCGGATTCGTGCAGCACCCTAGAGTAGGTCGTCTCCGCGCTCGGGATGAGGTAGGTGTCCACACCCGCGTCCTTCATGGGCTGAAGGATGTTCTCGTCCTTTTTCGCCATTTTTACGACGGCGGCGACTTTTTTGCCCACTCGCGCCGCGACCATGGCGCCGCACAGAACGGCGCTCCCCGGGGCGACGACCGGTTTTCCGCCGAAGGGAATGATTTCGTCGTAGCATACGTGACCGACGAAGGTGATGTCGTAGTTCATAGAGGCGTCAATCCTCTTTTAAGAGTTCGGACAGGAACGATGTCAAGGACTCTGAATCGATGATTGCCGTGCCCTTTTGCGCTTGCATCACTTTGATATGCTGGAGGACCAGGTGGGTCCATACGGCGCCTGGCCGGGGATAGGCGGCGACGATGTAATGGGGACCGGGGGCGGATTCACCCGCTTCCTTTTCCAGCTCAGCCCGGAGGTTGTCCGGGGTGATCATGGAATTGCCGTAATCGAAGACCACCCGATCCATGTGCTTATAGACGTCCTTGCTCTCTTTGACCATGCCGTAGTAATCCAAGAGCTGGGCGAAGACGTAATTGGAAGTGGTGTAAACGTCCTTGCCCTGGTCCGATTCCACCGGCTGGCCGTCCTCGGTGCGAGCCATGGCCCAGCCCATGAAGGTGCGGTTGTTCTTGTAGATCGTCTTGAGGATCTTCCTGGCACGATCCTCCGGGATGAAGGACTCTTCGCCGATGGCAATCAAGTACCAGAGGGCGTCCAGTTGGTTGGTCCAGACATCCGTGTTGGTTTTCCCCGTTGCCGGATCGAAACAGGTGACGTAATACTGGAGCTTGTCGCCCTTTTTGTTCTTTCCGTCCCGCCAAAGCTTCTCGAAGCTGACCCGGGCCTTGTCGAATGCTGTTTGAATCCGCGTCCTGGCGGGTTGGTCGTCCAACATTTCCGCCATGGTAATCATGGCCTTGCAGCCGGCCAGGAAGGTCGTGGCGTCATAGGCGTCGGCGCCGAAGAGGACCAGGTTGTCGAATGTGTTCTTCACCTCGTCGGGATAGCCCTCGGGCACGCCGTCGCCGTCGTAGTCCTGCTTGAGCAGGGATTCCAGCCCGAATTTGAGCGTCTCCCAATTGTTCTTGAGAAACTCGATGTCTCCCGTGAACTTCACATTGCGCAGGACGCGCATCGCCAGCTTGGGGAAAAGGTCCACCCAGTAGTTGTTGTTGTACCAGGCATAATCGCTGAGGTTGCGCAGGGCATGGCCCTTGGGCAGGGCGCCGAGGTCGTGCGCCACGCTGCCCTTGACCTTGAAGGCGTCCCGGATTTGGGTCATCGACATGCCCTCGTATTCCTCCGGATGCTCTTGGAAGTGCTTTCTGGCTTCCACGAAGGAGGAGTGAAAGTGGTAGAAGCGCGGGGTGAGGTCCTCGGCCTGAATGGAGTCGATGAATCTCTGGCAGAGTTCCTTTTCCACACGCGGGAACAGGATCAGAAGCACCATGGAATACCAATCCACATCAGATGGATTGATGTACGCGTAGTCGAAGCATTCAAGGAACCGTGCGCGCTCATTGCCCTGGTCGTCTTCAACCCAGACGGCGCCGTTTGACAATGGGAAATGGAACTCATTGAGCATCAGGCGGGTCAGGCGCAGGGCGCCGGCCCGGTCGTCCTTGTAGGAGGGGCTTGCCTGGATAAAATCCAAAATCCGTTTCTGGAATTTCACGGTCCGGTTCCGCCAGTGCGGATAGCTGTCCAGGGCGAGCTTGGCCATGTCGATTACCCGCTGCTCCTTGTCCGCGAAGCTCCTGACGTATTTGCGCTCGAACTTTGCCCCGTCAATGAAGACCTGTTCCGGGAAGTCCAGGACAACGGCCACGGGAATTTTTTTCGTCGCGCCCGCCTCCAGCGTGAAGGTCAGGCTGAGCGCCGCTCCATAATCGCTTCTGGGAAGCGGCTGGCGTTTTTCGTAGAAGCTGCCGTCCGCGTTCAAAAGGAGGTCCTGGCTGTAGTGGTTGAGGCAGAAATAGGGCTGGATGTCCACGGCAACGCCGGACGTTTCGGCGACTGCCAGCGCCATCCGGTTCGGACTTTCGGTGCTTGCCATCACTACTCCCCGCGCCTGCGCGGACCGAAACTCCTTATGCGCATGGCCGTGGACAGGGGCGGAACTGATATAGACGCTGTCCTGGTCAGTCGGTTTAAGCTCCTTTTCCTGGAGGTTGACCAGGGAGGGCCTGGGCACCACGAGGGTGATCTCCTGGGCCTGGTCCGCGGCGTTCTCCACATCGAACTCTTCAACGCCCAGTGGCATCAACGTCTGGGCTCCACCCGACAGGAATGGGGAAACCAGTCTCCTGGTTACTTTCACCTTCCCCAGCTTGTAGGCAATCTCCAGCGATGGCGTGGCGATGGTAAGGAAAACGTTTCTTTCCGCAATCGGGGGATGGTAATAGTTCTCAATGGCCGGGATGTCGTCGGGAATCTCGGGGATCTGCGGCTTTCTTTGCGTGAGCATGGTGAACTTGCCGCCGATGCGCACGAAGGGTGCGGAGGCGAATTGGATCGCCTTTTGGTTCAGCAGGATGAGGCGGCCCGCGTCGTTGAGGCGGTTGTAGAGACCGTAGGGGGAAATGCCGACCGAGCACGTGGGCGCCCCTTGGAGGGCCACCGTTTGCGGGAACTGGAGGGTCTTGGACATGCCCTGGAAATGGACCGTCATTTTGTTTTGTTCGTAAATGGCGGCTATTCTGGCTCCCGCGATGGTATAAATATCGCGCACGTCGAATGTGGCGGATTTCGGCATCTTTTCCCCCTCTTGGTTATCAGGCCTGGTGGTTCAGCACTTGCCTCCGAAGGCGAAGCCTTTTTTCCGCGCCGGTTTTTCCGCGGTCTTCTTCCTGGGCGCCACGGTTTCAGTGGCGGCCAGTTCTTTTTCCTTGCTGAGGTCGATTGGCATCTTCGTTGACGAATAAGGTTTTACAGCCCCGAAGAGCAGGTCGGCGGCGACCCGGATCGAATCGGGGGAGCCTGAGAAATTGCAGACGACCGCATCGGCCTCTTTGGTTGTGCCTTTGAGATAAGGGAAGTTCGTCACGACAACCACGGTGTGTCCGGCGTCTTTCAAGGCCTTCACCAGGCCTTGGTTGTTGCCTTTCTTTTCGATGCGGGCGTAGTAGTTCGTCATGACGACGAGCTCCGCTTCCTTCGCCAGCTCGAGGGCTTCTTGCACATCCTCGTCGCTGGCGTGGAAGCCCGTGTCATCCAGGATGAGGTTGGTGGAGTGCGTCGCCATCTGTTCACAAAACATGTGGGGATGACTGTAGAGGTCCTTTCCCAGGAAGGGATACGGAATGAGCTGCTCGATGACCAGTATCTTCTTGTCCTTGCTCAACGGCAGCAGATTCTTGTCGTCGCGCACCACCAGAAGGGCTTTATGGGCCACTTGCCGGGAGAAATCGATCACTTCCTTGCTCCTGACGATGGCCTTGGTCTTGTCCGGGTCCATTTTTCCGGCTTTATCGAACAGGCCCTGGTCGTACTTCATGCATAGAAGCCGCCGGACCGCGTCGTTGAGCCGCTCTTCGGAAAGCTCTCCGCGCTCGATTGCGCTCTTGATGCCGAAGAGGCACTGGGAGCGGGATTCGTCGTCCGCCTTGAGCAGGATGGTGTCCACGCCTGCCTTGATGGCCATGGCGCAGGCCTGGGGGAGCGGCCATTTTTTGAGGATGGCGGCCATGCCGATGGCGTCCGAGACGATGACGCCTTTGAATCCCATTTCTCCCCTGAGAAGATCCGTGAGGATTTTGGAAGACAGGGTGGCGGGGAACTCATTGTCGAAGGCCGGGAAGATCGTATGGGCCGTCATGAGGGCGTTGGCGCCCGCGTTGATGCCGGCCTGGAAGGTCACGAGCTCAACTTCGCGCATGCGCTTGAGATCCGCCCGGCAGACGTCCAGCACGTCGTGCGCGTCGGTCGCCGAATCGCCGCGGCCCGCGAAGTGCTTGACTGTGGCGACAATGCCGGCGTCCTGATACCCGCGCACCGTCGCCTCGACGTATTTCGCGCAGATCTTCGGATCATCGCCGAAGGAGCGCACGCCGATTTCGGGGTTCAACGGGTTGATATTGACGTCGCAGACTGGGTGATAGAACTGAGTGACACCGATGGCGGCCATCTGGCGGCCCAGCGTATTGGCCACTTTATAGGCAAGATCGAGGTCTCCAATGGCGCTCATTCCCATGGGTGGCGGGAACTGTATGACGTGACCGGAAGTGTAATCGTTTTTGAAATCGCCTTCCATGTCGATGGTGATGTGCAGGGGGATGCCGGAGGGCCGGCTCATGGCGATTTGCTGCAGCTTGTTGAGGGCGAGGGTCAGCTCTTCCGGCGACACGCTCACGCCGTAGTTATGATCGTCAAAATAGGTGTGCGCGATGTCGAAATAGTCCTTGGGCTTCTTGAAGTGAGGGTCCACCTGCGAACGCCCCCAGTAGAGGTTCTTGCAGGTTTCGAGCGCGTAGGGTTCCAGGCAAAGGCCGCCGGCGTGCAGTTTGGTGACCTGTTCGATTCCCGAGGGCGTCAGGTAAGCCCCGCGCCAGGTGAAGGTCAAAACCTGGCCGCATTTTTCCGCCAGGGTCATTTTCGCCAGCTTCGCTAAAACAAAATCGTCTCTTACATTGGACATGATGCATCAATTCAATAATTGTTTTATAGGATTGCCCTGGTCGCACCGATCGCGGTAGCCAGGTCCGAGGCGGAGGATGCGCAACGACAGAGGCATTGACGACTTCCGCGTTGCGAAAGTCTCCGATTCGGTTCTCATTGTCGCAACTCTGGGGTTTGGAACGCCGGCACGTCAAGCGATATTATTGAGCTAACAGCGGCGCGCGGGCGCGGACGGCTTGACATAGGGATCATAGAAGAAACCGAGTTTGAATTTCCACGGGAGCATGCTCCGGCTTGAGAGTGTTGGGGATCAGTTTGCGACCGTGAGGATCACCTTCCGCAAATCCTGGTCGCGCGAGGAGGTTCCGACCATGATTTCAAATTCCCCCGGCTCCACTGTGAAATTCATGTCGATGTCGTAAAATGCCAGCGACTCCGGCGTAATGTCCAGCCTGACTGTTTTGGCCTCGCCGGGGCGCAGGGATATTTTGGCGAAGCCCTTCAATTCCTTGACCGGGCGGGTGACCGAGCTGACGAGGTCGCGGATATAGAGTTGGACGACCTCCTGGCCCTGACGTTTGCCGGTGTTGGTCACGTCAATCATAACGTGGGTGGATTCGCGCGGGCGGATTCTTTTCCGGGCGAGGCGGAGGTTTTCCAGGGCGAAGGAGGTGTAGCTCAGGCCGTAGCCGAAGGGATAGAGCGGGGAAACGTCGTCAAACAAATAACCGCGCCGGGCCGAGGGCTTGTAGTTGTAAAAGGCCGGCAGGTGCCCCGCCGAGCGGGGCAGGGTGATGGGGAGCTTGCCCGCCGGGTTGTAATCGCCAAAGAGGACATCGGCCACCGCGCGGCCCGTTTCCTGGCCGAGGTACCAGCACTCGAAAATGACGGGAACAACCTGGCTGAGGTACTGGATGGCCAAGGGACGCCCGTTGAAGAGCAGGGCGATGACCGGCTTGCCGGTGGTGACGATGGCGTTGACGAGCGATTCCTGCCTTCCCACCAGCCGCAATTGGGCGCGGTCCCCCAAATGGGACTTGGACCAGGCCTCGCGGGAGGTTTGTTCGTTTCCGCCGATGACCAGGACGACGACGTCGGCTCCTTTGGCCACTTCGACGGCTTGCTGGATTTGCTTGACATCGAAGGCTGGATCGCCGGGCGTGACCAGGTCCTGATTCCACGAGCCGCCCATGGTGATTTTGCACCCCTCGCTGTAGGGGACCTCGACGCGGTCTCCGACCTTGGAGCGGATGCCTTCCAGGACCGAGGTGTAATACTTGGGACGGCCGCTGTTGCCGCCAAGCAATTCCCGGTCGGCATTGGGGCCGATGACGGCGATGGAGCGGATTTTGTCCGGGTCCAGCGGCGCCAGGCCGTTGTCATTTTTTAGCAGGGTGATTGTTTCGCGCGCCGCCTGGAGCGCCGGGTTGCGGTTGGCCTCGCAGCCCACGACGCGCACGGCCACGGACGGCTCGACGTAGGGATCGTCGAAGAGGCCCAGTTTGAATTTCCACAGAAGCATGGGAGCGACCAACCGGTCCAATCGCGATTCCTTGAGCTTTCCAGCGCGCACCAGTGCGCGCAGATGGAGGTAGCAATCCGGCTCGGGAAACTCAATATTGACCCCCGCCTGCACGGCCAGGGCGCAGGCTTCGGCCTTGTCGCGCGCGACGTGATGGCCATGTGTTTCCGGCCGGTCGCTCAACTCCCAGATGGCGTAATAATCGGAAACGACGAAGCCCTGGAACCCCCATTCCTTTCGCAAGACATCCTCCAGCAACCAGCGGTTGGCATGGGCCGGCACGCCGTCGATCTCATTGTAGGATGCCATCACGCTGATGGCGCCGGCTTTTTCCAGCGCTTCCTTGAACGGGCGCAAAAAAATCTCGCGCAACTCGCGCATCGAGAAATTGGCCGGCGCGCAATTGATGCCGGATTCCGGCTGGCCATACGCGGCGAAATGTTTGAGCGTCGCAATCACGTTCTTTTTTCCTTTGAACGAGGCATTGCCCTGGAAACCGCGAACCGCCGCGATGCCCATTTGCGAAACCAGGTACGGGTCTTCGCCAAAAGTTTCCTCCACTCGACCCCAGCGCGGGTCCCGCGCGACATCGAGCACCGGCGTCAATGCCTGGTGGGTGCCGCGCACGCGCGCCTCCTCGGCCGTCATGGCATAAAGCGCCTGCACCAGTTTGGGGTTAAAAGTGGCCGCCAAGCCGATGGGTTGCGAGAAGCTGGTGGCGTCGATGGCCGCATGGCCGTGAAGGCATTCTTCGTGAAAAATCACCGGGATGCCCAGCCGGCTGTTTTCAATGAAGAACTTCTGGATGGCGTTGGTCAACTCGGCCATTTCGCGCGGGTTCTTGCCTTTGCCCGAATCACTGAGACGGCCCACTTGTCCGAGGCCATGGCCGTCCTTGAACGCGGCCCGGGCTTTTTGCGGATCGAAGTTTCCGTTGCCGTCCAGCAGCAAGTCGGTCTTCTTCTGCCAGACGCATACCATCTGCGCGGCCTTTTCCTCCAAGGTCATGCGGGAGAGCAAGTCGTGCGTGCGTTTCTCCGCGGACAATTGCGGGTTCTTATAGTCCGCGGTTTTTGCCGAATTGTTCTTGCGGCGAACAAAGGGGCGCGAACCGGCGGACCGATGTGACTTCATGGGCGCCATTGTTTCTGGAAAGTCACGGCATACAAGGCAAAAAAAAGAGCCGGGGCATGGACAAAACTACGAAAGAGATGGAACATCCTCTGAAAGTACCCCAAAGGTCCGACTGAAGCGCCACTTATTGCTGGACGGAACGGCTGTTTTGCATTAGTCATAGATCGAATAAACTGTTGTGAGAAGCCGGTTGGAAAAAATCGATTTGAACAATATCACGGTCGCCCGCAGCGAGACGGCGCGCGACATCAATCGGCGCATCGTTCTCAATTTGGTCCGCCGCCACCAACCCATCTCCCGCGCCGCCGTCGCCCGCCGCTCGGGCATGCAACGCAGCACCGTTTCGGCGATAACCGAGCAGTTGATTGCCGAGCGCTGGGTCATGGAGGGCGCCGTGGGCCACTTGCCGCGGGGGCGCAAGCCGACGTTCCTGCACCTCAATGCCGAACGGGCGGGCGTGATTGGCGTGGACATCCAGCCCCACGTCACCACTCTTGCCGTCTCCAGCATGGACAACCGGTTTCTGGCCCAGGAACAGATTTCCACCGGCGGCGATCCCCAGGAATTCATCGCGCGTTTGGGACACCGGGTCATCGACTTGATGCGGGCCTACCCCAAAAGCTCCTACGAAGGCATCGGCATCAGTCTGCCCGGACGCATTGATTCGTCTTCGCATCGCCTGATCTTTGCGCCCAACCTGGGGTGGAGTGATTTGGATTTGAAGACGCCGCTTCAACAGGCGACCGGACTGGCGGTGGAACTGGAAAATGCCGCCAATGCCTGCGCGCTGGCCGAGTTGTGGTCCGGCCGCCACCTCGAAGGCGTCAACAATCTGGTCGCCGTGACCGTTTCCGACGAAATTGGCGTTGGCATGATCATGAACGGCCAACTGCTGCGCGGCACGACCGGCGCGGCCGGGGAATTTGGGCATGTCGCATTGCTGCCCAACGGGCCGCAATGCCGTTGCGGCAATTTTGGTTGCTGGGAGGCTCTGGGCTCGGAGGCCGCGGCGATGCGCTACTATGCCGAGTCCACATCCGTGCGCAAAGGCGAGGTTGGCTCCAAGAGCGCCACAGCGCGCGTGTCGTTCGATGACATTCTGCGGTTGGTGGAGCAGGGCGATCAGAAAGCCGAAAAGGCTCTGGCGCAAATGGCGCATTACCTGGGAGCCGGCATCGCCATGCTCGTGACCGGCCTGGCGCCCGACGTGCTGGTGGTTGTGGGCGAAGTCACGCGCGCCTGGAAGCGCGTGGGTCCCGTTGTGGCCGACGCTGTCCGGGCACGCTCGTTCACGCACGTCAATACGCGCGTTCTGCCGACGGACCCCGAGGCGCAGCCGCGCCTCCAAGGGACCATTGCGCTGGTTTTGCAGAAACATTTCGATGTTCCCGTTAGGGTTTAAAAACCTGAAACCCACCTTTCGCGAAAACTGACGGTGCGAACGATACATTTCCATACATTGAGGATCGCTGGAAAAGCCGCGCGAAGGGCTTTTACTCTAATTGAACTGCTGGTGGTCATCGCCATTATCGCCATCCTGGCGTCCCTGTTGCTGCCTGCCCTGGCCAAATCCAAATTCCAAACGCTGGTCACCAACTGCGCATCCAACTTCAAACAATGGTCGGCGGTGGCCAATTTCTACGCCAACGATTTTAAATCGTATCTGCCCGGCTTCGGGTGCGGCCCCGACTTTGGCGGATGGGGTTGGGACGCCAATACGAACATGATTCCCGCCTTGGTGCCTTATGGGCTGACGGTCCCGATGTGGTTCTGCCCGGTCCGTCCCGCGGATATGGCCGGTGCATCCAAGGAGCTTGGACACCCCCTTGCCAGCATTGGCGACCTTGAAAAATACCTGGACAACAGTGCCTACACTGGTGAAGACAAGTTATGGCACAATTATTGGGTCAAGCGCGTCGGCGGCCAGGGGGCCGACGGGTTTTATCCGAACTTCGATGGGGCAAACGCCGCTTATGACAAGAGCGATGCCGGAATCTACGGTTGGCCCTACAAAACCACCGACAAGTGCATAGCGCGTGTTCCGTTCATAAGCGACCTTCTCTATAGCAGCAATGCCATCGTCCCTCCAGCCAATCCGATTCTGTCTGCAAACGGCCAATCGATGGGGCATTATTTCTACGGGAAACTCGCCGGCGTGAATTTGAGTTTCGCCGATGGCCATGTCTCCCTTCAGCCACCGCTGGCAATTAGAACGCAATACGACGCCGGCGTTTATTGGGACTATTGACCGCCAGGATTGCGGGCGCCGGCGCAGCGAACTGGAGGCTCGCAGCCTGCGCCGCCTCGTTTTACCGCGTGGCCAACATGGTCAATTCGCAGAACTTGACGGACACAACTTCCCAGCGCCAAAGCGCCCGCTCCGGGTCTTGATCATGTCCGTTTTCCAACCCTGCCGCGAACCGCAGACGGAGCGCGAAAACTCCGCCAAGGAGTCGGGTTTAAAAAAACCTGAAAAAAGTGCTGGACAAGCCAGGGCGCTGTCGATATAGTTCGCGCCGAAAACAAAAGATACCCATGATCTCATTCGTCGTCCCATCACACGAATCGAGGCAGTGTCACTGGCCCGTCAAAGTGGCTCATGGGGAGTCCATTCAATGGCAAATGACAGGAAGCGACGGCGCGCAAAGTTGGGTTTATTGACGAGTTCCAAACCAAAGAAACGAAAGGACAAATAAAAACTACTATGAAAAAGCATATCCAGCAATGGGGTTGTCTCAGCTTGACAGCCCTGGCAATCGGCGCCTTTTGCGGCGCGGCGCGAGCTGACATCAACGGTTCCGCGTTCTCAACGAACCTCGCAGCGTGGCCAAGCGAGCTTGTGACCGGTCCGCAGCAGCCGTTTGTGAGCAGCCTGCAGCAACCTTTTTACTCAACGTCGCTTGCAAGCGTGCAGGCCGACGGTGTTCCCTCAGCCGGACCGGGAGCGACGGCCGTGGTTTTTGGCGAGACCTTTACGATTACCAACCTGGCTGGGGCCGCCTACGGGCCGGGACCAGGCACCGGCACCAACTATGTCTTGACGGGCGTTGGATTTGTGTTTTCGGGATACAGTTCAGTGCCGCTTGGTCTGCATATTTTTGACGTCACCGGCAATTTGACCTCGACGAACGGCCTTTACAACGGCAGCGCGGCCAATTACCAAACGGCCGCCCCGACACCGCAAGGCGATCTGTTGGGTGAAGGCGTGGGATTGAACTTCACCAACAACGTGAACTCGGGGGCCGAAGCCATTCGCTACCTGAGCCTGCAAAACGGGCCGGATACTTATGGCGACAAGGTGATCCTGGCCTCCAACCATACTTATGCGTTGGAAGTGTCGGTGCCGACGACGAGTGGGGTGTACTTTTTCAGGCAATTTGGTTCGCCTGACCCTGGCGGCGAGGGCATGCAGGCCGATAACTTCACGCCCACCACCGTGCGGACGACGCCCGGCTATAACAGCACCCTGGCCATAGCTCTTTACGGCTATCCTGCCACTAATGGTCAGGCGATTTCGGCCAACTCATCGACCAACGTTGTGATGACGACGAACTACTGGATCGACCAATTCAACGCCCTGTCCGTTCTACCGGTAAACCCCTACTATGGCACGTATGACTACAGTGCCGGCCAAATCGACAATATTTGGATCGGTTGGTTTGGTATCACTCCGGCGATCTATTGGGACAACACCAACGATGCGCAACTGGATACCAATGGCGGTCTCGGTGGATCGTTGCTCCTCTATGCAACCTTTGTGGGAGGCGACCAGTTTGAGGCGATGGATGGGTACGGCGGCATCACTCCCGCGTTAAACGGCGACGCACTTGGACTCACCAGCTTTGAGTGCGATGTGATGTTTGACTCCAGCTCCCCCGTTCAGACAAATTACACGGCGGGAGTGCCGGGCTTGGTGTATTTCGGCAATCTGCAGTTCGGGATGAGAACGTCAACCTATGGTCAGGATTATTTTGGAAACGGAGCGGATACCCAGGTTCCCCAGACAATGTCCAATCAGTGGGTTCACGTCAAAATCCCGATTGCCGCGCTCAGTGACCCCAATTTAAGCAGCATTGTGAACGTTATGGCGCATATTTACGGGCCTTACGGAGCGGCCACCGCTTCCCAGGACTTAATCGGGACTGTAAAGATGTGGGTGGACAACATCAAATTTAAAGCGCCTCTGGTGCTTCCACCGATTCCGCCTCCCGCCCTGAGGATATTGCCGGCGACCGCCGGCACGGCGCGGTTTTTCACCAGCAACCCGCAGTACACGCGCACAGAACTGGGGACGTTGGATACCGACCAGTCATGGATCGGCGGCCCAGGCGACTCGGGCGATATTTCCACTCCTTACAGCAAGCCGGTGAGCTACTCGTTTACGCTGAGCAGCCTCTCGGCCAACACCAGTGTTCAAACCACTCTGTGGTTGGTGGATGCCGACACCTCGACCTACAACGGGAGCGATTACACCCAACCCACTGAGCTCTGGCTCAATATTGCCGCAAACTCTCCCAAAAGCTGGGTGGCCGCCGTGGCGTGGAAAGCCAACGATGGGGGCGCCAATCCGACCAACACCGAGTTGACGGTAACGAATACGGTTGGCGTGGGCACCTGGACGCTAACGTTTACCGGGCAGACCAACGGCAACTTGATGGCCCCAGGGTGGCTGACGGCATCGAACTTCACGATCGCCGATCCCAATGTGGCGACGGATTTTGCCAATCCGCTCACGGCATTTTTTGGGATTCAAGGCAATGGCAGCGCCTACGGGGATTACGATGACTACACGAAACTCAGCATCACCAACGTGGCGGGTGTCAATGAGTTGGACGTGTTCGCCAACGACACGAGCATCGACACGAACATGTGGTCAGAGGCAAACGACACCGGGACACCCTCCGGCTATTATCAGATCACTAATACCACAATTACCACGGCTTATCCTGTGACCATTAATCCCATCTTCGTGGTCACCACCAACACGCCCTTCTGGATAAGCTGGAATGTCACCACCAACGGATACGGCCTGGCGGAAAGCGCGACGGGCACGCTGCCCATCGTTTCGCTGGTTTCGCCGCAGTCCTTCAACGGGTACACAGACGTGCCCTTGCAATGCACCGCTGGCGCCACCAACTGGGCTTTGATTCCGAAGGATTGTCTGGCCCCGGGGAATCAGGGGTACTTCGACGTTGTAAATCCGCCTCCACAGAATTAGGTTGGAGCGGCTAAGAGGATTCAGGAAGGCGCCGGGAGACCGGCGCCTTCTCTTTTTTGGGCGGGGGTGCATCAAAACGAAGCGCGCAATAACGCGATCATACATTGCCAAAAAGCGGGATGCGCTCCGGGGTAAAAATTTTTTAAAAAAAGCTCTGGACATCAATGGGGGGCGTGATATAGTTCGAGTAGAAAACAAAATATCCATGACCGCGATGTGTCAGCCCAATGGCGCCGTGCGAAACGGTCTTGCGGAGACGTTTCCGCTGGATAACAAGCAGAAGATTGAACAGAGCATCGGGTACATGCTCGAACATTTAGCCCAGCCGTTGAAAGTGACCCAACTGGCGGCCCGGGCCGGTTTATCCCCCTCCCATTATTTCGCTGTATTCAAGCGGCAAACGGGTTGCTCACCCCTTGACTATCTTATCGGGCTGCGCATGGGCCAGGCGTGCCGGTTGCTGGCGGAGACGACCCTCTCCGTCAAGAATATCGCGGCGAAATTGGGGTATGACGACCCTTTCTATTTCTCGCGTCTGTTCAAATCGGTCAATGCCGTGGCGCCGACGGAGTATCGAACGGGCCGCCGCACCGCGGCGCTGGAGGGGCTGTCGCAAGAGCGCGGTCAAAGGATTGTCGATGCAAATTATGGCTTTGCCCATTCCCCTGGCGGCGGGCATTATGATAGTCAGGATGCCAGGCACATATCACCGGCCCGGAGGGCCGGAAATTACCAATACTGCCAATGAAATCAACACACTCCGATAGGTTTTGGACGAGGGGCCCAAAGGCCTTTACGCTCATTGAACTGCTGGTGGTCATCGCGATCATCGCGATACTGGCATCACTGTTGCTGCCGGCGCTGGCCCGGTCCAAGGAAGAGGCGCAGGGAAGCCAGTGCATCAGCAACCTCAAACAGTTGACTGTGGGAGCCATCGGCATGTACACAAGTGACAACCGGAACTATATGGTGCCCAATGGCGATGAGGCCTATCAGCCGTCACTTGCCAATCTTACCGTTGATCCGCAGTGGTGTCCGGGCCGGGAAGATGAAGCGATTGAGTCGAGCAATGTTTTTATCAAGGCGGGACTAATTTTTCCATATGCCAAAAATCTCGCCGTGTATGTATGTCCGGCGGACCATACGACGGTTTATCAGTCGCATCTGCCCAAGACGCGCAGCATGTCCATGAACGGCTGGATGAGTCCGGCACCGCCGAGCCAGTCGGACATGGGCAGCACGAGGAACTGCCACATGTATTTCAAAGAAACGGATTTGAACCTCGGGGGTCCCGCCAATCTCTGGCTCCTGATGGACGAGAATCCGTATAGCATTAACGACGGATTCATGCTCATCAACCCGAACGATGGAGGCTGGGTTGATTGGCCGGCGGTTTACCACAATAACGCCAATGGCATCTCCTTTTGCGATGGCCACGCGGTGATTCACAAGTGGACCGACCCCAAGGTGTTGCACAATACTACGGAAAACCCAAGCAGCGGCGCAGCCACTCCGGCCACTCCAGGCTACCCGGACTACGCGTGGCTCTGTAGAATAAGCACGGCTACGAACATCGTCGAGTACTGAGCCGCCGCGACTGGGTGGCAGCAGGGCCGCTCTAAAGTCTTGAAACATCACCGAGGAGGTAGCGGAGAGCCAAATTAACGCGCCGACTCATTCGCTCTTGGAAGGCGGGGCAGGTGCTATCCCGCGCCTTTGGTTGGCG
>JBEKSF010000107.1:0-21014 GCA_049517295.1 Verrucomicrobiota bacterium
GCGGCCATGTGTTTTATGATGACAATTGCGACTGTACATTAAAAGTGACTCTATATTATCTGCCCGGAACCACAGGCTGGAGAACGAACTTTGATGGAATCCCAACCGCTTTATGGACGCTGCCGAACCCGATGATTCTGAATAATTCCACGAAGTTCGGCCTCCAACCTGGTGGTTTCAGCTTCACCGTCTCCTGGGCCAGTAATGCAACCGTCGTTGTGGAGGCGTCCACTAATCTTGCCACCCCAACTTGGCAACCGCTGCAAACCAACACCATTGCCGCCACCAACGGGGTGCTCAATTTTAGCGATCCGGATTGGACCAGTTTCCCCGGCCGTTTTTACCGCGTTGTCGCACAATAAGCCAGGGAAAAAGTCTCGTGTACAGGCCGCATCCGATTCCTTCATTTTGCTCGCGTGATTCCGGTCCACTTCCTGATCCACGCCAAACCCTTGAAATACTTTGCCCTTTTGGCTTCGATTTCTCGTATTAAATGGTGGATGATTGAATTGCCATGAACGAACCGCCCAACCCGGAAGTTGCCATTTTTGCAGCAGCCCTGGAATTGCCCGCCGATCAACGCGACGCGTACTTGGACCAAGCCTGTGCGGGCGACGTCGCGTTGCGGCGACAGGTCGAAGCCTTGCTCCGGGTTCACGATGACGCCGGCGACTTCTTCGAGAAACTGGCCTCCGTGGCGCAGCCCGCCGCCGCTGCCAGACCAGAACCCGTCAAGACCATCAAGCTCGACCTGGCCGTCACCCCGAACGACGAGGCCGTGGGCCAGACCCTCGGTCGCTACAAGCTGTTGGAGAAAGTGGGTGAGGGCGGCTGCGGGGCCGTCTATGTCGCCCAACAAAGCGAGCCGGTGCGCCGACGCGTCGCCCTCAAGGTCATCAAGCTGGGGATGGATACCAAAGAAGTCATCGCCCGTTTTGAGGCGGAACGTCAGGCCCTGGCCATGATGGATCACCCCAACATTGCCAAGGTGTTCGATGCGGGAACCACCGAAACCGGACGTCCTTACTTTGTAATGGAATTGGTGCGCGGCATCAAAATCACCGACTACTGCGACCAGAACAATCTTGCCACCCAGGCCCGGCTTGATCTTTTCATGCAAGTCTGCCACGCCGTGCAGCACGCTCACCAGAAGGGCATCATTCATCGCGACATCAAACCCTCCAACATCATGGTCACGCTGCACGATGGGGTGCCGGTGCCCAAGGTGATTGATTTCGGCATCGCCAAAGCGACGGAAGGAAGGTTGACGAACGAGACGGTTTACACGCAGTTGCATCAGTTCATCGGCACTCCCGCCTACATGAGTCCGGAACAGGCCGAAATGAGCGGGTTGGACATCGATACCCGCAGCGACATTTACAGCTTGGGCGTTTTGCTCTACGAGTTGCTGGCCGGCAGTACGCCGTTCGACGCCAAGGAACTGATGGCAGCGGGCCTGGACACAATGCGCAAGATCATCCGGGAGCAGGAGCCGGTGCGCCCGAGCACTCGCTTCTTGACGCTTCAAGGCGCCGACTTGACCACCACAGCCAAACGGCGCTCGACTGACACGACGAAACTGCTCCACCAGCTACGGGGCGATCTGGATTGGATCGTCATGAAGTGCCTGGAGAAGGACCGCACGCGCCGTTACGAGACGGCCAACGGCCTGGCGATGGACATCCAGCGCCACCTTCAGAACGAGTTGGTCCTGGCCCGGCCTCCGAGCAACTTGTACCGGATTCAGAAAATGGTGCGCCGTCACAAGTTGGCCTTCGTCTCCACGACGGCTGTGGCGGCTGCGCTCGTGATTGGCTTGGGGCTTTCCACCTGGCAGTTCATTGAGAAGAGCCGGGCTTATAAGCGCGCAGTGATTGCCGAGCAGGAACAGAGTCGTTTGCGAGAGGCGGCTGAAACCGCCCAGGCCAGCGAGGCCCGATTGCGCCAGCAAGCCGAGTCCGACAAGAAGACCGCTCAAATCGAAGCGGAGAGAAGCAAACAGGTCACCCAGTTCCTCGAGGAAATGCTTCAGGGCGTCGGCCCGTCGGTTGCGCTGGGCCGCGATACGATGCTCCTTCGCGAAATTCTGGACAAAGCTGCCAACCGCGTCGGTAATGAACTGACCAATCAGCCGCTCGTCGAGGCGGAATTGCTCAACACTATCGGCTGGGTTTATAATGATCTTCACGAATATGACAATGCGGAACGGTTGGAGCACAAAGCGCTGGCGATTCGGCGTCAACTGCTGGGGAATGAGGATGAGGCAGTGGCCGCCTCGCTCTATTCCTTAGCCCTCACATTATACCGACAGGGCAACTTGACCGAGGCCGAAACAATGTGTCGAGAGTCCCTCGCAGTCACTACTAAACTACACGGCGGCGAAAGCATTGGTGCAGCCATATCGCTGGATGGTTTGGCAGGAGTGCTCATGGACACCGGCAGGCTTGGCGAGGCTGAATCCATGTATCGCGACGCGCTGGCGATGGAGCGTAAATTGCAATCCCCGCGAGTGGCTGACACGCTCCACAATTTAGCGATAGCGCTCAAAAGCCAGCGTAAAATGACCGAGGCCGAAACCGCGTTTCGTGAGGCGCTCGCACTGCACAGAAAGCTTCTCGGCGACCTGCATCCGTTTACGGCCAACTCGCTGGAGGGGCTGGGGGGTGTGCTCTCGGAGCAGGGCAAATGGGCTGAGGCCGAACCCTTGTTGCGCGAGTGCGTGGCGATACGCAAAAAACTCTATCGTAGCGACGATCGTTCAGTGACTGACGCTCTCGACAATTTGATCAAAGTTCTTTTACTCGAGCGCAAAAATGACGAGGCAGAACAACTTTATAACGAAGCCCGAGCGCGCATTACTCCCAGTCAGCCGCACGACGTTGGCCTCCTGCGCTTGCGGGCCCGGGCCGAAGGGGAACACTGTCGTTTCACCGAGGCCATCGCCACCTTGCGACGGGCCATCGAAATCGACCCAACCGACCACGAATTGTGGCATTGGCTGGCCGTGCTTCTGGTGCAGACCGGCCAACTCGACGCCTACCGTGACACGTGCCGCAAGAGCCTGGCGCGATTCGGCGAAACAACCGATCCGCACGTAGCTGACCGTATTGGCAAGGACTGCCTGATCTTGCCTGAGTCGGGAGTGACTCTTGACACTGTCACTACCATGGCCAATACGGCCGTAGCCGAAGGACAGCAATCTGGCGACCTGCACTTTTTTCAATGCTGCAAAGGGATGGCTGAGTACCGCCAAAAGCGCTTCGCCGCCGCTGCGGATTGGATGAGCAAGGTTTTAACCAATGGCGGAACGGCTCGGGAGTTCGACATCGAAGCAACCGCAGTTTTAGCCATGTCGCAGTACCACTTGCAACACATGGAGCAAGCCCGCGCCGCCTTGGCCGCAGGAACTGAGACCGAACAAAAATTAGGAACGCTCGCCAATGGCAATCTGGGTGCCGACTGGGTGGATTGGATCATCGCCGAATCCCTCATGCGCGAAGCCAAGGCCCTGATCGAAGGCGATGCGAAAGCGACCGAGCACCCCAAGTGAGTGATTCGCTATCAAACTTGGGTTAGCGCGGGGCATCGCGTGCAGGCAGTAAAATTGGTGATCCAGTTTCCGGAGATGCTACCGCGGTAATTTGATAACCCAGCGCCGTCAACCCGAACGACGAGGCCGTGGGCCAGACCATCGGCCGCTACACGCTCTTGGAGAAATTGGGCGAGGGAGGTTGCCGGGCCGTCGGTGTTGCCCAACAGAACGAGCCGGTGCGCCGACGCGTCGCCCTCAAGGTCATCAAGCTGGAGATGGATACCAAGGAAGTTATCGCGCGCTTCGAGGCCGAACGTCAGGCCCTGGCCATGATGGATCACCCCAAAATCGCCTCCCGTTCGCTCTTGTTGGCTTTCGCTCAAATCCATCTGCCCCTTTTTCCGCGGAATCTCGTATGTCCTGTTGAATAGGGCGTATTCGCCCGAAGCAAAAACATAAACCTGGCGCTCGTCGCCAAAATAGAAAGAGCAAAAATGAAAAATCGATTCAAGTTAACAAACTTAATGCGCCGGTCCGGCCGATGCGGGCTGGCTTTGTCGGGTCTCCTGCTGCTGGCGATAGCGGCTTCATCCTCAGCCGCGGAGATTCTCCCGCCGTCATCGCTGCCTTATGGCTAC
Source organism: Verrucomicrobiota bacterium (assembly GCA_049517295.1). Classification (GTDB taxonomy): domain Bacteria; phylum Verrucomicrobiota; class Verrucomicrobiia; order Limisphaerales; family Palsa-1400; genus JBEKSF01. The sequence continues at coordinate 4,171 of JBEKSF010000107.1, forward strand.
AGTTACGAGGAATGGTCGGCCAAATATGTGCAGTGGGCTCTTGGGCAATCCACGGACCAAATGGAAGTCGTGGGTTGGCCCGGCATTTGCAGCGGACCCGCCAGCCGCGTCCGGTTTCTGGGCGGACCTCTTGCCCCCGGCGCGGGCGGGATCAGCATCGTAACCTACCACGACACCACCCCCGCCGGGACCCCGCTGTTTTTTCCGATTCTGGACGCGTATTCGGATAACACCGCCTGCCCCCTATCCGACTTCACTTCCCTGACGGCGGAACAACTGGCGGCGGAATCCGTGGAATCGTTTAGCTTCGTCACGGAGACCTCATGCACCATTGATGGTGTCTCGGTCGCCGGTATGGAGGACCCAACCAACTCAGTCTATAACGTGGTGTCTCCGCCTTTCAGTTACACGACGGCGGAGAAAGACAACGTGCTGGCCGGGTTGATTGGTGAACCGTGCATCCCGGGGGGAATGACCATTTATCCGGCGGTGGCGGATGGCGTGTGGCTCATGCTCTCCCCGCTTTCGCCAGGAAGACACACGATCCACACTGTCGGCGTGGTCAGCGTTGGCGGCGTCGTCGTTGTCAGGTTCGACCTCACCTATGACCTCACGGTTACCCGCGACCAAGACGGCGGCCATGACCGAGACAATAAGTAATCCTCCGAGCGATCGTTCAGCCACTGGCCCTGTGGAACCAAAACACAGGGCCAATTCGCATTCTTTTCCGGGCGCCTCTTTTGTGGACTGCGGTGGCAGAGCGCGGCGGCGACACCGCTTTCGATTTTACACAGGCGCTTGGAAATCCCGACGCGGCGGAATTCACCCTGCATCCTAGCGGCGTCGCGCCCTCCTTCCCAAGCCCCCCTTACGGCAGCAAGTCAAAAAATGAAATCGACCCCCGCCCTTCGGGTGTGAGACAAAATTCTTCGCCGACCGGTTTTTGCGAGACAGAAGTATATGCGGCCCAATATACTCCTTTGGGGCCACGTTTGCCCTCTCTCCCCGCGTGCGGGGAGAGAGCCGGAGAGAGGGGACCCTTTTTCGTCACCTGAAGAATTTTGTCTCACACCCCCGCCCTTCGATCAGGCGGGATTTTGCTTTTCACCGAGGCGATGAAACCGTAGCTTGCGAGGCATTGACGCAATGAAAGTTTACATCGACGGCAAGTTTTACGACCAAAAAAACGCCAAAGTCTCTGTGTTCGATCACGGCCTTCTCTATGGCGACGGCGTCTTTGAGGGCATCCGCGCCTATAACGGCCGCGTCTTCAAATTGGCCGAGCATATCGAGCGCCTCTACTGTTCGGCCAAAGCCATCTTGCTCACCATCCCCATGTCCGCGGCGGAACTGACGGCCACGGTCCTCCAAACCTGCCGCAAAAACAAGCTGCGCGACGGCTATATCCGGCTCGTCGTCACCCGCGGCGCGGGCACACTGGGACTGGGCCCCGATAAATGCAAGCGAGCCTCCATCATCATCATCGCCGACAAAATCCAGCTTTACCCGGCGGAGCTTTATGAGCGCGGGCTGGAAATCATCACCGTTCCAACGGCGCGCAATCTGCACAGCGCGCTCAACCCGGCCATCAAATCGCTCAATTATTTGAACAACATTCTGGCCAAGATCGAGGCCCACAACGGCGGCTGCGAAGAGGCCGTTATGCTCAATTCCGAAGGCTACGTGGCCGAATGCACCGGCGACAACATTTTCATCGTCAAAGCCGGCCTGTTGTTCACGCCGCCCCTCTCCGCCGGCGCCCTTTACGGCATCACGCGCGGGGTGGTGCTGGGGTTGGCGCGCGACAACGGCATGGCCCCCACCGAGCCTAACCTGACCCGCTACGACTTGTTCAACGCGGACGAATGCTTTTTAACCGGCACCGGCGCCGAAATCATCGCGGTGGTCAAAATTGACGGCCGGATCATCGGCAGTGGCAAACCCGGCCCCGTCACCGCCAAATTGGTCGGCCAATACCGGGCGTTAACCCAAGTGTCCGGCGAGCCGATATAGTCAATCAAACAAGGGTCAAGAGGAGAAAAAGCGGAATTTGGTTCTCTTTTTTGACGAATTGTGGTACTTTAACGATATATGCTGTGCATGTTTTGCAAACAGAACCCGGCTAAGGTCCATCTGACGCAAATTGTGGGCGACAAAATGCAGAAGGTGGACCTGTGCGAGGATTGCGCCAAACAGAAGGGGATCAACGACCCCGCCGGCTTTTCCCTCGCCGACCTGCTTCTCGGATTGGGCGCCTCGCAGGAGATCGCTCAAACCGCCGCCGGCCAGGAACTCAAGTGCCCCAACTGCGGCTTCACCCAGGCCGACTTCAAGAAGGCCGGCCGCCTGGGCTGCTCCCAGTGCTACATCACTTTTGCCGCGGGTCTGGAGGGCCTGCTCAAATCCATGCACAAGGGCACCAAACACCTGGGCAAAGTCCCCGCCGCTCTGCGCCAGATTCGGGACATGGCCGACCGCCTCAAACTTTTGCAGAAGAAACTCGACAAAGCCGTCTCGGCGGAGGATTACGAAGAGGCGGCCAGCTTGCGCGACGAAATCAAAGCAACCCGGGAACAGATCGAACATCCGGCCACCCAATAACGCCATGACCATAGACCAATTCCTCAGCCCCCCGGTGGAAACGGCCCAGCGCTCCGGTCCCCACGACCGCATCGTCATGTCCAGCCGCGTGCGCCTGGCTCGCAACCTGCGCGGCCTGGCCTTTCCCGGCTGGGCCAAAAAGGCCGAACGCGTCAAGGCGCTGGAAATCATCCGTCCGGCAGTGGAGAGTTTGCCGCAATTGGCGGGGGCATTTTCAGAAACAATGGACAACCTCGGAGCGCTGGACAAGCAAATCCTGGTCGAACGCCATCTCATCAGCCGCGAGCATGCCGCCAAAGCCGCCGGCAGCGGCCTGGTCCTCAACAAAGAAGAGTCCTTGTGCGTGATGATCAACGAAGAAGATCATTTGCGCATGCAGGCCCTCCGCCCCGGCCTCCAACTCAAACAAGCCTGGATTGCCATCGACCAGATCGATAGCGAGCTGGAACGCCGCCTCGATTACGCCTTCGGCGCCGACTTGGGCTACCTGACCGCCTGCCCCACCAACCTCGGCACCGGCATCCGCGTCAGCGCCATGCTTCATCTGCCCGGCCTGGTGCTGGCCGAGCAGATCAACCAGATTATCGGCTCGGTCAACAAGCTGGGCCTGGCGGTCCGCGGACTTTACGGCGAAGGGACCGAGGCCCTGGGCAACGTCTTCCAGGTTTCCAACCAGATGACCCTGGGCGAAATCGAGACCGACATTGTGGAGCGGCTGAACAAAGTGCTGCTGCAAATCATCGAACACGAGGAGAACGCGCGCGGCATGTTGCTGGAAAAAAAGCCAAAGATCGTCTATAATCATATCGGACGCGCTTACGGCATTCTGGCCAACGCCCACAGCATCACGTCCAAGGAAACGATGAATCTGCTCTCCTTAATGCGCCTGGGCGTCGATTTGGGCCAGTTTGCAAGCGCCGACAGGGCGTTGATCGACGAGCTCTTTGTCATCACCCAGCCGGCGCATTTGCAAAAGCAGTTCACCGAAAAACTGGTGGCCGAGGAGCGCGATTTGCTCCGCGCCGACATGCTGCGCGACCGTTTGCGCAACGTCAGCCGGCCCAACCCGAAACCGCCCGGAAATGGCGGCCCGGCGCTGGACAAACAAAATTAGCAAAGGCACAATTTAGCTATGAGCGAAGAATCAGCCATGAACAACTTTACGCCGCGCGCACAGCAGGTGCTCGCGCTGGCCCGCAAGGAGGCGGATCGGTTCAACCACAACTTCGTCGGCACCGAGCATCTCCTCCTCGGCCTCATCAAGCTTGGCCAGGGCGTCGCCGTCAACGTCCTCCAGAAACTCGGCTTGGACCTCGAAACCGTCCGCATGGAAGTCGAAAAACAGGTCGGCACCGGCCCCGATCAAAAAATGATCGGCAACATCCCGTACACTCCGCGCGTCAAGAAGGTCTTGGCCCTCGCCGCCAAGGAAGCCAAGGCCCTCAATCACACTTACGTCGGCACAGAGCACATCCTTCTGGGACTTTTGCGCGAGGGCGACGGCGTCGCCGCCCGCGTCCTCAAAAACCTCGACGTCGATATCGAACAAACGCGCCAGGAAATCCTCAAGGAATTGGACCCCCATTTCGCCTCCGGCGACGATCCCGGCCCCGGCGGCCCCGAGGCCGCGCCGGAAAAAGCGCCCGACAAGAAAGGCGAGGTCAAAACCCCGGCCCTCAAGGCCTTCGGCCGCGACTTGACCGAAATCGCCCGCAAAGGCGAAATGGACCCCGTCATCGGCCGTCAAAGCGAAATTGAGCGCGTCATCCAGATACTCTGCCGCCGCACCAAGAACAACCCGGTGCTCCTTGGCGAGGCCGGCGTGGGCAAGACGGCCATCGTCGAGGGGTTGGCCCAGGAAATCTCCCGCGGCAACGTCCCCGAAATTCTCCGCGACAAGCGCGTCATCACCCTCGACCTTGCCCTCATGGTCGCCGGCACCAAATACCGAGGCCAGTTCGAGGAGCGCATCAAGGCCGTCATGGACGAAATCCGCCGGGCCAAAAACGTCATTCTGTTTATCGACGAGTTGCACACCATTGTCGGCGCCGGCTCCGCCGAGGGCACCATGGACGCCTCCAATATCATCAAGCCCGCCTTGAGCCGCGGTGAAATGCAGTGCATCGGCGCCACCACCCTCAACGAATATCGCAAATACATCGAAAAGGACGCCGCCCTGGAACGCCGCTTCCAAACTGTCAAAGTCGAGGCCCCCTCCCCCGATGAGGCCGTCCTCATTCTCAAGGGTCTGCGGCCCAAATACGAAGAGCACCACAAAGCCGAAATCACCGACCTGGCCATTGAAACGGCCGTACGCATGTCCGACCGTTACATCACCGACCGCTATTTGCCCGACAAGGCTATCGACGTGATGGATGAGGCCGGCTCCCGCGCCCGCATCGGCACCATGACCCGTCCCCCGGCCGTCAAAAGCCTCGAGGCCGAAATCGAAAAGATCAAGACGCAAAAGGAGCGGGCCATCAAAGACCAGGACTTTGAAGGCGCGGCCGCCATGCGCGACAAAGAAAAACAGGCCAAGGAGAAGCTTGACGCCGTCCTGGCCGCCTGGCGCGCCAGCCGCGAGGAAAAGCGCGTGACCGTCGGCGAAGAGGACATCCTCCACGTCGTCGCCAAATGGACCGGCATTCCCCTCAAGCGCATGGAGGAGGGCGAAGCAGCTCGTCTTTTGGCCCTGGAGCAGGAAATGTCGCGCATCTTGATCGGCCAAAAGGAAGCCGTGTCGGCCTTGGGCAAAGCTCTCCGCCGCTCGCGGGCCGACTTGAAAGACCCACGCCGCCCCATCGGCACCTTTGCCCTGCTCGGCCCTACTGGCGTAGGCAAAACTCTCCTGGCCAAGACCCTGGCCGAGACTTTATTTGGCGATTCCAAGGCCCTCATCCAGTTGGACATGAGCGAATACATGGAACGCCACAACGCCTCCCGCATGGTCGGTTCGCCCCCAGGCTACGTCGGCTATGAGGAGGGCGGCCAATTGACTGAGCAAGTCCGCCGCCGCCCCTATTCGGTCGTCCTCTTCGACGAGGTCGAAAAGGCCCACCCCGACGTCATGAACATGCTCCTCCAGATTCTGGAGGAAGGAAAACTGACCGACAACATTGGCCGCGTCATCAACTTCCGCAATACCATCATCCTGATGACCTCCAATGTCGGAGCCGACATCATCCGCCGCCAGACGACGATGGGTTTCTCGCCCATCAGCGACGAGCAGAGCTACGACAGGATGAAGGAAAAAATCATGGACGAGGCCAAGAAGATTTTCCGTCCCGAATTCTTGAACCGACTGGACGACATTATCGTCTTCCGCTCGTTGACCAAGCCGGACTTGCTGGAGATTCTCGACCTGGAAATCGCCAAAGTGATGGCGCGCTTGAAATCCAAGCAGCTTCAGTTGACACTGGATCAGGGGGCCAAAGATTTCCTGGTCGAAAAAGGCTACGACCCCACTTACGGAGCGCGTCCCATGCGCCGCGCGGTGGAGCGTTACTTGGAAGACCCGTTGGCGGAGGAAATCCTCAAGGCCAACCTCCACCCCAACGAACCGGTCGCGGTGAGCGTCCAGGAGGGCAAGTTGGTGTTCATTCAAAAGGCCTCCGCCACGCCGGAAGCCCTCTCCAGCTAGGTTTTCACTGCCGCTTGGGCGTTCAGTGGTCCTCGCCTGCGGCTCGCCCCATAAGCTATGACGACATTGGCCAAACAACTTGTCCGCGAGTGGTTCGGCGGCTTGGGCCGCGGCACTCTACTCTGCCGCGACATTATCTCCTCCTTGTTCATTGGCAGACCGGCCGGGCGCGACGTGCTTTTCCAAATGTACTTTATCGGCGTCAAATCGCAATCGGTCGTCGCCATCACCGGCGCCTTCACCGGCATGGTCCTCTGCGCCCAAACTTACTTCCAATTTCACAAGGTCAAAATGGACACCGCCACTCTGGCTGTCGTCAGCGTCGGCATGGGCAGCGAATTGGGCCCCGTGCTCACTGGCCTGATGGTCGCCGGACGCGTCGGCGCCGCCATCGCCGCCGAATTGGGCACCATGCGTGTTACCGAGCAAATCGACGCCCTCCGCACCCTCGCCGCCCATCCGGTCGATTATCTCGTCGTGCCCCGCTTTCTGGCCATGCTCCTGGTCATGCCTCTGTTGACCGCGGCCTCCATTAGCGTCGGCATCCTGGCCGCTTACATCGTCGGCGACTTCCTCTTGGGCATCAACCCCACCGGCCTGTGGTACAACATGCTTCACTACACCCACCTTAACGACATGCTCACCGGCATCATCAAAACCTTCATCTTCGGCGCCATCATTGCCATCATCGCCTGCTACAAGGGCCTGAGTTGCCCGGAGGGAGCCGAGGGCGTCGGGCGCGCCACCACCGAGGCGGTCGTGTACTCTTCCATCACCATTCTCATCTCCAATTTCTTTCTCACCATGCTCCTCAACCGCCTCCTGCCCTGATCATGATTGAAGTGCGCGACTTGAAAAAGAATTTCGGCCCCCTGCCCGTCCTCCAGGGCGTCACCTTTTCCGTCGCCAAGGGCGACGCCATCGCCATCATCGGCGCCAGCGGCGGCGGCAAAAGCGTCCTGCTCAAACATCTCATTGGCCTGTTGACGCCCGACTCTGGCGCCGTCTGCATCGACGGCCAGAACATTGAGAATTTGAACGAGCGCCAATTGCTCAAGGTCCGCCGCAAATTCGGCATGCTCTTCCAGGGCGCCGCCCTCTTTGATTCCATGAACGTCGAGGAAAACGTCGGCTTCATGCTCAACCGCGAACACAGCTTCCCCCCCCTCGAAATCGCCCGCAAAATCGAGGAGGTCCTCGATTTGGTCGGCTTGAGCGGCATCCAAAAAAAATCCCCGGGCGAGCTTTCCGGCGGCATGCGCAAGCGCGTCGGCCTGGCCCGCGCCATTATCTACAACCCGGACATTCTCCTCTACGACGAACCGACCACCGGCCTGGACCCCATCGCCGCCGACGCCATCGATCAACTGATTATCCGCGTGGTCGAGAAACTCAAAGTCACCTCCATTGCCGTTACCCACGACATGCGCAGCGCCCGGCGCATCGGCCGCCGCATCCTCATGCTGCATCGCGGCCGCATTTACGCCGACATGGCGCCGGAGGACATCTTTAAATCCACCGACCCCGTCATCTATCGTTTCGTCAATGGCATTTACGATGCCAAGGAGCAGTTTGCCGTATGAATGACTCGCGTATTGAATGGAAAGTCGGCCTCTTTGTCGCCGTCGGCCTCGCCCTGGCCGCCTTGCTGGTCCTGAATTTCAGCAAAGGCATCACTCTCTTTACTTCCACCTATAACCTCCGTATTGTCATGCCCACCATTGCCGGCCTCAAACCCGCCGCCGACGTCATGATGGCCGGCGTACCCATCGGCAAAGTCTCCTCTTCCGACTTGGGCCCCGACGGCCGCTCTGTCACTATCACCGTCAGCATCCTCTCCAAATACAAAATCCGCAAAGATGCCATCTTCCACATCGACGCCCTCGGCTTTTTGGGCGACCAATACATCGAAGTCTCCCCCGCTCCCCTGACTGCCGCCGCGACCAACAACCCAGCCGCCATCCTTCAGGACGGCGACACCATCGTCGGCGAGGCGCCCTTCAACATGCAGGAAGCCGTCCGTTCGACCTCCGGCCTCCTCGACCAAGCCCGCAAAACAATCAAAGACCTCGACCAGTCCGTCACCAACGTCAATCGCACTATCCTCTCCGAGCAGGACCTCAACCGCCTCGTCGTGGCCGTGAGCAACTTTGAGGGCGTGACTGAAATCGCCCTCAAAATGGCCCACGACGCGGAGGACCTCATCAACTCCAATTCCCCGCCCGTCACCGCCGCCGTCACCAACCTGCTGGCCTTCTCCCATAAACTCAATAACATGGCCGACGAACTGGACCAACTCATCACCACCAACCGGCAAGACGTGAACGACGCGGTAAAGAATCTGCGTGACACCTCCGCTTCCTTCAAGCAGGTTGCCTCCGACTTGCAAGCCGGCAAGGGCCTGGCGGGCGGTCTGTTGAAAGATGACGCGATGAAAGCCGAAACAGCCTCCCTCCTCAGCAACGCCAACGTCATGACCGTTCAGTTCGGCGCTTTTGCCAGCAACCTCAATCACAGGGGCATCTGGTCCATGCTTTGGAAGCCCAAACACCCTGAACAGAGCGCGGACCCGGCGCATTAGCTGCGCCCCTTGCCTATGCGCTCCATTTGGATCGTTCGAATCTTCTTCCTGATCTTGTGCGCCGCCGGCGGCTACGAAGTCAGCCAGGTCCGCCCCGAATGGGTCCTCAACGGCCAGTGCGGAGTTCTCATCGGCTTTGGCCTCGGCGCTCTTTGCGTGGCTCTGGATGAAATGCTCAAAGGTTTCTCTTTGCGCGCCTTCTCCGCCGCCACCTTCGGCCTCTTCCTCGGCACCGTCGTCGCCACGCTCATCGACCGCTCCGGCCTCCTGAGCTACAGCGACGACGCCCAGCGCCAGGTCATCCGCCTGGCCTTGTTCCTGTCTTTCGGCTACCTGGGCATGATCCTGGCCATGCGCAGCAACAAGGAGGATTTCTCCCTCATCATCCCCTATGTCCGCTTTGCCTCCCAGTCCAAACCCGAAAACCTCCTCCTCCTGGACACCAGCGTCATTATTGACGGCCGCATCGCCGACCTCCTCGAAGCCAATTTCATCGAAGGCACCCTCGTGGTCCCGCGCTTCGTCCTGCACGAATTGCAAAAAATCGCCGACTCCAATGATCCCGTTATCCGCGCCCGCGGCCGGCGCGGCTTGGAAATGCTCACCCGCCTCCAGCGCAACAAACGCAACGACTTTAAAATTCACGACGCCGATTTCCCCGACGAACCGGAGGTCGATGCCAAGCTCGTCCGCCTGGCCCGCGCCTTGAGCGCCAAGCTCTACACCAACGACTACAACCTGGGCAAAGTCGCCGAACTGCAGGCCGTCCCCTACGTCAATCTCAACGAACTGGCCAACGCCCTCAAGCCCGTCATCCTCCCCGGCGAGGTCTTCAGCCTCAGGGTCGTCCGTGAGGGCAAAGACAAAGGCCAGGGCGTCGGCTATCTCAACGACGGCACCATGGTCGTCATCAACAACGCCCAGAATATGATTGGCCAGCAAGTCACCATCAAAGTTCTCAGCCTCTTGCAGACCGGCGCCGGCATCATCATCTTCGCCGACCTCAAATCCCCGCCCGCCGCCTGAGTACGACCTTGCGCGTTATGCCGGGCGCCGTCGCGCCGTCCCGAAACACCTTGTCTCGGCCGCCTCTTCGATGCTATATATCCGCGCATAAATAATTCGACATTCCATCGGCATTTTGCGGGAGGGGCGAGCGCCGCGAGCCCCATTATTTCAGGGCGTCGCGGCGCTCCGCCCTCCCGTGCTGAGAATCGTTGAATGTCGATTAACTTATGCGCGGATACATAGATTCACTGCTATGAGACTGCTGATGGACAATTTGCCCATTGCATTGCAGCCACAACGAGAAACCCTTGCCAGATGCTTGGAGGCATTCAATCGCGCCCGGCATGTCCGCGCGGTTTATTTGTTCGGCTCGCACGCCCGCGGTCAGGCCCGGCCGGACAGCGATGTGGATTTATGCATCGTGGCCGATGGCGCGGACCGCCAATCGGAAGCCGCCCGGGATTTCCGACGCGAAATATGGGGCATCTGGCCGCGCCCTTCACTGACACTGGTTCCTATTTCCCCCTCCCGCCTCGAGGAGAAAAAAGCGTCTGGCGATCATTTCTTTAAAACCGTGCTCACGGAGGGCGTCCTGCTTGCCGCGGAAAACTGATTCCCACAACCCCGCCGACTGGATTTTCTTTGCCGAGTCGGATTTGGCGGATGTGCGTGCTCTTGCCGCATCGGAAATCAGCCATCCTCTGTGCCAGAGCAAGTTGGCCGAGGTGCTCGAGAAAATCCTTAAGGCCGAACTGCTGCGACAAGGATGGTTCCTGGTTAAAACCCACGATCTCCAGGAACTGGCGGAGGAATTGCGCGCCCGCAATTCCGATCTGTGCGGCGAAATTGAAGCCCTTTGCGACGTCTTGGCAGATCGTTATTTCACCGACCGTTACCCCGGTTTCGATTTAGACGATCCAGACTCGCCGTCGCTCCGCCAGCAAACGCGCCAGGTGTCCCATCTGCTGGAATGGTCAAAGCCCGCCTCACCCCGAAGTAGGAGTAATAGGGCTAACCGCCGGTCGGCCATTTTCCGGGCGCCTTTCGCGCCACCCCGAAACACCTCGTCTCGACCGTCTCTGCGATGCCGGAAGGCATCTGTCAGATCGCTTCCAGAAATGCTTTGACCACGGGCGGCAGGCGGCCGCTCAACGCTGCCCGCTCCGGCTGAAAAAGCGTGCCAACATAGAAGGGATGCGCCGGCAACTCCGCTCCGCGCACGTTGCCATCCTCGTCAAAAGCGGTGAACCGCAGCCCGGCCTCCTCCAACCTCCTGCGATGCGCCGCGTTCAATCCGTAGTTGCAACGATAGCCTTCCGTTGCCCGATCGCTTCCGTAAGCCGCCTGCAATCGGCTGCCGGACACGAACCGCACCAGGCCCGTCTTATCGACCAGCGAGCAACACAAGCGGGTCACCACAAGAACCTCGCCCTCCGGGTTGCTCTCGGCGTGATCGGCGCCCGGCAGACCCGCCACGTTCCGCGCAAATTCAATCAGTGCGTGCTGGAACCCGCCGCAGGTGCCCAGGAACGGACGCCTCGTTTCCCGCGCCCAACCAATCGCCTCCAATACTCCTGTCATGTTGGCGTACGGACTGGCGGGCGTGACCCAGATACCCGCGCAATCCGACAAATCGCGCGCCGCATTGCGCAGGTCCCGCGTTTCGACCCAGCGCCACGCAACCTCGCGCCCGGCCGACGCCCGCGCCAGTTCCAGGGCCGCCGGTATTGCGCGGTGCGCTGGAACATCGGGCGAATAGTCGCCAATCAATCCGATCACCGGATGCATGAGGGACAACAGTACGCGCCACGCTGCGGACCGGCAAGGGTGGACGAGAAGAAATGCAGCCATGACGCTCAAAACTCTTTCGATGACCAATTTTCAATCGTTTGAATTACCACTCCGCCAACAGGACTTACCCAACAACGTCAAATGCACCCCTCCCCCCATTGCCCTTTCCCTTGAGTTTTGGAACAAACCGGGCGATGTTGTGCGCATGGAATTTGTCACCGTTTACCGCGGCTTGAGCATGGCCGAAGCCGAGTTGGTCCGCTCTCGATTGGAGGCAAACCAATTCCTCGTCAACGTCAAGAATGAAGATGCCTCTTTTGCCATCGGCGGTCAGGCCATGGCCGCCGGCGGCATCATGGTGCAAGTGCCCGAAGACCAGGTCGATAGCGCCCGCGCTCTGCTTGACTCCGATCCGCCCTCTTCGTGAATACCGCCCTTCTCGCTCAACTCGAGAAACTCCTTCCCCAGGGCGATCTGTCCCGCCAGCCGGCGCTGCTGGAAAAGTACTCCGGCGACAAATGGACGGCCACTCACCTGCCCGACGCCGTCGCCCTCCCGCGCGCCACCGGCTCGGTCGCCCGCATCCTGCGTTTCGCCTCCGCCCATCGCATTCCCGTCACTGCCCGCGGCGCGGGGTATGGCTACGTCGGCGGCTGCGTGCCCGAACGCGGCGGCATTGTCCTGTCCCTCGAACGGATGAACCGGATCAAGGAAATTGACGAGCGCGATTTCGTGGCCGTCGCGGAGGCGGGCGTCATTCTGCAAACCCTCCAGGACGCCGTCGAGCGCAAGGGTTTGTTCTATCCGCCCGATCCGGCCAGCCGCGCCGATTGCACCCTGGGCGGCACCGTCGCCACCAACGCCGGCGGACCCCGCTGCCTCAAATACGGCGTCACCCGCGATTATGTCCTTGGCCTCCGCGCGGTTATGGCGGACGGCGCCGTGGTCTCTCTCGGCGGGCGCACCCACAAGAACAAAACGGGATTCGACTTGACTCGCCTGATGGTCGGCTCCGAGGGCTTGCTGTGCGTGGTGACGGAGGTCACGGTCAAGCTCATTCCCCTGCCCCCGTTTCGAGCTTTGCTGGTCTTGGGCTTCGATTCCATGAAGACGGCCGCGCGCGCCATTGGCGCCATCTTTCACCGCGGCTTTCTCCCCAGCGCCCTGGAGGTCGCCGACCAATTCACTCTCGACGCCGCCCGCCGGCGCACCGGAAACCGCCGACTGCGGGCTTCCCGCGCCCTGCTTATGGTCGAGCTGGATGGACAGGAGAAATCCGTCCGCCTCGAAGCACGCAGCCTGGAACAACTGGCGCGGACGCTCTCCCCGGTGTTTGTTCAACGCGCCAACGGCGCCCAAGACTGCGAGAAGCTGTGGCAATTGCGCCGCGAGTTTTCTTATTCCCTCCGCGACACCGGCCTTGTCAAGTTGAACCAGGACATCGCAGTGCCGCGCGGCCGGCTGGAAGATCTCTTTGCCTTCACCGCGCGCCTGCGGAAAAAGTCCGGCCTTCCGATCGCCTGTTTCGGCCATGCCGGCGACGGCAACATCCACGTCAATGTTATGTATGACAACCAGTGGCCGGGGGTCAGAGGCCGCGCGCGGCAAGTGCTCGACCAATTATTCCGCCAGGTGCTGGCCTGGGAGGGCGCTATTACCGGCGAACACGGCATTGGCCTGGCCAAGAAGCCCTGGTGGCCCCTGGCGGCCTCGCCCCAGTTGCGGGCCCTGCACTTCAAAATAAAGGAAAGCCTGGATCCAAAGGGAATATTGAATCCAGGCAAATTCGTGTGACAACCAACCCCTTCAGCCCCCTTGCCGGGGCCGCCACAAAGACGACAAACTAGCCCAAACTGCCTACTGGCGATAGCCGCCGCGCCGCTCTCCGCCGCCGCCACCCCGATACCCGCCGCCACCGCCTCCGCGATAGCCGCCGCCTCCTCCGCCGGGAGGACGATCCTCCTTCGGACGAGCTTCGTTGACTGTCAATGGACGACCCTGGAAGTCCTTGGAATGGAACATCTGGATGGCCTTCTCCGCTTCCTCCTTCGAGCCCATCTCGATGAAGGCGAAACCGCGCGACCGGCCCGTCATACGGTCCTGCATGATGTTGACCGACACCACAACTCCGGCTTGCGCGAAATGGTCCTGCAAGTCATTTTCCGTCGCGGTGAAGGTGAGATTACCGACGAATAGTTTTGCTGACATATTACTTTACTGTTCACCCATGTTCTCTCGAACGGCTCCCGCTGTAGGGTTTTTTTTACCGAACGTTCCGCTCTGGGCTTAAGCTGAATTGTGCGACACTAAGGGAAAACCCGCCGCAACGCAAACAAAAAATCTCAACAAAAAATCTCACCCCGTTTCCGGCCCCAATAAAACAACAAATTCGCCCTTTACGGTGTGTTTTCGCGTTTCTTCCAGCAGTTGCCCCGCCGTGCCGCTGCGCATCTCCTCAAATCTCTTGGTCAATTCCCGCGCCAGAACAGTCTTCCGGGCAGGATACAACCGCGCCAACTCCTCCAGCAACTTGACTACGCGGTAGGGCGACTCATAGAACACAAGCGTGCCCGGCACCCCTCCCAACGCCTCCAACTGCCGCCGGCGCTGCCCGGATTTATGCGGCAGAAACCCCACAAAATGAAATTCATCGCTCGGCAATCCGCTCGCCGTCAACGCCGCCACCAACGCGCACGGCCCCGGCACCGCCTCCACCCGCAAACCCGCCGCCAGCGCCGCCCCCGTCACCCGACCCCCCGGATCGCTGATTCCCGGACTGCCCGCGTCGGTCACCAACGCCACCTTCTCCCCGCGCCTCAGTCGCTCCACAATCTCCTCGCTCCGCCGCGCTTCGTTGAACTGATAATAACTCACCATCGGCCGCGCGATGCCAAAGTGGCGCAAAAGCTGCCCGGTGCGCCTCGTGTCTTCGGCCGCCACCACGTCGCATTCCTTGAGCACACGCAATGCCCGCAGCGTGATGTCCTCCAGGTTGCCGATCGGCGTCGCCACCAGGTAAAGCGTTCCCGGCCTCAGCGGCGGCAGGGCCGGCGCCGCATCCGTGTTCATTCTATGCCCCCCCCGCGCCACTGATTGACTCGACAGCCCGCCCCTTTCCTGAATAACTTCCCGGCGTGAAACAAACAATTGTCGTCTTGGATTTGGAGGGCGTCCTCGTCCCCGAAATCTGGATTTCCGTCGCCGAAAAAACCAACGTCCCCGATCTGCGCCGCACCACACGCGACGAACCCGATTACGACAAACTCATGCGCGGCCGTATCAAAATCCTCGACCAGCGCGGATTGAAGCTCGCGGACATCCAGGAAGTCATCGCCTCCCTGCGCCCCTTGCCCGGCGCGCTGGACTTCCTCCGCCAGTTGCGCGCCCTCACCCAGGTCATCATCCTCTCCGACACGTTCGAGGAATTTGCCAAACCCCTCATGCGCCAATTGGAGTGGCCCACCATTTTCTGCAACCATTTGCTCATTGAGGATGGCCGGATTGCCGGCTACCAGTTGCGCCAGCCGCAACCCAAACGCTCTGCCGTCACCGCCCTCCGCAGCCTCCATTATTTCGTCATCGCCGCCGGCGATTCCTTCAACGACACCGCCATGCTGGCCGAAGCGGACGCCGGTTTTCTCTTTCAAGCGCCCGAGGCCGTCAGGAGACAATTCCCCCAATTTCCCCCCGTCCAGGAATACGGCGACCTCCTGGCCGCCATCAGATCCTCGATGCTTTAACATCAATCCTCCTCCTTCATGTCCCGGCTGGTCAGAGCCTGCACCGCCTTGCGAACCTCCTTGCCTTGGTAAAGCATCGCATGAAGTTCGTCGATGATCGGCGCCTGGATCCCCAGCTTGCGCGCCAATTGCCAGGCCGACAGCGCCGTCGGGTACCCCTCGGCCACGCTCCGCGTGCTCGCCAGGATGGCATCCACCTTCTCCCCACGCCCCACCCGCTCCCCAAACGCCCGGTTGCGGCTCAATCGCGAGTAACACGTCGCCACTAGGTCCCCCAACCCGCTCAAGCCGGAGAACGTTTCGGCTGACGCCCCCCGCGCCACTCCCAGCCGCCGCATCTCGGCCACCCCGCGCGTGATCAACCCCGCCTTGGCGTTGTCCCCATATCCCAGCCCGTCCCCTACGCCCGCCGCCAGCGCCACCACATTCTTGACCGCTCCGCCCAACTCCACGCCCAGCACGTCCCGGCTCGTATAGACACGAAAGGTGGGTTGATGGAACAATCGCTGGACCTCTTTGACGATCTCCGCCTGCTCCTGCGCCGCCACGATCGCCGCCGGCATCCCCCGCGCCACTTCCTGTGCCAGCGTCGGCCCTGACAACGCCGCCCCCGCCGCACGCGGCATCGTCGCCTTCAAAACGCCGCACATTGTCAATCCGCTCTCATGCTCGATGCCTTTGGTGACACTGACTGCCACGCCGGCGAAGGAGCTGATGCGGCTGGTGATCTGCCGAAACACTTCTGAAGGCACCGCTATGACCACGCATTGGCAATCACGCGCCGCCCTCTCCAGATTCTCCTCAAACTCAATGGCCGGACTCAGTGCGATGCCGGGAAGGTACAACTCGTTGCGCCCGCTTGCCTTGATCTGCTCCAAATGCTCCCGATCATGCCCCCATAGCGTGACCGCGTGCTGGTTCTGGCACAGCAAATTGGCCAGCGCCGTCCCCCACGCTCCCGCGCCGATGACAGTGACTTTCATGCGTTCGGATCAATTGAACTTTTCCCGCGGCCCACCCGGTTTTCCGTCCCCTTGAGCAGCCGCTGGATATTTGCCTTGTGCTTGTATATGGCCAGCACGCTCATTGCCGCCATCACGTAGGTCATCGTCGGGCTGCCTTTCCAAAACCACACCGCAAACGGCAGAACCAGCGCCGCCGCAAGAGAAGCCAGCGACACATACCGGCTGGCCGCAAAAACCAACCCCCACACTCCCAGCGCTGTCAAACACGCCTCCGGCGCCCACGCCATCACCACCCCCCCCGATGTCGCAATCCCCTTCCCCCCCTTGAACCGCAGCCAGCACGTGTAATTGTGTCCCAGGATCGCTCCCACTCCCGCCGCCAGCGCCAGGTTCTCCCGCGCCGCGCCCGACCCAGGCCACAGATGCGCCACCAACACCGGAACCCACCGCGCCGCCACAAATCCTTTCAGGCCATCCACTGCCAGCACGACGATGCCGGCCGTATTGCCCAGGACTCG
>JBEKSF010000108.1:0-20843 GCA_049517295.1 Verrucomicrobiota bacterium
AATGCGCGCCGTTTGCGCCGCCATCAAACGGACGAGGAGAAACAACTATGGCGGTCCTTGCGCGCCGGCAGATTTGCCGGATTCAAGTTCCGCCGCCAGCATCCTGTGGGCCATTATTGAAGTGAAAAACCAGCGTTTTGTTCCTCCGCATCCCGACCAATTGAACGATCAACCGGTTTGACTCTTTGGAGGGCCCCTCTCTCCAACTCTCTCCCCGCTCGCGGGGAGAGAGAGAGAACGCGACGTTACGATTAGCCGCTTTGACTCTTTGGACGGCCCCTCTCTCCAACTCTCTCCCCGCTCGCGGGGAGAGAAAGAACGCGACGTTAGGTTAACGCTTCTGGAACGCCTCGGCGAGGCGTCCCTGCCTGAATAGTTACGGAATTTCCAATCGCCTCTGTAACGTCGAAAGCGGTGTCGCCGCTGCGCTCCGCCACCGTGCTCCATCCTGAACACAAATGTGCTTGATCTTTTCCGGGGCGGGTTCTTTACTGCAACGATGACTGCAAAAGCATTTTATCTTTCCCGCCGTTCCTTTCTCAAACGCTGTTCCCTGGCCGCCGCCGCCACCGGCCTGCCCGCCTGGTTCGTCGAGCGCGACTTTGCCGATGAGGCCGCGCCGCCCAGCTCCAGCCCCAACGAGCGCCCCGGCATCGCCCTGATCGGCTGCGGCGGCATGGGGCGCTACGACGCCAGCAACGCCAAACGATTCGGCGACATCGTCGCCGTCTGCGACGTCGATGATAGCCACAGCGCCGCGGCGGCGCAGCAATTCGCCGAGGGCGGCAAGAAGCCAGTCATCTATAAAGATTTTCGAAAGGTCATGGAGCGGGGCGACATCCATATCATTATCACCGCCACGCCCGACCATTGGCATACGCTCATCAACCTGGCCGCCATCAAGGCGGGCAAGGACACCTACGGCGAGAAGCCAATGACGCTGACCATTGATGAGGGGCACCACATGGTGCGCGCGGTGCGCAAGAGCAAGGTTGTCTTTCAAACCGGCACGCAGCAGCGCAGCAGCGCCCGCTTTCGGCTGGCCTGCGAACTGGTTCGCAACGGGCGCATTGGCAAACTCCAGCAAGTCACCGTCTGGCTGCCCGCCGGCTTGCGCGAAGGGCCCTTTTCCACCAAACCGGTCCCGCCGGAGCTGAACTGGGACTTCTGGCAGGGCCAGGCGCCGGCATACGAGTACGTTCCCCAACGCTGCCATACGAACTTCCGTTTCTGGTACGATTACGCCGGCGGGTCCCTGACCGACTGGGGCCCGCACCACAACGACATCGCATTGTGGGGCATCGGCCTGCCCGGCCCGAGCACCGCCGAGGCCACGGCGCTGGCCCAGCCCATTCCCGGCGGGTACACCGCCATCAGCGATTACGAAGTCCATTTCACTTACTCCAACGGCGTCCGCCACACTGTCAAGGCGACGCATGACGACAACATTTTTGGGGGCGTGGTCAACGAAAACGGCCAGCGCAACGGGCTCAAATTCGAGGGAAGCAACGGCTGGATTTGGGTCAACCGCAATGAAATCGAGGCCAACGACGAGGCCCTGATCAACACTCCGCTGCCCGCCGGCTCGCAGCGCCTCTACGTCAGCAACGATCACATGACCAATTTTTTTGATTGCGTGCGTTCGCGGAAGCTGCCCATTGCGGAGGTGGAAGTGGGCCACCGCTCGGCGTCGATCTGCCATCTGGCGGTGATCGCGCTGCGCCTGGGCCTCAAACTGGAGTGGGATCCGGAGCGCGAAAAGTTCACCGGCGCCAACGCCAAGGAAGCCAGCCGCTGGCTTGCCCGCGAAATGCGCAAGCCCTACGACTACCATTTCGCCTGACGGCTCCTTACCAGGGGCCATCGACCAGCAGCGAGACGGCGTTGCGGGCCAGATCGTCGGCCAGGATTGGGGCGGCTTGACGCTCGGCGCTGCTTTGATCGGCCCCGAACCACATATAGGTCCGCCCGACCACAACCTGATCGAGGTTGGTCTTGCCCGTGTGGACTTCAACGGCCACAACGTGGGCCATTAGCGTCAGGGTGTACTGCGAGGGCGTGAGGACGTCGTTGGTCTGATAACCCAGTCCGGTCCGATTAAAGCGCACGATTTCGCCCGTGACCACAATGTCCGCGCCGCCGCCCGTTTCGAGGTGATAAGTACCGTCCTGCTGCAGTTGTTTGCGCATTGAGTTGGCCAGGTACTCGGTCAGCCGCGGCTCGCGGGTCTGATTGGCAAAGGGTTTGACCGCAATGGAGCGGCTGCCGGCGGCGATGCCGCCGACGGGGCCGAGCTTGTAGCCGGCGCAACCCGCCAAAGCGAGAGCCAAAATGCACAAGAGCGCCCGCCGCATGGATGGCTCCTATTTCTGCGCGACGCGCTTTTTAAGGGTGTCGATCCGCTGGCGCGCCTTGTCGGCCAGGGGCGAGCCGGCGTCCTTGATCAACACCTCGTTGTAATAAACCAGCGCGCCGTCCCACTTTTTATCCTTCTCGTAAAACTGGGCGATTTTGAAGTTGCCCCTGGCTTGGACCGAGCGCAGCGAGGCAATGACACGCTGGGACTCGGCCACGCGCGGGTCATCCGGGTAGAGGGCCATGAAATCGGTGAACGCCGAAATGGCCTGCGCCGCCACGCCTTGGTCGTAATCGGCCTTGCGCGCCTGTTTGGTGTAGGCCTGGGCGGCTTTGAAAAGGGCGTCCGCCGCGACCTGGCGCTGGTCGCTGTAGCGGTCGGCGGCCAGTTCGTAGGCCTTGACCGCCAGCGGGTAGTCCTTTTGCTTTTCCCGCGCGGCGCCGATGTTCATCTGCGAGGGCGGCCCGAAATCGCCATAGGGGCCGTAGCGCACGATCTTGTCAAACATATCGGCCGTCTTTTCCATGGACGGGAAGAAGGGGATGTAGCCCCAGAGCTTGAACCACTGGCCGTGCAGGAAGCGCACGGCAATGACAAACTGGCGGTGCTGGACATCCTCGGTCTTGATCGTCTTGGGGTATTTGTCCAGGAGTGTCTGATAGGCCAGGAAGGCCTTCTCATCCTGTTTGCGCTCCTCGTAGCAACGGCCCAGCAGGTATTGCGCGGGAGGCGCGTAATCGGAGAGCGGCCAGACCGTGATCACCCGCCGGGCCGCCCGCTGGGCCAGTTTATACTTCTTTTGATCGAACGCCTGCTGGGCAATGGCCAGTTGGTCTTTGGCCCGCGCTCGGTGCCAATCGGCCTTGGCCCCGGGCGTCTCGTAAGTCCAGCCCTCCCCCGGCCGATAAATCAAGGGCGCCGGCGAGCGAAAGGGGAACGCCAGCAACAGCAAAAAAATCAACGCGATGCGCGCGCAAGACCGATTCATCGCCATCACCGTAACGCAACGCCCGCCCGCAAGTCAAGGCGCGCTCCCCGTCTCCGATTCGGACTGCCCTCCGCCGCCGGTCCTACTGGCCGTCGATTTGCCGAACGCGCCAGGCATGGCGTCCCCCCGCAAAGGGAGTGACCAGCCAGATTTTGACCATCTCAAGGGCCAATTCCAGCGGCACCATCCGCTGGCCAATGGAAAGGAATCTGATGCCAATAATCATAAGCTCTTGGACGCGGAGCCCGAGCGGGCCGCAAAACGGGCGATCCGCCCGGTCGCTTCCTCAATTCGATCCAGTGCGGTGGCGAAACAGCAGCGGACAAAGCCCTCGCCGCTCGGGCCGAAGGCGACGCCCGGAACGCAGGCCACCTTCTCGCTTTCCAGCAGGCGCAGGGCAAATTGTTTTGAATCCAGCCCGGTGGGGCGGATGCAGGGGAAGGCGTAGAAGGAACCGCGCGGCAGGCGGCAGGGCAGGCCGATTTGATTAAAAGAATTGACAATGAAATTGCGCCGAACGCGGTACTGCTCGCGCATCTCGGCGGTGTCAGCCGCGCCATGCTGGATGGCTTCCAGCGCGGCTTCCTGGCTGATAATGCTGGCGCAGAGCATGGAGTACTGGTGAATGCGCATCATCGCCTCTATCATTTCCGCCGGGGCGCAGGCGTAGCCGATGCGAAAGCCGGTCATCGCGTAGGCCTTGGAAAAGCCGTGCAGAAAAATGGTGCGCTGCTTCATGCCGGGCAGCGAGGCGATGCTGGTGTGCTCGCCCTCGAAGGTCAGCTCGGAATAAATCTCGTCAGTCATGACCATCAGGTTGCGGCGGCAAGCCAGTTGCGCGATTTTCTCCAGTTCAGCGCGCTCCATTGTTGCGCCGGTGGGATTGGTCGGAAAATTCAGCACCAGCACCTTGCTCCGCGGGGTGATGGCCCGTTCGATCGCCTCCGCCGTCACCGAAAACCCGTCCTCCGGCCGGCACGAAACGGACACCGGGACGCCGTGCGCCAGGGAAATGCCCGGCCAATAGCTGACATAGCACGGCTCGTGGTAAATGACCTCGTCGCCGGGGTTGAGCAAGGCCCGGAAGGCGATGTCCATCGCCTGGCTCACGCCCACCGTGATGAGGATTTCCTTGCCGGGATCGTAAGCAACGTGGAAATTCTTCTCTACGCTTGCGGCGATGGCCTGGCGCAATTTGAGCAAGCCCAGATTGGAGGTGTAGGAGGTGCGGCCGCGCTCCAGGGCGTAAATGGCCGCCTCGCGGATGTGCCAGGGTGTGACGAAATCCGGCTCGCCAACGCCGAGCGAGATCACGTCCTTCATTCCCTGGACGATGTCGAAAAAATCGCGGATGCCGGAGCGCGGAATGGCGCGCACGTTCCGGGCCACGAAATTCTGAGGGTCAAAATCCACAACGTCAGGCCGGGCGGAGCACCCCGGCGCGGTCCGCGCTTCTCAGGCGGCGGCTTGGTCGGTCTTGCGCCGCAACAGCGGCTTGGTCTCGCCCAGCACGGCTTGGCGGGTGACCGTTACACCCACGATGTCCTCGTCGGTTGGCGCGTCATACATCACGTCCAGCATGATTTTTTCCAGCAAGCTGCGCAAGGCGCGTGCGCCGGTGCCCTTTTTGATTGCCTGGCAGGCCAGTTCCCGCAGGGCGTCGGGAGTGAATTGCAGGTCCACGCCTTCCATAAGAAGAAGTTTGCCGTATTGCTTGACGAGCGCATTTTTGGTTTCCGAGAGGATCGAAACCAATTGGTCTTCGGTCAATTCCTCCAGGACGGTGACCATCGGCAGGCGTCCGACGAACTCCGGAATGAATCCGAAGGAAATCAAATCTTCCGGCTCGACCAGTTGCAAGGTCTTGTCGCGGGCGACGCCGGTGGTTTTCTGGCATTGTTCGACGGCCCCGAAGCCCATCACGCGGTTGCCCAGCCGCCGCTGGATCATCTTTTCCAGCCCGATGAAGGCGCCGCCGCAAATGAACAGGATGCCGCTGGTGTCCACCCGGATGTACTCCTGCTGCGGATGCTTGCGCCCGCCTTGCGGAGGGACGTTGCAGACGGTGCCCTCCAGGATTTTCAGCAGCGCCTGCTGCACTCCCTCCCCGGAAACGTCGCGCGTGATCGACACGTTCTCGGTCTTGCGTGCGATCTTGTCGATCTCGTCAATATAAACAATCCCCATCTGCGCGCGTTTGACATCGTAATCGGCGTTTTGCAACAGGCGCAGGATGATGTTCTCGACGTCTTCGCCGACGTAGCCCGCCTCCGTCAACGTCGTGGCGTCGGCGATGGCGAAGGGCACGTCCAAGACCTTGGCCAGTGTCCGCGCCAAAAGGGTCTTGCCTGAGCCGGTCGGACCGATGAGCAGGATGTTGCTCTTCTCAATTTCCACATCCTCGTGCCGCGCGGCGTCAATATCGTCGGCTCCCGCGCTGGCGGCGTTGCCTGGCGGTTCCTGGATCAGGCGCTTGAAATGATTATGCACGGCGACGGCGAGGGTTTTCTTGGCGTGATTCTGGCCGACACAATGCCGGTCCAGGTGCTGCTTGATGCCGCTGGGTTTGGGCACGGGGAACTTCGGCGTGTTGCGCTTGGTTTCGGCGGACAACTCCTTGTCCAGGACGCTTTTGCACAACAGGACGCAGTTATCGCAAATATAGACGGCCGGGCCGGCAATGAGTTTCTTGACTTCCGCGTGAGACTTTCCGCAGAAACTGCACGAGGTAATGATGCTGGGGCGGGCCATGGCAGTGACCTAGGGTATTTTTTCAGTCGGTTTGGCGTCCGTAAAGCCCGGGATTTCCTTGCGGGACTTGACGACCTCATCGACCAGGCCGTAATTCTTGGCCTCCTCGGCGGTCATGAAATTGTCCCGCTCGCAATCTTTCTCGACCTGCTCAAAGGGGCGTCCAGTATGCTGGGCAATGATGGAATTGAGGCGGTGCTTGAGGCGCAGCATGTATTTGACGCGGATTTCCACGTCAGTCGCCTGGCCTTCAGCGCCGCCGAGGATTTGGTGAATCATGATATTGGAATTGGGCAGGGCGTAGCGTTTGCCCTTGGTCCCTCCGCACAGGAGGATGGCGCCCATGCTGGCGGCCTGGCCGATGCAATAGGTGTTCACATCGCAGGTCAAAAACTGCATCGTGTCGTAAATGGCCAGGCCGGCGGTCACGCTCCCGCCGGGAGAATTGATGTAGAGATGAATGTCCTTTTTGGGGTCGGTCATTTGGAGAAACAGGATTTGCGCGATAATCAGGTTGGCGACCATGTCGTCCAGAGGCGTGCCCAGGAAAACGATCCGGTCCACCAGCAGGCGCGAATAGATGTCATAGCCGCGTTCGCCGCGTCCGGTTTGTTCCACCACCATCGGTACTAGAAAGTCTTGCATATCAATGTCGCCTTTGCTCAACGGGCAACCTACCGGAAGGCGGGGCAGGCGTCAAGCTGGAGCGTTTCTGGGCCGGGCAAGGTCGGCGGATACGCCCTGCGCCGTGATCGGACCTCCTTTGGGGTGCTAAAGGGGCGCAAAAAAGGGGTTGGTATCCGCAAAATCGGACAGGTCAAAATAGAAGCGCGGGACGTAGGGTTTATAGACAATGCCTGAACCGCTCTTGCCATGAGCCAGCCGCAAGATTTGCTCCAGTTGCGGGTCCGTTACAGTGAAACGGACCAGATGGGAACATTTTACAATTCCCGCGCCCTGGAATGGTTTGAATGCGGACGGACCGAGCTGATGCGCAGGCGGCTGGGAATGACCTACGCGGCTCTGGAAGACAAGGGCGTGTTTCTGCCCCTGGTGGAGGCGCACCTGGAGTTCCAAGGCAGGGCGCGTTACGACGATTTGCTCGACATCACCTCGATTGTCCAATTATCCGGGCGGGCAAGGTTGCGGTTCGATGTCCAAATCACCCAGCACAGCACGGGCAGACCTGTGGTGCGCGGTTACACCATCCACGCGCTGGCCGATTCGGCTGGCAAACCCATGCGGCCGCCGGTATGGTTCGTGGAGATGATTCAAAAGGCCTCGAACACGCCTGAAACAAGAGTTCAACCGACCGACCTATGAGAAAGTCCCGAAGTCGTTCCAGCGGCCAATTTCACCCGGTCAGCGCGCCGGATTTCCTGCCGCCGGAACAGTTGCACGACCTGCAATTGCGGCGCATCCAGGAAATCGTCCAGCGCGCTTACGAGCGCGTGGCACTTTTTCGCAAACGCATGGACGAGCGCGGGCTGACGCCACCGGACGTGCAATCCCTTGAGGACGTGGCCCAACTCCCGTTTACCGTGAAGACCGATCTGCGAGACACCTATCCCTTCGGCCTGTTCGCAAGTCCCATGAAGGACATCGTCCGCCTGCACGCCTCCACCGGCACGACCGGCAAACCCATCGTCGTGGCCTACACGCGCCAGGACATTGACGTCTGGTCCAACGTCATGATGCGCAGCTTCGCCGCCTGCGGATTGCACGAGGGCGACGTCATCCAAAACGCGTATGGCTACGGACTCTTTACCGGCGGATTGGGCGCCCACTACGGCGCCGAAGCGCTGGGCGCGACGGTGATTCCCATTTCCGGCGGCAACACCCAGCGCCAGTTGACCGTGATGGTGGACTTCGGGGCGACGGCGATTTGCTGCACCCCAAGCTACTTCCTGCACATCATCGACCAGGCGCAGGAACTGGGCGTCAACATCAAGGAACTGCCCTTGCGCGCCGGGGTCTTCGGCGCCGAACCGTGGACTGAGTCCATGCGCCGGCGCATCGAGGCGGACAGCGGCATAAAGGCCTACGACATTTATGGCCTTTCCGAAATCATCGGCCCGGGCGTGGGGATGGAATGCCAATGCCAGGCCGGCCCGCACATTTTCGAGGACTGGTTTTATCCCGAGATTATCGATTTGAAGACGGCCAAACTTTGCGCGGAGGGGGAGGAGGGCGAACTGGTCCTCACGACCCTGGGCAAGCAGGCCATGCCGATGATCCGGTACCGCACGCGCGATATCACCGCGCTGGTCCCGGAGCGGTGCGAATGCGGGCGCACTTTGCGCCGCATCCGCCGTATCGCCCGGCGCAGCGATGACATGATGATTATCCGCGGCATCAACGTCTATCCGGCACAGATCGAAACGGCGCTCTTGAAGGTCGAAGGGACGCTGCCCCACTACCAGATCATCCTCACGCGCGAAAAGGACCTGGATGAAATGGAAGTGGACGTGGAAGTGACGCCGGCGGTATTCGGCGACACAGTGGGAGCGCTCCAGGAAGTGCAGCAGAAACTCAACGCCAGCATTGAGAGGGTCATTGGCTTGCGGGCCAAAGTGCGGCTGGTCCAGCCGCAGACCATCCAGCGCAGCGAAGGCAAAGCCAAGCGCGTCATTGACCGGCGCAAAATGTGAACCGACGCACCCATGAAACTCAAGCAATTGTCTCTGTTCCTTGAAAACAAACCCGGCGCGCTGAGCCGTCCGGCGCGGATTCTCGCCCGGGCCAACGTCAACATCCTGACCCTTTCGATTGCCGAAGCAAATCAGTTTGGCATCCTGCGCCTGATTCTTCGGGACTGGGAAAAGGCCAAGAAGCTGCTGGAGAAGGAGGGGTTCGTAGTCAAGGTCACCGACGTGGTCGCGGTGGAGGTGGCCGACCGCCCCGGCGGCCTGGCCGAGATACTGGACGCGCTGGAGAAGGCGTCCATCAATGTGGAGTTCATGTACGCTTTCACCGAAAAGCGGATGAACCGCGGCGTCCTGGTCTTCTGCTTTGGCAACCCGGACGCCGCCATCGCAGTCCTGCAAAAGCAGGGCATCAACGTGGTCGAGAGCGTGGACTGGCTCAAGCAACCGGAAAGGTGATGCAAATGGAAGATGTCAAACGCTGTTTCAAGAACGACCGCTTTGCGGCGCACTCCGATATTGAGTTGCTCTCCGTCTCGCCCGGCCACGCGACGGCTAAAATGACCTTGCATTCGCGCCACTTGAACGGCGTCAACACTGTACACGGCGGGGCGATTTTCACGCTGGCGGACTTCGCGTTCGCGTTGGCAGCCAACTCGCACGGCACGGTCGCGGTGGCGATCAACGCCAACGTCACCTTCATGAAAGCGGCGCGGACCGGCGCGCTTTGGGCGGAGGCGAGGGAAGTGTCCAAGAATTTCAAAATCGGCTCCTATGTGGTGGAAGTCAAAGACGACCAGGGCGATCTGGTGGCGCAATTTCAGGGGCTGGTGTATCGCAAGAAAGACAAGCTGCCAATTTGACAGCGGCTTCAGGATGCATGAGCTTCGCCAGCGAAGATAGGCCGATCGATCATGCAAGCACACTTTACATTTAGACGTCTAAATGTAAAGTCAGTGATGGGTTAGCGGGCCGCCTTCAACACCACTTCGGCCCCTTCTCGGGCGGCCTCGACAGGGAGGTTCTCCCCCAGAGCGGCCACGAATTGGCGGGCCCACTGCACCATGCTGTCAATCTTGGCGTCATCGTGGGTGGGATCATGATGAAACAAAAAAAGCCGCCGCACGTTGGCGTTTAAGGCTAGGGCGACGACATCATCGACACAGCCGTGGCCCCAGCCGGCGCGCGTTTCGTATTCCTCCAGGTCGTACTGGGAATCGATAATGAGCACATCGGCGTTGTGAATGAAATTGACCAGCTTTTGGTCCATCCGCCGGGCGAATTGGAGGATTTCGGTCGAGCCGGATTGGGCCTTGGGATCGGCGTGGTACTTGTAGCGCTGGAACGGCTCGTTGTCCGGCAGGTAAGCTATCGAGCCGGCGCTGGTGTTGAGCCGGTAGCCGACGCATATCCCCGGATGATTGAGGTAAATGGTCTCGACGGCAATGGGGCCGATTTGGAAGCACGGCTGCTTGAGTTCCTGCAAGGCGATGTAACTGGGCAATTGCTGCCAGCCCACCGGGAAATACGGGCTTTCCATCTGGCTGGACAACGCTCCCAACAAACCCTCGCGCGCCCCTTCGTAGCCCAGAATCCGGAGCCGGTTGCGCGGGTTGTAAGCCGCGCCAAAAAACGGGAAGCCCTGGATGTGATCCCAATGCGTGTGCGTGATCAGAACGGTGAGCGAAAGCGGCACATCCTTGAACTCCTCCGCCAGCCTCATCCCCAGCGGCCGAATCCCCGTGCCCGCATCCAGCACCACGAGCTGGCCGTCGGCCCGGACTTCGACGCAGGAGGTGTTGCCGCCGTAAAGCAAAGTGGAGGCGCCCGGCGTGGCAATCGAACCCCGCACCCCCCAAAACCGCACCAGCGCCTGCCCCTCGGGAACCGCGCCCGCCGGCAGGGGCGGAAAATCATCACCCGCCCCCTCCGGCGGACGGGGCCGGGTGACGGTTTGCGTTTCGCCCGCCGCGCCCCTTACGGACTTGAGCAGGCGAAGAAGGTCGGCCTGTAAAATAGGCTTGACCATGCAGTCGTCCGCGCCGGCCTGGAAAGCCGTCTGGCGATCCACGCCGTAGCCGCCGCTGGCGGTGACGACCAGGCGGGTATGCGGAAGTTTTTCCGGTTTGGCGCGCAGGAAGCGGCAGAGTTGGAATCCGTTGTAACGCGGCGCCAGCAAATCGCACAAAATCAGGTCCGGTTTTTCCTCCAACGCGATCGCCAGGCCGGTCGCTCCCTCCTCCGCTTCGAGGACATCCCATCCCGCCTGGCGCAGCCATTCGGCCAGGGAGTGACGCGCAACGCGGTCTTCGTCGATCAGCAAGGCGGTCTTCATCAAAGAGTGCCGCGATAATGAGCGCTTCCCCCCAAAAAACAACCCTTTTGAATTTGAATGCAGGCTCTATGCCTTGAGGCCATTGCCCTGGGCGGGCCAGCCCGCGCGCGGCACTCGGCGGATGATCCTGCCCCGCTCCATCTCCAGGATTTCGTCGCACAATGTCTGCACTTCCGCCCGGTCGTGGCTGACGTAGAGCATCGGCACCTGAAACTCATCCCGCACCCGCAGCAGGTAAGGGATGATTCTCGCCTTCAGTCCCTCATCCAGGCTGGCCAGCGGCTCGTCCAGCAGAAGCAACCGCGGAGAGGTCAGCAGGGCGCGCCCCAGCGCCACGCGCTGTTTCTCGCCGCCGGACAATTCGGTCACGCGCCGCCCGGCCAGCGAGTGGATTTCCAGCACGCCGGCCACGTGCTCGAAGCTGAAGACCGAGCCGTCCCGCCCCGCCCGCCTCTGTCCGTAAAGAAGATTTTGCCGCACCGACAAATGCGGGAACAGCGCCAGGTCCTGCGGCACGTAGCCGATTTCCCGCTCGCGCGGCGGCATCGCCCTTCGCCCGGCGGTGTCCGTCAGCACCCGCTCATCCAGTTGAATGTACGCCGATGCCGGCTGGCGCAATCCGGCAATGAGGTCCAGCAACGAGGTCTTGCCCGCGCCGGAAGCGCCGAAAATGGCCGTGACCTGCTCCGTCAGTTGCACATCGACCTCCAGGGCGAATTCGGCCAGAGGCAGGGAAATAGATTTGAGCAGGAGCTTCATTTCGCCTTTCGGCGCATGAACCATTCACTGGTCCATACCGCCGCAAACGCCAAAGCGACCGATATGCCCAGCATCCGATACGCCGCGTCGTCCTGCCCCAGTTGAACCGCCTCGTACGTGGACAGGGACAGCGTCGCGGTCCGGCCCGGGATATTGCCCGCCACCATGATGGTCGCGCCAAACTCGCCCAATGCGCGCGCGAAGGCCAGCAGCATCCCGCCGATGATGCCCCGGACCGCCAGCGGAACCGTGATGGAAAAAAATACCCGCGCCTCCCCCGCACCCAGGGTGCGGGCGATTTGCTCGAAGCGGGGATTGACTTGTTCAAACGCCACGCGGGTCGAGCGTACCAGCAGGGGAAAGGACATCACCGCCAGGGCCGCAAGCACCGCGCGCCAGGTGAAGGCGATGTCGAGGTTGAAGTGCTTGTAAAAAAAACCGCCAATGACACCGTGCCGGCCCAGAATCCTAAGCAGGATCAGCCCCGTGGCCACCGGCGGCATGACCAGCGGCAGCGTCACGATGGTTTCCACCAGCGATTTGCCAGGCGCGTCGTAACGCGCCAGCCACCATGCCACCGCCAAGCCCGCCGGCAGGATGAGCAGCGTGCTCAGCGCCGATACCCAGGCCGTAAACCACACAATCTGCCATTCCTGCGTCATGGCGTCCCGTTCCGAACAATGAAACCGTATTGCGCGAACACCCTGGCCGCCGACGGCGAATCCAGGTACTGGAGGAACTGCCTGGCCGCCTCCGGCGCCTTGGCCTCTTTCATCACGGCCATCGGGTAACTGATCTTTGGCACCTCCCTTTGCGGAACCTCGAAGACTGTCTTCACGCGCCGCGAAATGCGGGCATCGGTCTTATAGACAATGCCCGCGTCCACGTTGCCCGACTCCACCGCTGCCAGGGCGGCCCGCACATTGGCCACTGGCACAACCTTGGGGCCAACGGCCGCCCAGAGGTTTTCCTTTTCCAAGAACTGGCGGGCATAGACGCCCGCCGGCACGGCCTGCGGATCGGCCAGCGCGATGCGTCCGATGCCCGGCTTGGTCAAATCGCGCGGCGACGCGATCGAGAGCGGGTTGTCCTTTTCGACGATAACCACCAACGAATTGGACAGCCGGCTTTTCCGGGTCGCTTTGAGAATGAGTCCTTTCTGTTCCAATTCATCCATCCAATTCTCGTCCGCCGAAAAAAAAATGTCGGCGGGCGCTCCTTCCTCGATTTGGCGCGCCAGGATGCTGGAACCAGCGAAGTTGAACAGGATTTTGTCATGCGTCCGCCCTTGGTATTCCTGCGCGATTTGCCTGAGGCTGTCGGTCAAGCTGGCCGCCGCAAAGACGGTCACCTCGGCCCCCCGCCCCGCCATCGTCCAGAAAAACATCGGCAGGCAAAGAAGGAATTTGAGCCTGGTCGTCATAGGCATCGGGACATAGCGTGCCTTGGCTGGCGAAACCGCGTCAAGTGTTGCGTGGCGGCCGCGAACTGTTTCGCCAGATGCCCGGCTACAAGGCCGGCATGCCCGGCAAAAACGTCAAGAGACGGACCAGCAAATGAGCTGGCACGAGGCAGGTGAGCACGGGCGAGTTTAAAAGGCACAGACTCGCGTTGTTACGAGGCTTACTTGTTATTGGCCGAAGCCGTGCTGACGTTTGAAACGATGCCATCTTTGTCAAAACCCACGGTTATGCTTTTAATCGAAGGTCTTTGTCCTCCGTAAGCAGCCCCAAAGGTCGAAACGCCGCTCATCGATGCCCATTTCCATACTTCTACACATGTTCCACAGCTTTCTTTGAAATCCTCAAGGTTGCTTGGACAAAAAGCTTTGCCATTCGGTTTGCCAAGCATGTTCACCACATCAGCCTTCCTCGAAACGTGGTTTGAGATCTGATTGAGTTTATCAAGGGAAGGGTGGGTTTGAGACTCATCAAAGCTGCTCAAATACATAAAAGCGTTCAATTTGTCGTCTTTAAACTCGAGGACGAGCGCTCGGGCCTTGGCGCTTCCGAGGTCGGCAAATGCGTAGGTGTATCGGACGATCTCGAATCGCCCATCCGCTGTTGACTTTTGCTCCGTGGCTGTCGGTTTTTCACCAAAAATAGAGCGATAATTCGAAGCCTGCACTTGACCGAAATCCAGATTCTCCGCGGCGCCGCTATTGAAGGTGTGCCCTACGCTGGCACATCCACACAAAAGCGTGGTTATCAGAGAAACGGATATCAACAAGACAGCAGGCGATACATATCGCGTCCAAACCGTGCGACCTGACATTGAACTGAAATAACGATGGGGGAATTCACTGAACTTGAGGATCATAAGCAATAGTTGGTTGGAAACTAGGGTTTGGGTCCATTCCTGGTCAATAAATGCCGGGGCTGACGAGCGTTCCGGTGTTCCCTTCCACTGTAAACAGTCGCGTCGGTTTCTGCGGCGTTATTGGGACCTGGATCATGATTTAAACGGGATTTTAGGGCAATTCCGGGTTCCTGCAAGCTCCTTTTGTCCCGGATCACGACCAGCTCCTGCCAGTGCGGAGGCTACGGAACCAGGATGATCTTTCCGAGCGCGCCCGGCTCCAGGATAAGTTGATGCGCGCGGGCCGCTTCGGACAACGGCAATTCCCGTCCGATGACCGGCTTCAACGTCCCATTCTCCAAGGCGGCGCGCAAGGCGGCGTGGATGGCGGCCTTTTCCGGCGCCGTCGCGTTGAACAGAAGCATGGCGCGGATGTCGGCATCGCGCATCATCGCGTCGCGGGCGTCGATCTCGACTTCGCCGCGGCTGCCGATGACCACTACGCGCCCATTGCGGGCCAGCAGCGCCAGGTCCTTGCCCAGGTTGACGTTGGCCAGCATCTCCAGGATGAGATCAACCCCGCGATTGTCGGTGAACTTCATCAATTGGGTCAGGTAATCCGGCGTGGAATGATTGAAGACCTGGCACGCTCCAAGGTCACGCGCCAACTGCGCCCCCTTTTCGGAGCTTGCCGTGCCGATCACGCGCAAGCCGGCGGCGCGCGCCAATTGAACGGCGGCAGTGCCAACACCTCCGCTGGCGCCGTGAACAAGTACTGTCTCACCCGGTTGGGCGCGCCCTCTCTGAAACAAAGCGCGGTAGGCCGTCGCGCAAGGAATGTTCACCGCCGCGCCCGCGGCAAAAGAGACATTATCTGGCAACGGATGCGCGTCAACCGCCTCGCAGACGCTCATGTTGGCGTAAGTGCCCGTGACGCTGCCGCTGGTATAGACGCGCGCGCCCGGCTTGAGGTGCCGCACCGCCTGCCCTGCCACCGCGATCTCGCCGGCGGCATCCGACCCCGGCGTGTAAGGCAGGGGAAGATTCGGATCGCGACCGGCGCGAAAGTAAGTTTCCACCGGGTTGACCCCGACTGCGCGAACATGGATGAAAACCTGGGTTGGTCCAGGATCGGGGTCGGGGACATTCTTGAGTTGCATGACCTCCGGCCCGCCGAATTGATGAACGCGAATCGCTTTCATTCCCCGCCGCTTCAATGGCCTGTCATCCCCGGTCAAAAATCATGCGTTGGCGCTACGCCATTGGCCTGGGCTGCTGCCGAAGCGCTTTTTGAAACAGTGGTGAAACAGGCCCAGGTGATTGAATCCGCTCTCTTGGGCCACACAGATGATTTTGGCGCCGGGGTCGCGCAACAGGGAAACCGCCTTCAACAGGCGCATTTCCGTGCGCAAAGCCACCACGGAGGTGCCAAAATGCTGTTGGAAAAGGCGGGTCAGGTGCCGCCGGCTGTAGCCCAACCGGCTCGCCAATTTCTCGACCGAAAGGTTCAGAAGCTCGTCTGTGGACAAATCCTCGAAAGCGTTCCGCATGCGATCCCCGACGCTCGTAAAAGCATTGGGTTGGTTTTCCACGGCCTGAAACTCCTCGGACAGGATCGTGGCGACGATGCGCAGCAGTTGGCCGCGATGACTGAGGCCTGGAACAGAGGGGACTTCCGCCAGCAACTTATGGCATTCGCGGGCCAACGGGGTGGTCGGCAGGTAGGCCTTGGCCACGCGGAATCGCTCGATGACGTTGGGGAGCAGGCATATCTCCTGTCCGGCGAACAGGGGCACCATGTGCTCGAAGGCGGCCTTAAAATGCCAGAACAGCATCTCTCCGCCATTGGCAGGGCCAACGGCGCCGCCCGCGGGCGACTTGACTACGAGTATCCCGCCAGGGTTAAGGGGATATCTTTTTGTTCCGAGGGTAAACTCGCCTATGCCTGACTTCGGAAATATGAAGGAAAGCGCCGGACCCGGGGTATTCCACGGTTCCCTTTGGCTGATTCGCGCTAACCGCAAAGAAATATGGTCGTTTTCACGCATGGTGCAATCTCCTGCAAAATTTGAGTAAGTTTTTGTTTTTTGGCTGACTATTTGGTCTTCGGCCTGCGATAAACAACA
Organism: Verrucomicrobiota bacterium; assembly: GCA_049517295.1. Lineage (GTDB taxonomy): Bacteria > Verrucomicrobiota > Verrucomicrobiia > Limisphaerales > Palsa-1400 > JBEKSF01. The sequence goes on from JBEKSF010000108.1 coordinate 16,259, forward strand.
GGCCGCCGCACGCCCCACCACCATCACTGGTCGAAGGGCAAATCAATTGGAATTAGGGTACTACCCTAAACCGCGAAATCGCGTAAACTGCTACGCGCCGCTTCGCTCGCGCTCAACTCGAACAACGGTTCCAGCATTCATCTTTCAGATGATATTGTAAACCGACAAACGTGTTAAACTTTGGTGACAACACAAATCCCAACTTGGGACTCAACGCTACACTATTGCGACAACACTAACCCATTTCGGGATTTAAACAACGCAAAAAAACCTAGCAGAGTGCGTGCCAGATTTGTGACCAGCCTGTCATCATTTCATATCGTGCTATCATACAGGCATTTGCGTGACAACCTATAGGGGAGATGACTGGCCTGTCCGGTTCAAAAGTGTTAACTAAATCGACAATAAAGACCGAAATCCGGCCAGTTTTTTGATGTAAGATTCTTCACTGCAATAAATTATATCGTTTTAATTCAAACTGTAATGATCTTCGACGGGTTTTACATATTCGGAGTCCCGAAAAGCTCGGTTGAGGCCCCTCAAGAACACCTTCTGATGTATCCTCTGATGTATCCTCATTGGTTCAAAATATCCGGGCGGAGTAAAAGGAGCCACGGTACGCAGATCTTTGCGCAATTGGATGCTGCCAGTCAACTTTGGGACATCGCTGATCGCCATAAAGCCATTTAAAATGTCGGGCGCTCCAGTCATCAGGAAGTCAATTCCAAGTCGGTCGCCTCCACTTTAACGGCCGCCGCCTTGCCGATAAAATCAAGTCTCAGAAGCACGGTGCTCATGCCGAAGCGTTCCTCGACCCAGCCGTCGAGTCCTTGCAATGGGCCGCGTTTGATTTTGACCCGCATTCCCGGCCCGATGGCGGGCGCCAACCGAATCTCCAGCCGTGTTTCGAGCGCGGCAAGGATTTCGCCCAATTGCCGGGCAAAGAGTTCCTGATCTATCACCTTCAGCAGCCTTGCCAGGCAGTCGCTTTTGGCAATGACTAATCGTCGCTCGTCCTCAATCTGAACAAAGACGTAACCGGGGAAGAGGGGTTTCTCAAATGTGGCCGTTTTCCGGCGGTATTTATGGGCGGCACGATAACAGGGCAAGGTGGCCGAAACCTGCTCGCGCTCACAATATCGAACGAGCTTTTTTTCACAGCGCGGCCGCGTGTGGGCAACGAACCAAAGCAATGGACTGGCTGTGCTTGATGTGTTCATGGACAACCGTGTTTCGCTTGTGGACCCATCCGGCCCCTCGCGATTAACTCTCCGAATACCTTGCATTCGGCAATTTGTCAAGCTGGCGGGAAATGCACCCCGGCTGCCTGGCGATTCCGCATTGGCGAAAGTCGCCGTGGCCGCTATAGTTAAGACGTGAAAAGTGGTATGTCAAATCCAGCGCTCTTCTGTGCTCTCTCGGAAAAGGAGAACAAGGCCGGCGGGCACACTCGGCAAATCCACTTGCGCAAGGAAATCATCACTATACCGCCGGCGCGCGCGGGCGGGAAAGCGCCGCTGCCTTGAGCGTTTGTGCGGCATCGCGCCGGTTGGTGGTCAACGCCGACGATTTCGGGCGGTCGCACGGCATTAACGCCGCCGTTGTCCGCGCCCATCGCGAGGGCATTCTTACCACGGCCAGCCTCATGGTCAACGAATCGGCGGCGGCCGAGGCGGTGGCTCTGGCGCGTGAAAATCCCCGGCTCGGCGTGGGGCTGCACCTGGCGCTGGTGTGCGGCGTATCCGCCCTTCCGCCCCAACAAATCCCCAATCTTGTCGATGCCAATGGGCGGTTCTCCGGCAATGCCGCCTTCGCGGGCCTTGGCTACTTTTTCTCCCCGGCGCGCCGCCGGCAGTTGCGCGCGGAGATTGAGGCGCAGTTGGCCGGATTCCGCGCCACGGGCCTGGAATTGGACCACATCGACGGGCATTTGCACCTGCATCTCCATCCGGTGGTGTTCCGCATTTTGGTCGAGAATGCCGAGCGGTGGGGGATTCGGGCGATGCGCCTGAGCCGCGACCGCTTTTTTCTCAACGCCCGGCTGGCATCGGGACAATGGCCTTACCGCGTGACCCACGCGATGGTCTTTGGGCTGCTTTCGGCCTGGGCGCGGCCGGCGCTGGCGCGCAAGAAAATCCGCCACACCGGGTCCGTGTTCGGCCTGTTGCAGAACGGGCGGGTGGACGCGGCGTTCGTGGGGAAATTGCTGGGAGAATTGCCGCCGGGCGATTCGGAGCTTTACTCGCATCCCTCGCTGGATCAATGTAGGAACGAATTCGATGCCCTCATCGACCCGGCAATTCGGCGCCGGGTGCAAGAGTTGGGCATTCAGTTGATTCGCTACCAGGACTTGTAATCATGGCCAAAATAGTTCTCCTCATGGTCGTCGCCGTCATCGTTGAAGCGGTGGGCGTCGTCATTCTCACCGGCGGGCTCAAGGAAATCAAAGCTCCGGCCCAATATAGCGCCAGCCAAATCGCGCGAGTCGTCAAGGACGGCGCCACCAACCACAAAGTCCTTCTCGGCGTCGCGCTGGAGGCGGTGTTTTTCGGCTGCCTCCTCTACATGCTGGCGACGCGGGACGTGAGTTTCATCTGGCCGCTGACGGCGATGGGGTTCATATTCACGACCCTGGCGGCCCACTTCATTCTGGGCGAGAAAGTCAGCGCCTTGCGCTGGGCGGGAGTGATGCTCATTGCCATCGGCGCGAGCCTCAGCAGCTACAGCGAAGCGACCAAGAGCGGCGACGCGCCGCCCGCGCCGGCGGCCAGTTCAACACCGCTCGGCCCGCAGTAAATCCTCCAGCACCGCCCCAAGTTTCCGCGCCGCGTCCATGCTCTGGTGCTGGAACTGGATGAGTTTGGGGATGCGGCCCGGCCGGCTCAGGACGGCCCAAATGAGTTTGAGATAATTGATGCGGTCCTCCGAGGTCATCAGCGCGTTGAAATCCAGCGGCAAGTCCTGGCTGGCGTCGTCGCATATCACCCGCACCGTCGCGCTGGGGATTTTGAACTCGCGGCAGATCGTGCGGATGACCGAGGACTCCATCTCGACCGCGTCGGCGCCGGTTTCCAGCCAGAGGGCGCGTTTTTCGGCGACGGTGGAGGCGACGCGGCGGTGGCAATGAAACCGGGCCGGGATGGCCCCCAATTCCTCCAACTCGTGCGCGAAGCCGGCGTCAAAGTCCTGCTCATAAAGCACCGTGCCGATTTTGAGGGCCGGATTGAGGCCGCCGGCAAATCCGGCGGAGATCACGCGATCGGGCTGCACCTTGGCGATCGCCTCACGGATATTCTCGGCGGCGTTGTGGCGTCCGATGCCCGTGACCCAGACCTGCACGCTGCCGGTCTTCCAGGATTCGGTGCGAAAGAACTTCATCTCCTCGGTCACGGCAAAACAGACCAAAAGATCGACGGGCGGTTTGGCCAGCCGGCCCGCGGGTCCGTAAGCATCACGATGCAACGCCATAATTGGGCCTTACTTTACCCCAGCCAGACGCTCTTTCCAAATCCTATAAAGCTCCACGGTGGCCTGAACGTCGCCCAAACAGTATTTGGCAATCTCGCTTCCACGGCCCTCGGCCACCAAGCGCGTGATGTCCATGCCGGTGATACCGTGGCTTTTGGGGGAAGCGATGCCGAAGACCTTGCAGTAGAAATCCAGGTTGAAGCGCCGGGCGGCGCCCTCGCGGCCGCTGACGCCGTAAAAGGTCAGTTGCTCGAGCAAATCGCAATGCGGCTCGGTTTGGAAGCGGTATCCCAGCCAATCCTTGCGCGAGACCTGGACGTTGAGAATGGCCGAGCGCAAATAGATAAAAGGCACGTCGAAGCCGCGTCCGTTAAAGGTGACGATCGAATCGTAATGAAGGGCGACTTCCCAGAATTCGACCAGCAGTTGGGCCTCATCGACGCAGGCAACGAACTCCACCGCGCGCGGCCATTCGCCTTCCGTTTCGTCCTCTTGCGCCAGATAGAGCACCTTGCCGCGGCAACTCTCGACGTTGACCATGGCGATGCAGACGACCTGGCCGGTGAGGGGCCAGAGGCTGAATTGGCGTTGAATCTCCTTGCGGCGCGCCTCCCGTTCGGCGGGGTCGGCCAGGTTCTCCGCTTCGCGAAAGAGGTATTCCTGCTGCACCGGGTCGAACTTTTCCAGCGGCAGGGCGGACGTTTCGATGTCGAAGACAAGCTTGGCCATGCGGGCGCAGAGTAAGGGAGGCGGAAACGGATTTCCAGCCTGAAGTGCGGCGGGGGGCCGATTGACGGTGTTGATTCGACGGCGATGTCCCGCGGAAGGGAGGGATGCTTGTCGTTCATAAAAACGTGAGAAAATTCAAAATAGTGTTAATAGTTGAAAAGTTTTGCTAATGGAAGGGCCGTGATTCTGGTTGCAAGTGGTTTTGGCGCAATGAGTTGAGTGTTTTGGTTGAGTCGGTGAAGAACGGAGACTAGAGTTGAAAAAGATGAAAATAGCCAGTTGTGTTTGGCAGACTATGTGCTGGGACCAAGTTTCAACGCGAGGCGGCCATGGAGGGCGTGAGATGACAGGGGAAATGACTCGGCTTTGTCTCGGTGAGCCTATTGGG
>JBEKSF010000109.1:0-20550 GCA_049517295.1 Verrucomicrobiota bacterium
CGTTGCCGGGTTCTTTGACGAGGGCGAGCGTAGCGAGCCGGAGTCAAAGAACCCGGCAACGGGACGGTCGCATCCTGGGCCAACGCCCTCCCAAAACTTTTCCCGCGCTGACAGCGCTTCAGCCGTGCATATCCTTCGAGTTTCTGATTTTCTTGCCCCCGCAAGAAACTGAGACCGCTGCCCCCGCGCAAGGGGCAGCGGTGGCGCCGCGAGCTCGTGCAACCCTTGGACGGTCTTGGACCAGTCCGAAGCCCAGCTTGAGCCGCAGGCGCCCTGTGCTCCAAACTCGAACCGTTGTCAGAGCGTCGGTCTCGACCGACAGCTCGTATCAGTAAGGATGAGTTAGATCACGATCAATTATATGACCACAACTACTGCTCCTGTCTATGTCGGAGTCGACGTCGCCAAAGCGACGCTCCAAGTGCATCTGCAAGGCTCCCAAATCCAGTTCCTCAACACGCCCAAAGGACGAACCCAATTGTGCCACAAAATCCAAGCCCTGGCTGGCGCTCACGTCGTCTGCGAAGCCACCGGCGGCTATGAACGGCCTATGGTCGAAGCCCTGCACAAGGCCAAAACCCCGGTCTCGGTGGTCAATCCCGCCCAGGTGCGCGCGGCCGCTCTGGCCAAGGGCCAGCGGGCTAAAAACGACCCCATCGATGCCCAAGGCCTTACCGATTATGGCCAGCGTTACCAGCCCCAGCCCACGCCGCCGGTCTCCAAAGTGCAACGCCAGTTGAGCGCTCTGATCCAATGGCTCCAGCAACTGACCCAGGCCAAAGCCATAGCTAAAACCCAGGCCGAGCATCACCAAGAGTCTTTTGTGCTCCAACAGCACCAAGCACTCATCGAGCATTATCAGTCCCAAATTGAAATGGTCGAAGCCAAAATCCAAATGCTCATGGACCAGGATCAGGCGCTCCAGCAACGGGTGCAATGTTTGGATGCCATCCAGGGAGTCGGTTTGCGCACGGCCATGTTGGTGCTCGCGCACATGCCGGAGCTAGGCCAATTGAACCGGCAGCAAGTCACGGCTTTGGCCGGCCTGGCTCCCTGGACTCGAGACAGCGGCACCATCAAAGGCCTGCGTTGCATCGGCGGCGGGCGACCGGAAGTGCGAACAGCCCTCTACATGGCCTCTCTCAGCGCCATAAAATCCAACCCGACCTTAAAAGCCTTTTTCCAGCGCCTCAAGGGCAAAGGCAAACCAGGGAAAGTTGCGCTCACGGCCGTCATGCGCAAACTGCTTATCCACATGAACCATCAGATCAAATCGCTGGCGGCCAAACCCGCACCAGCCGCACAAGTCAACAATGAAAAAAACTCAAAAAATAGTTGCAAAAATCAACACCGTTGCTGGGTTGAGTGCCTGCAATCCTTTCAGGATTGCCCGGGCCTGCCAGACCGCACTGGAACCCGCTGCCAGTTTAATCGAGTTTAACCCGTTTCACGCACGTCGGCTCTCCCAAAATGTCCAAACTCCAGAGGGGGTCTATTACCCGTACGGGTAATAGACCCCCCGCAGACAGCAGGCTGCCCTCAGGAGTGAAACGCGCCCCTTATCAATACTCCAACCTGAAATACACGGCGGGATTGGCCGGGTCGATCGGGATGGAGACTTGATTGGTGGCGCTGGAACCGGCGACGTTAAACCAGTTGGAGCCGATGCCGGCGGCGTTGGTCTGGGCCTGGAGAATCCAGCCGGTGTAGGCGGACGGCCAGTTGAACGTGATGGAACCGGCGCTCACGCTGTAGGTCAGGTTGGTGGGCGCGGTTGGGATAGTGGCCACCACGCTCAACATGCCGTTGGTGGGATTAAACGTGAATCCCAGGCCCGGACCGGCCATGCCGGCGACGCTGGTGAAGTTGCCTGTAAAGGCTGTCGCGGGAAAGATTTGGAAGGTCTCCCCCGCGGTAAGGGCGCCGCTCAAGTTCGAGATCGTGAGCGCCCCGCCGTAGGCAATGTTGGTCACGCCAAGGACCTTGCCGAAGGCTTGCGAGGTTCCGTTGACGGCGATGAAGGTATTGCCCGCCAGTGTCAGCTTGCTGTTGATGGTCAATGCGCCGAAGGGCGCGCCGGGCGCCAGCGTGGCACCCGCCTGAATCGTCACCGGTCCGTTAATGGTTCCGGTTCCGCCCAATGCCGCGCCGGAGACGGTCATGATGCCGGTTCCGGTTGCGCCATTGACAATCAAAGCGCCGCCGGTGACCGTGGTTGAGCCGCTGTTGGTATTGAGAGCGGCCAAGGTCAGGGTGCCGGATCCGTCCTTCTCAATGCTGGCAGTGCTGATCCCGTCGGCGATGACGCCGAGCACGGATATGGAGCCGCTTCCCTGGAAGGTGAACGTCTGCGGGTCGGTCGTGCTAAAGGTCAGGAGAGTGCCCGAACTGCCCATGTTCAGCAGGCCGCTGTCGCATTCAACGATATAACGGGGACCAGCGCCGCCGCCCGTAAAGTTGCCCGCGAGCGTGTTGGTTCCGATGGCACTCAATATCGCCGCAATGTTCGGCGACCGTCCGGTCAGTGTAATGTCCTGGGTGACAATGATATTCCCATTGCTTCCGTTCACTTCGAAGGTCGAAGCGCCGCCGAGGCTGTTTTGCAGGGCAATGGGCGAGGCGACGTTCGCAATCGCGTTGGGATTGGCGACCACGACAACTCCGTCATTGTTGACGTTGTTGTCGGAATCCACGTCGAGCGTGCCGCTGAAGGTGTTGGAGCCGGACAGGACAAGGGTTCCGCTGTCGCTCTTGGTGAGCGTGCCCGAGCCGGTGATTTGGTTTGAAATGACGAGCATCGATCCGCCGGCGACGTCAAACCCTCCGGCCGTTCCACTGACGGTGAATCCTTTGAGACCGTCAGCGAAGGTGATGTTGGTCGTCACCCCAAGGGTGCCCCCGTTCAAAGTGACGTAAGAGGCCGTAAAGCCCGAGACAGGCCCCAGCGCGGTCGCGGCCGGGATATCGAGCGTGCCGCCATTGAGAATCGTCGTGCCGGTGTATGTGTTGGTCGGCGCGATGGTCCAAGTGCCGGCGTCCTGCACCGTCAGCACCCCGGCGCCAAGGTTCAGCGGCCCGGTGATATTGCCCACGCCGCCGGCGTCAGCGCCCAGCGTGAGGTTGATGCCCGGGGCATTGATCCCGGCGGCATTGCTGAGGTTGAGCGTTGAGTTGCCGTCCACCTGAATCTGGGTGTCCGCCGTCAGGGTGATGACGCCGCCCACAGTCGATACACCGGCGCCGCCCTTGCGCAGAGCGCCGTTACTGGCGGGTCCTGCGCCTGCGAGCGAAATCGGCTTGTTGCTGATGTTCACGTTGACGTCGATGTAAAGCTGCGCGCCGTTGGAGACGAAAGCGCCGGCCGTGCCGCTGCCGAGCGCGAAGGCGTTTTCCGGGTGCAGAACGCCGCTGGTAACAATGGTCTGGCCGGTGTAACTATTGCTTGCCGTGAGCAGCATGTCCCCCCCGCCGGCCATGTTCATGGTGCTGCCGCTGACCCTGCCGGTCAGGGCGAGAGTCCCGGCGGAGCCGATGTTGGTGATGCTGCCGGTCCCGTAGATGGCGCCCGCGTTGGTGTAACCGGTGGCGAAATCAAAGACCAGCGACGAGTCGTTGGTGATGACTCCGGCGCCCAACTCGCCGGTGGTGCCGCTGGCGCCGTTGTTGCCCACTTGGAGGACGCCGCCGAGGATCACCGTCGGACCGGTGTATGTATTGTTGTTTTCAAGGATCAATGTGCCGGTGTTGGTTTTGGTCAAATGACCTGTGGCAATTCCACCGCCGGTGAAATCGTAGTTCTTCGTGGCGTTGACGGTCACCGAACCCGGTGAGACGGCGCCGAAGATGTCGATGGACGGAGTATCGGAGCCGGTGTTGTCGAACGTGACGGAGTCGCCCGTGTAGAAATACTGGTTGGTGCTGGATTCGAGCCAGTTTGCGGTGATGCCCGTGTCCCAGATGTTGGAGATGCCGTCTCCACGCCAGGTCAGACTCACAGGAACGTGTTCGACAACAAGTTCAATGGCTTTTGCGCCCGCATCATTAAGGACGGTGAAGCCGGCCGGCGCGGTGAGATCCTCCGCGTTGCCGGTGAGGGTGCCGTAGGTGAAGAGCGTGTAAGTTCCCATGCCTGGTGAGCCGGTAAGCAAATTGAGATTCATCGGAGTCGTCCCCGCAATGTCCAGATTGCCGGAAACGGCAATCAATGAGTTGGTGCCGCCGCCGACTGCGGTGACGTCACTCAAGTCGAAAAAGACCGAGCCGCTGCCGTTCAGCTTGAGGTCGCCGTCGATGGTCAACGTTCCGGCGGCGGACGCCGTGCCCGCCGCGATGGTGGTTCCCGATGCGTCCGAAACATTACCGCTCACTATGCCCGCTCCGCCCAGAGTTTCGTTGTTGTTGAGTGTCAAGCCGCTCGCCAGTGCGGAAACATCCAGCGTCGCGTTGGAGAGGAGGGTGATGTCTGTCGTGTTCGGGATGGCGCCAAAACTCCCCAGAGCCAGAACACCATTACTGATCGTTGTGGCGCCGGAGTAGGCCACAGAACCGTCGAAGCTCAGTGTCCCGCTTCCCAGCTTGGCCAGGCCGCCAACGCCGCCGTCGCCGAAATTGTCGGCAAGGGTGACGTTATTGGCGCCGATGTCAAAGATCGCGTTTCCCGCGAAGCTGATAGGAATGCCGTTGGTGGAAATGTCCAGGGTATTGCCTGGCTCCCATTGCAGTCCGCCGCCTTCAAAATTGATGGCCGAGACGGCGCTTGCGCTCAACGGCAGATTGCCGAGAGTGGAAAACCCAAGCTCGCCGCCGGCAAGATTGAGAGGCCCGACAATGGTGTTATTGCCCGCCAGGAGCAATGTGCCGGCGCCGGTTTCGGTGAGGCCGTTGGTGCTGGCGATTGAGAGGTCGAGCGTCGCCATGTTGTTCTTGACTGCAATGTCCGGCGCGCCCGGCAGTCCATTATTGTTGAGCGACAACGTGCTGCCGCCGGTGCTGTTCAGGATCCAGTTAAAGGTGCTGCCGGAGGTGGCGCCAATAAGCATTGAGCCAACGTTGCGCGAGCTATCCAATGTAACGGTTCTGTCCGCGGTAAGATCGACCTGGCTGAAATCGGCAACGAACCCCGAACCGTTTGCGGGGACTCCGTTGACCCAGTTGGCGGTGGTGCTCCAATTGCCGCTGGCGTCGCTGGCCCAGGCGCCGTCGCCAAATTTGCCAAAAGTCACCTGCACATTGGACAGTTCGATCGTATCGGTCGTGGAGGCACTGCCCCCGAAAACGGAGCCGCCTTTCAAAAAACCCACTGTGTCGAAGTTAAAACCGCACTGTGCCGTGGCAGTCGTATTGGTGTAACGTCCGGCAAAGACAAAGGCATTCCCCGCGAGGCCCTCGACGGTCCAAGACACCAAATTCGCGGTGGCGCTGAGATACGTAACCGAGATCGTGAAGTTCAAGGGTCCCGCCTGCGAGCCGTTAGTGAAGATGGTGCCAGACAATCCGGGAATGTTGGCGGACGAACCGGTGGAAAAGACGGCGGTGTTCGGGATCTTCTCCAGGTAAAGCCCGGTGCCGCCGACATTGGGCAGGGCAATCAAAGTTCCCGCCCAATCCGTATCGTTGGCGCTGCTGCCCTTGTAAACGGGACCCAGGCGGAATTGCAGGTTGGCGTTGTTGACGGTGCCGGTACACGTGACCTGAGCGGTCATCGTGATGGTGTCGCCGGGATTGGCCAGGGTGATCGTCGTGCCAATTGGGGAGTACCCATAAAGATTGGCGGCAATATTGACGCCGTCATCCGTGTAGGTAGGGGAGGCGGTGTTTGCGCCCGTGATCACCCAGTGAGCGTTGGTGCTGTATGGGTCATTGATCCAATTGTTCGGCGTGTAAGTTGCGGTGACTTGCGCCTGGGCGCAAAGAAGGCTCCAGGCAACGCCGCAGACGGCACCGGCCAGTTTGACGAACTGTGATCGGGAAGAGAATGTGACGACACACCTTTTTGCAGGTCGGCTGTTCATAGTGGTTATATTTCTGTCCGTGATTTGGCACCGCGCCCTGCCGCCCCAGCATGGGCAACTTCGACGGTGCTTTGGCAAAATACTAACAAATGCCCTTGGGCGAGGTCTATTACCCAAATGGGTAAATGTGCCGGGCGCGTATTGCGCGCCGGCGCCGCCTGGGGCATACTTGGACTTCCAACAAAGAGAAGATGTTTGCGCGCTCACATCCTTGCACAAGGCTTTCAACCTGGCTGGCTGCGGGGATCCTGGCCTGCCACACGCAGCAATGGGCGGCGGCTCAGGTTTTGACCAACGCCGCCCAAATCCGCGCCCTTACGGCAGAACAAACCGCCCGTCACCTGCCGGTGCGCCTGCGGGGGGTGTTCCTCGGCCAAAACGCCTCCGCCGAAATGGGCTTTGTCATCGCCGATCACGGTGAGGACATTTACTTGCAAGGCCCGTTGGCGATGATTTCCGAATTCAGCCGCGGCGACGTCGTCGAGGCCGAGGGCGTGACCGATCCGGGCGGCTTCGCGCCCTTTGTCCAGTGCGCCAGCGTGCGCCGCCTGGGCCGGGGGGAAGTCCCGCCCCCGCGCCAGGTCAGCCTCGGAGATTTGAGCAACGGCAGCCTGGACGCCCAATGGGTGGAGGTGCGCGGGGTTGTCCGCAGTTGCGAGCCGATGCCGGCCAGCGGACGGCCTATGCCCCCTCCCGGCACCATCATTCCCAGCAATGCCGTGGCGCGGTGGAATGAGCGCAAGTTTAAAATGACGCTGGCTTGGGGCACTGAGCGCCTGGCCGTGCAAGTCAACGACGAACTGCGTCCCGAGGCCTACGTGGACGCGGAAGTGCGCCTGCGGGGGATTTGCTTCAGCCGCCATAACGCCAGCCGGCAGTTTCTCAATCCTCTGTTGTTGGTGCCGCGCGGCGTCGAATTGGTCGTCGAGAAACCTCCCGAAAGCGATCCCTTCCAGATTCCGTTGCGACCCGTGGCCAGCCTCCTTCAGTTTGATCGCCAGGAAAAGTTCGGCCACCGCGTGCATGTGCGCGGCGTCGTCACTCATCATCGCCCCGGCCAGGCTCTGTGGTTGCGCGATGGCGCGAGCGGCTTGCGCGTGGAGAGCACACAGAACGATCCGCTGCCGGTGGGTGACGTAGTCGATGTCGTCGGCTTTCCCGTCAGTGGACAATACACCCCGGCGCTGGAAGATGCTGTGTATCGGACCGAAACCCGTGTGGCGCCGCCGCCGCCCATTGAGATGACCAACCTCCTGGGGTTGTTCAAACATGACGCCGATTTGGTCCAGTTCCAAGCCACGCTGCTGGAATGCCGGTCCATTGGCGAGGGATACATATTGACACTCGATCTGAACGGGTTGCGCATCGAGGCCTCCGTCCAATTGCCCAACTCCGGCTCCGCGCCGCCGGAGTGGCTGCCCAACAGCCAGGTCCGGGTCGCCGGAATATGCTCGGTCGTCACCACCGAACACGGCCCGGTCAGCGGAATATGGGAGCCGAAATCCTTCCGCCTTCTCCTCCGTTCCCGTGCCGATTTGACAGTCCTGCGCGCGCCGTCATGGTGGACCTATCCGCACATCATGCTTCTGCTGGGCGTGGTGGCGGGCGCGTCGGTGGGGGCGGTTGGCGGGGTGATGTGGTTCGCCCGCCGCCGCCTGCGCGAACAGGACAGCCGCCGAGCCATGGCCGAGGCGGAATTCGCCGCCATTCTGTCCGAACGCAATCGCATGGCCCGCGAAATCCACGACACCCTGGCCCAAGGGCTTGTGGCGACCTCGGTTCAACTGCGTCTGGCCAGGAAACAACTGGGCCAGAACTCCGGCGGCGTGGGGCAATACCTGGATGCCGCCCAACAACTGGTGCGGGAGAGCCTGGAGGAGGCCCGCAATTCGATCTGGAACATGCGCTCCCACGTCCTGGAGAGCAACGACCTGGCGGGCGCCCTCACCGGCATCCTTAAACAATTATCCGAGGGCACCGGCATCCAGGCCACCATCGCCGTCACCGGCAAGGCCCGCCGCCTGGCGCCGGTGGTCGAAAACAACCTGCTGCGCGTAGGCCAGGAGGCGATTACCAACGCCGCGCGTCACGCTCATGCCAGCCGCATCGCAGTCACACTGGATTTCGCCGACGAGCAATTCCGCCTTGTCGTCTCCGATGACGGCCGCGGCTTCAACTCCGCCCAACCGCCGCCGGGCGATGGCGGGTTTGGCCTGGTGGGCATTCGCGAGCGGGCGGCCCAACTCAAAGGCGACCTCAACATCCGCAGCGCGCCAGGCGACGGCACCGAAATCCGCCTCAGCGTGCCTCTGTCCGCGGATTGATCACCCGTGCCACCACTATGAAAAAACGAACCGCCATCCGAATCATGCTGGTGGACGATCACCCCGCCTTCCGCAAAGGCATGGCCGCTCTGGTCGAAAGCGAACCTGATTTGACCGTCGTCGCCGAATCCGGTGACGGACGCCATGCCGTTGAGTTGTACCGCCAGGAACTGCCGGATGTGGTGTTGATGGATTTGCGCCTCCCCGGCATGGGAGGGGTCGAGGCCATTCTGGCAATCCGCAAGGAATTTCCCCAGGCCCGCGTCATTGTTCTGACCACCTTCGACACCGACGAGGATATTTATCGGGCCATTCAATCGGGCGCCAAATCCTTTCTCCTCAAGGACACGCCGGACGACGAGTTGGCGGCGACGATCAGGGCCGTTTATGCCGGCGCGCAGAAACTGCCGCCCAAAGTGGCTGGCCGCCTGGCCGCCCGCCAGCAGCGGGCCGAACTGTCGCACCGGGAATTGGAAGTGCTCCGGCTGCTGGTCAAAGGGCGCAGCAACAAGGAAATCGCCGCCACGATGTTCGTCTCCGAGGACACCGTCAAAGCCCATCTGAAAACCTTGTTCGTCAAACTCCGCGTCCAGGACCGCACCCAGGCCGCCATTAACGCCGTCCGTCACGGCATCGTGCAGTTGGACTAACTTTCGAAGAAACTTGGGATTTCGCAGCTTGGGATTTTGCTGGCGCCGGCCCCGCCGTGTTCGCACAATGCAAATTCGAGTATGATTATCAAGGGACGGGCAATGCATCGTTTGATTTGCGCTTTCACCGGGGGGCTGGGTTTGTTTGCGAGCGTTGTGGCCGCGGAAGAGGCGGTGCAAATCACCCAATTGGACGGGAAGTTGTCGGTCCAGATCAATGGCCGCCTTTTCACCGAGTACCATTACAAGGATGTGCCCCGCCCCTATTGCTATCCGGTGCTCGGACCGGACCAGTTGGCGATGACCCGGAAATGGCCGCTGGAACAGACGACCAATGAAGAGCACGATCACCCCCATCACCGCGGCCTGTGGTACGCCCACTCCAACGTGGACGGCTTTGATTTCTGGACGGAAGGCAAGAAGTGCAAGATTGAGCATCAGCAATTCCTCGCCATCCACTCAGGCAACGATTCCGGCTACTTCCGGGAAGAAAACCACTGGATCGGCTCCGACGGCACCTTCGTTTGCGGCGAAACCCGCACCTTGCGCTTTTACAACCGGCCCGACAGCGAGCGGCTCTTTGACTTCGACATCACCTTTGAGGCCCCGACCAACAAACCGGTCGTCTTCGGCGACGATAAGGACGGCGCCCTGGGGATACGCGTGGCCGAAACCATGCGCTTAAAGGATCGAAATAAAAAGCCGGGCGATGGACACATTGTTCTTTCGACCGGCGCGCGGGACGAAGAAACCTGGGGCAAACGGGCCGATTGGTGCGATTATTACGGGCCGGTCGCCGGCGAGATCGTGGGCGTTGCCATCTTCGATCACCCGGACAACCCGCGCCATCCCACCTGGTGGCACGTCCGCGATTACGGCTTGTTCGCGGCCAACCCCTTTGGCATCCATGATTTCGAGAAAAAGCCAAAGGGCACTGGTGACTACACCCTGGCCGCCGGCAAACGCATCACCTTCCACTATCGCTTCTACTTGCATCGGGGCGACGAGCAGCAGGCGCGCGTGGCTCAACTTTACCGGCAATACGCCGCGGAAAAGCCCCCTGGCAATTGAACCTTCAATCGAATAATGCCGCCACGGATTCGTCACCAATGGAAAGTTGATTTATGAGCAAGATCACACGCCGCTCTTTTCTTAAAACATCCGCCTTGGGCGCCGCCGCCGCTCTGTCCGCCCGCTCGTGGGCGCAGGTTCCAGGCGCCAATTCCGACATCCGCATGGCGGTCGTCGGCTTCAACGGGCGCGGCAAGGACCACATCGAAGCGTGGTCGAACATGAAGGGAGTTCGTTTGACAGCGTTGTGCGACGTGGACAGCAAAGTGCTCGACGGGCAGGCCAAGCGCGCGCGCGACCGGGGCCAGCCGGTGGAAACCTACACGGATGTGGGCAAACTTCTTCAGAGCAAAAATGTCGATGCCATTTCCATTGCCACTCCCAATCATTGGCACGCCACCGCCGCCATTTGGGCCATGCAAGCCGACAAGGACGTTTACGTCGAAAAGCCGGTTTCCCACAATGTGTGGGAGGGCGAAAAAATGGTCGCTGCCGCCAGGCGCTACCATAGAATTGTGCAGGCGGGCACCCAGTCGCGCTCCAGCACCGGCATCAAGGAAGCCGTCGAATGGGTGCGGCAAGGCAACCTGGGCAACATCCTGGTTTCGCGGGCTCTTTGCTACAAACGCCGCCCCAGCATCGGCAAAACCGAGGGACCGCAACCGGTGCCGCCCACCGTGGATTACGATTTGTGGCTCGGCCCGGCGCCAATGTCGCCCCCACGCCGCAGGAACTTCCATTATGATTGGCACTGGTTTTGGGACTACGGCGCCGGTGACCTCGGCAACCAGGCCGTCCACGAAATGGACGTCGCCCGGTGGTTTCTGGGCGAATCCACCCTCTCGCCGCGCGTGCTCGCGATCGGCGGGCGCCTGGGATACGACGATGACGGCCAGACTCCCAACACCCTCATCGTCTTTCACGATTACCTCAAGGCGCCGCTTATCATGGAAGTGCGCGGTCTGCCCGACCAAGCCGGCCAACAAAAGATGAGCGCCTACAAAGGGGCCGCCGTGGGAATCGTCGTCGAATGCGAGGGCGGCTACGTGCTGGTGGCCGATTACAAAAGCGCCACCGCCTTTGACAAAGACGGCAAGAAGATCAAGCAATTCGACGGGAGCACCAGCCATTTTGAAAACTTCATCCAGGCCGTGCGCACCCGCGACGAACACCATTTGAACTGCCCGATCGCCGAAGGCCACGTCTCCACCGCCCTCTGTCATACCGCCAACATCTCCTATCGCCTGGGAAGCGCGCATTCGCCGGACGAGATTCGCGAGCAGATCAAAGGCGACAAATCGGCGCTGCCGACCTTCGAGCGCATGGCCGCGCACCTCGCGGCCAATGACGTGGACCTGAACAACACGCCCGCCACGCTGGGAGTGGTCCTGAGAATGAACCAGCGCAACTCCAGGTTCATCGAAAACAAGCAGGCAAATTACTTGTTGGAACGCAAGCCGCGCGCCCCCTATTTGTTCACGGTGACATGAGTGTTCCTAATCCTAATCCTAATCTTAATCTTAATCGTTAGGATTAGGATTAGGATTAAAATTAAGAAGGAAAGAAACTATACCCCGCCTTTACTCTCCGCCGGCGCGGAGTTTTTCAGCATTGCCTTGCCGTACTCCCGGTTCATTTGCGCGATGAAATCCAGGCTGATTTCCTTCGGGCAAACCGCCTCGCACGAACCGGTGACCGTGCAGTTGCCGAACCCCGCCGCGTCCATCGCCTTGACCATGCCGAGCACCCGCCGCTCGCGTTCCGCCTTGCCTTGCGGCAACGAGGCCAGGTGCGACACCTTGGCCGACACGAACAACATCGCCGAGGCGTTCTTGCACGCCGCCACGCACGCGCCGCAACCAATGCACGCCGCCGCGTCCATGGCCTGATCGGCGTCGCTCTTGGGCACGGGCAGCGCGTTGGCGTCCGGCGTGCCGCCGGTGTTGACGGACACAAATCCGCCCGCCTCGATAATGCGGTCAAAGGCGCTCCGATCAGTCACCAAATCCTTGATGACCGGAAATGCCCGCGCCCGCCAAGGCTCGATGATGATCGTGTCGCCGTCCTTGAAGTGGCGCATGTGAAGCTGGCAGACGGTGGTGCCTCGCAACCCGCCGTGGGCCACGCCGTTGATCATCATCGAACACGTGCCGCAAATGCCCTCGCGGCAATCGGAATCGAAGGCGATCGGCTCCTCCCCTTTGCCGATCAACCCCTCATTGACAACGTCGAGCATCTCCAAAAACGACATGTCCGCCAGCACGTTGGGCGCCGCGTAGGTGACCAGCCGGCCTTGGCTCTTCCCGTCCTTTTGCCGCCAGACTTTCAAAGTTACATTCATGTCAAACTCACTTGTAGCTCCGGGTGCTCATGTGGACTTCCTGGTAGTCCAGCGGTTCCTTGTTTAGGATCGGCGGCTTGTCCGGCCCCGCATACTCCCAGGCGGCAACGTAGGAGAAGTGTTCGTCGTCCCGTTTGGCTTCGCCCTCCTCGGTTTGAAATTCCGTGCGAAAATGCCCCCCGCAGGACTCCCGCCGGTGCAGGGCGTCCAGGCAGAGCAATTCGGCAAATTCCAGAAAATCGGCCACTCGACCGGCATATTCGAGGTTCTGGTTGAAGTCCTCCTCTTTCCCCGTGACTTTGACGTTTTTCCAAAATTCCTCGCGCAAGGCCGGGATTTGCGCCAGCAGCTCCTTCAGTCCTTTTTCATTGCGCGCCATCCCGCATTTCTCCCACAGCAGCGCCCCCAGTTCCTTGTGGATGGAGTTGACCGTGCGCCGCCCGTTGACGGCCAGCAGTTTCCGGGTCAACGCCTCCGTTTCAACCACCGCCTTCTTGAACTCCGCCTGGTCGGCTCGGGCCTTGGGCTGCGCGGCGGTTGCGAAATAATGCCCGATGGTGTAGGGCACGATGAAGTAGCCATCCGCCAGCCCCTGCATCAGGGCGCTGGCGCCCAGGCGGTTGGCGCCGTGATCGGAAAAATTCGCCTCCCCCAGCACGAACAATCCCGGCACCGTGCTCATTAAATCGTAGTCCACCCACAGGCCGCCCATGGTATAATGCACCGCCGGATAAATGCGCATCGGTCGCCGGTAGGCGTTCTCGCCGGTGATCTTCTCATACATGTCAAATAGATTTCCATACCGTTCCCGCACCGCCGTTTCCCCGATCCGCCCGATGGCCTCGGCAAAATCCAGATACACGCCCCGTCCGCCCGGCCCCACGCCCCGGCCCTCGTCGCACACTTCCTTGGCCGCGCGCGAGGAGATGTCGCGCGGGGCCAGGTTCCCGAAGCTCGGGTACTTCCGCTCCAGGAAGTAATCGCGCTCCCCCTCCGGGATTTCCCCCGGCGGCCGCGTGTCCCCTTTTCCCTTCGGCACCCAGACGCGCCCGTCGTTGCGCAACGATTCGGACATGAGGGTCAGCTTGGATTGATGGTCGCCGCTGACCGGGATGCACGTGGGATGTATCTGCGTGTAACACGGGTTGGCGAAGGCCGCGCCCCGCTTATACGCGCGCCACGAAGCGGTCACGTTGCAGCCCTTGGCGTTGGTCGAGAGATAAAAAACGTTGCTGTAACCGCCCGTCGCCAGCACCACCGCGTCCCCGGCGATCGCCGAGATCTCGCCGTTGACCAGACTGCGCACGACGATGCCCTTGGCGTGGCCGTTGACCAGCACCAGATCGAGCATTTCGGAGCGCGGATACATTTTGACTTTCCCCAGGCCAATTTGCCGGCAAAGCGCCTGGTAGGCCCCCAGCAGCAATTGCTGCCCCGTCTGCCCCCGCGCGTAAAACGTGCGCGATACCTGCGCGCCGCCAAAGGACCGGTTGGCCAGCAAACCTCCGTACTCGCGCGCAAACGGCACCCCCTGCGCCACACATTGGTCAATTATATTAACGCTCACCTCCGCCAGGCGGTACACGTTGCCTTCGCGCGCCCGGAAGTCCCCCCCCTTGACCGTGTCATAAAACAGGCGGTAAATGCTGTCCCCGTCGTTCTGGTAATTCTTGGCCGCGTTGATCCCCCCCTGCGCCGCGATGCTGTGCGCCCGGCGCGGGCTGTCCTGGTAGCAGAAGGCCCTCACGTTGTACCCCAACTCCGCCAGCGTCGCCGCGGCCGACGCCCCCGCCAGGCCCGTGCCCACCACGATCACGTCGAATTTCCGTTTGTTCGCCGGGTTGACCAATTTCAAATCGAACCGGTGCCGGTCCCATTTCTGGGCGATCGGCCCCGCCGGAATTCTCGCGTCGAGTTTCATTGAATCAGCCTCAGCATGATCGATATGGGAATGGAGCTGTATCCCAGGAATATCAGCGCCGCCGCCCATTTCGCCCCGCGGTCCAGGCACGCGCCGTAGGAACGCTTCTTCCAGCCCAGCGATTGGAACATCGCGCTGATGCCGTGGCTTAAATGCAGGCAGAGCAGCCCCACGCCCACGACGTAAAAGAGGGAGACAACCGGTTGGCCGAACCCGGTCACCATCATGTGATAGACATCGTGCCGCCCCTTGGCGTCAAAAAACTCCGGCCGCGCGTCAAAGTCTTTGCCCGTCAAGTTGACGGCCCGCACCATCGCCGTGTAGTGCAGCAGGTGATACACGATGAACACCCCCACGATCAGTCCGCTCACCATCATCGTGCGCGAGGCGTAGCTGGCGGCCGTCGGCTCCCATTGCTCGTAGGCCGCGGGCCGCGCCGCCCGGTTTTCCCGTGTCAGTTTCGCCGCCGACCAAATGTGAACGCCGATGATCGCCAGCAAGACCAGGCGCACCGGCCACAGCAACTCCACGTTGGACTGAAGGAAATCGCCGTACCGATTGATGGCCTCGGGGCCCAGAAAAACCTGCAGGTTCCCGGCCAAATGCCCGACGACGAACAGAAACAAAACCGCACCGCTCCCGGCCATGAGATATTTCTTGCCGACAGACGAGCAAAACAAGTTGCGAATAAATTGTGTCATCAAAGGGACAACGACTGACTATCTCTTGCGCTTATCTAATGATTCCCGCCCGCAAACGTCAATGCCCTAATTCATCTATAAGCCCCGCTTCACCTCTGGTTCACAAATAGTTACCCGTGAGCCTTGATTGTTGTCGTAACGCCGCTTTGACATCGGCGCGTTTTCAGCCATACTGCGCCGGCTGGATCCCATATATGACACAGGAATCAAGCGATATGGAACGCGCCCGGCTGGCCCGGGCTTTGGCGGATCGCACGGCTCAACTGGAGGCGGTCACCGCCGAGTTCGATCAGTTCGCCCAGTCCCTTTCTCACGACTTGCGCGCGCCGTTGCGGGCGCTGGACGGGTTCGCACGCGTCCTGGCCGAGGATTACGCCGACAAGCTCGACGCCGACGGAAAAAAGTACGTCGATATCCTCGCCGCCGGCGCCCGCAAAGCCTCGCTGATGATCGACGACTTGGCGGCGCTTTCCCGGCTGTGCCGGAAGCCGTTCCGGCCCGCCGCAGTCAACATGGTGGAACTGGCCGCCCGCAAAGTCGCGCAACTGCGGAACCAGGGGGCGCGGGCCGCTTTTCGTATTGACGCGCTCCCCGAGGCCTGGGGCGACGAGGATATGCTGGGGACAATCTGGGAGCAGCTGTTGCAAAACGCGGTGAAATTCAGCGCCACCCAGGCCCAACCGGCCATTGAGATCAGCGCCCGGACCGACGGGCGCCAGGTCGTCTATTGCATACGTGACAACGGCGTGGGGTTCGACCCGCAATATGCCGGGCGGCTTTTCGGCGTCTTTCAGCGCCTGCACACCGGCGCGGAATTCGAGGGCCGGGGCATCGGTTTGGCCATCGTCCGGCGCCTGATAAACCGCCACGGGGGCAAGGTCTGGGCCGAGGGCAAGGTTAACCAAGGGGCCTCCTTTTTCTTTTCTCTTCCCATTCCGGAAGACTTGACGGCGGGCAAATAAGATGGCCTACGATTGCTTTGCCCAGTTCGTGCAATCGCTGGAAAAGGCGGGGGAACTCAAACGCATCCCCCAACCGATGGCCACGGAGTTGGAAATAACCGAACTGGCCGACCGCGAGATGAAATCCCCCGGCGGCGGCAAAGCCCTGTTGTTCGAGAAGCCCACTGTCAACGGCCAACTCTCGCCCTTTCCTCTGGCGATCAATGCGCTCGGGTCGCACCGCCGCATGGCCATGAGCTTGGGCGCGCCGTCGATCGACGCTCTGGCGGCGGAGTTGGCGTCGCTCATTCAAGCCAGGCCGCCCACCCGGATGTCCGAGGCGCTGGCGCTGCTCGGCACGGCCCTGGATTTGCGCCACGCCCGCCCCAAACTCGCTGCCGGGGGCGCGTGTCAACAAGTAATTCATCGCGAGGACGCCCTGGCGTCCGCCGCCCCCGGCCCGTGTCCAACCCTCCTTTCCCTGCCCATCCTCAAATGCTGGCCGCTGGACGCCGGCCGTTTCATCACCCTGCCGTGTGTGGTGACGCGGGACCCCGACACCGGCCGGCGCAACGTCGGCATGTACCGCATTCAAATCTTTGACGAACGCACGACCGCGCTTCACTGGCAGTTGCACAAAGTCGCCGCCCGCCACGGCAAACGCTATTACGAATCCGGCCAGCGGATGCCGGTGAGCATCTTCCTGGGCGGCGACCCGGTATTGACCTTCTGCGCCACCGCGCCGCTGCCTGATGGCCTGGATGAATTTGTCCTCGCCGGCTATCTGCGAAAAAAATCGGTTGAACTGGTCCGCTGTGTCAGCAACGACCTTGAAGTCCCCGCCGACGCGGATTTCGTCATTGAAGGCTACGTCGATCCCAAGGAGCCGTTGCGGACCGAGGGTCCCTTTGGCGATCACACCGGCTATTATTCCCTGCCCGACCTGTATCCGGCCTTTCACGTCACCGCCATCACCCATCGCCGCGACGCCATTTATCCGGCCACCATTGTGGGCCTTCCGCCGATGGAGGATTTCTATATCGGCTCGGCCAGCGTCAGATTATTCCTGCCGGTGCTTAAGATGAATTTTCCGGAACTGGTGGATTTGGCGCTGCCGCCCGAAGGGGTGTTCCACAATCTGCTTTTCGCCAGCATCAAGAAAACCTATCCCATGCAGGCCTTCAAAATCATGCACGGCCTCTGGGGCATGGGCCAGATGATGTTCACCAAATACATTGTCGTGGTCGATGACGACGTCGATGTCCACAACACCAGCCAGGTGTTATTCCGCCTCTGCGCCACCACCGATCCGCAGCGCGACTCCATTTTTACCCGCGGGCCGGCCGACGTGCTGGACCACGCCACCACCGAGTTGGCGATTGGCTCCAAACTGGGAATCGACGCCACCAAGAAGCTCCCCGGCGAGGGCTTCAAGCGCCAGTGGCCGCCGCTGATCAAAATGGACGACCAAATCAAGGTCAGGATCGACCAATTCCGTTTCCCAAATTGACGGCGCCCTCCGGAGTGCCCGACCGCGGCAAAACGACGCATAAACCGCCTCGCTTCCCGTTTTCCTACAGTGCGCACACGTAACAGTCTGTAGTACTTCAACGACATGGCCCCTCGCCGTCCGCTTCCAGGTTTTCAGTCCCGCTAGGGACGAAATCTTTGTAGTACTCGAACCAAAGTCTTCCTCAAGCTCCGTCAGGAGCGACATCATCTTCTTGTCGCCCAAAATGCGATTCCTGGCATCTTGTCCTCAATCACCTTACAAGCCCTCTGTCTTATCGAAGCGCCATTCTGGTTCGACCCCGCGAACAAGCCTTAAGCGAACCCGAAGATGCATTGCGCCTTTTTGGGCGCCTCTTTTTATGGAGTGCGGTGGCAGAGCCAGCGACGACACCGCTTTTGACCTTACCGAGCCGCTTGGAAATCCGGTCGTCAACAGAATCCAACGATTTTACTGCCCGCCTTTGTGGGCAAAAGTACGGTCTGAACCCCGTGAACACACGGTAGCAGACCCGGTTGCCATCCCGCCGGGAATTGACCAGCCCGATTTTTACCAACCGCGCCAATTCTTGCTGAACAGTGCCCAACGCCAAGCGAGACCGACGCGCGATTTCCCGAAGATGCAACTCGCCGCCCTCCACGCCGAAGAGCAACCGGAGAATTTCCGCTTTCCTTTTGGACGATACGATATCAATCAGCGTCATCATAACGTACGCAATAAGCATACGATTGTATGGTTATTGCAGTCAATGTCTGCCTCTTTTGGATTCTCGCGATGAGCGTATGACATTCATTTTCCATCATACCAAGGAATCAAGTTTGGGGTCCGAGTTTGGGGTCCGTCCTCGGAATCACGTATTTCGCCCAACGAAAGCCACGATGCCGGCGCTTTACTTGCTTCCGAGGACCCCTTGGACTTTTTGGTAGCCAAGCCGGTCTTCCGGCTCCTAGTGAAGGCTGCCCATCACCCGCTCCCGGCAAAACCAGGCCGGGGTTCGCCCACTCCGCCTCACATACCACCCGTAGCTGCTCCAGCGAAACGCTTTCAACCGTTGCTTGCCAATCCCAATCAGCCCCGCCCGCACCGGATTGAGATGAACGTAGGTGCTGACCCTTTCCCAATAGCCCCGCGTTGCCCCCCCCTCCACCGGCACCGCCTTGTAACACCCTTGAAACAAGTGCCCGAAAACTTGATGCCTCCCATTGTGCTAAGTGCCATTCAGGGCTGCCCCCAACGGCCTTTCAATGAAGCGCCAAAACAGCAAAATACAAGGACTGACCCGAATGGCGCTTATTAGCTCCGAAACCAAGCCGTCTTGCAAAGAGCCTTATAAACATGGCGAAAAGCTCCGGCACTGTCAAGAATCACTCTCCAGATTGCCGCCCGGCTCAGTCTCTGCGAAAACGCACATCCAAACGCGATTAACGCCACGCAAATGTTGAAAGTTTAGATGCGATGCTAAAGGTCTTTTAGCTCGAATGCGCACGAAATGTTAAATGTTAAGATGCGGTACTGGTGCCGTTTTTTTTCAGCAGAATCGAATGTTTAGTTGTGACCCCGATGGTCTTTGCGCTCTTCTTTCGTGGGCTCCCAAATATTGCCGTCCATCAAAACGCGGACATCGACACTAAAAGGGCGCCCGGACTGCCGGTCAATCAAAGAGATATCATATGACCAAGTACCGTCATCATCCTGTTTTTCAAGGTAAACGCGATCAACATCCCAAATTGTGGTGGCTGGGTGTTTTCCATTGGCATACCGGATTGCGGCCTTGACCGCTACATCAGGGGATAGGGGGATCGTATTCGTGAGTCTCCAGCGCGGCAGATTCATCATCTTTAGATCTGCGGGATAATAATAATCGACACCTGCCTGTCGGCGGAAGTCCACGATTCCATCCCTGTTTAAATAAAGGATCAGAAGCCATAACAGAGCGATCATGGCAACACAACCCACGACAGCTAGTATTCTTGTGATCATTTTCATGGTAAAAGCCGGGCGCCCCGGCACAAATCAGGTCTAAAAAACCTTTCAATTAATTCCCGTCGAACTCATTCCAACTCCAGCTCGGACTCACACTGTTCACACATTGGCGCTTTTTATCTTTGTCCTGTGTGATCGTCTGTAGGGTGTATTCCAGGTTAGCCGGCCCAAAACTCTTGTCCCCACCTTGATCTGCGCCAGATGACTGGGTTTCTTGATAGGTCCAAGAGGTTGTGTTGAACGCAAAAAGGCCGCAGCCCCCGCAGCAACCATATGTCTCTTCCACAGCGTCCATTATTGGCTTTACGGCTGTCTGATTGACGAAATCAATTCCGAAAAGCGTAACTACTACATGACTCTTTTCGCGAACGATATGTTCATGCCTTGCTAGAAGATACCGACTTGAACCTGGTGGACAGCTTACATCGTGTATCAGCGTGGTTTTCACAAACACCTGATTAACAATTTCAGTCATGAACCAGGAATATGCTTGTGCTAACCAACTGTACGGTGAGGGATCAAAATCAAGCCCGAAAGCATCAACCCGAATTAATGGATTATTATTGGCCAGAATGTATAAGTTAATGCCGCCTTTTTCGGCAATTGGGTCCCTGCTGATGAACCTTCCGGTGGAGGGGTTGTAATATCTGTGGCCGTAATAAAGGAAGTCGCTCTCGTCATCGTCATATTTGGTCGAAAAGCGGAACGGGTTGAGCTTGGCCATCGGGCCGCTGGCTCGGATGAGTTCACCGAAGGGGCCATAGTCGTAGTTGGCGACGGTCACTCCGTTGGCAGCGTTCACCAGCGCGCTCACGTTGCCGTTGCCGTCAAACGCCACAAAACAATTGGTCGTCGTTGAGGCGTAATATGTCACTTTGATCAATCCTCCCACTCCGCCCGCCCCCTGTATCGTTCCGCTCAGGTCCGACCCCCACATGAACGATTCAACAAGGCCCAAGGATGGATTCAGAATTGCGAGGCAGTTCCACCCGTCATACACGTAGTTGTTGGTGTACTCGCCGACATAAGCCGACCCGCTGTTGGTCAAGACGAGCTTCTGTATCCGCCGGCCCTGGTAATCATAAACAAACGACAGA
>JBEKSF010000110.1:0-42749 GCA_049517295.1 Verrucomicrobiota bacterium
AAAGGCGACGTGTTCACGTCCGACTTTCTGGAGATGTGGATCGACGCCAAGCGCAAGGAAGCCGACGCCCTGCGCCTGCGCCCCCATCCCTACGAGTTCTACCTCTACTACGACGTCTAATTTGGGAAAGACAAGCTCGGGGAGCGGCGTGGACGTTGGGTCCACGCCGCATCCGTTTTGGCGCCTGGTTACTGTCAATCAAACGGCAGCCAGCGCGCCCCCAGTATCCTCTGCCAGTTGGCCTGCCCCAGCAGCACCCCGGCCCCGATCAGCAGCATCGACACCCAGAACGTCCGCGTCAGCGGCTCCTTCAGGCAGACGTTGGCCCACGCCATGTTGCTCAGCGGTATCAGGTTGTTGAATAGATAGACTTGACTCGTCTTCCAGTGCCTCAGCCCGTGGTTCCAAAGCGCGAACGCCACAACGCTCCCTCCCAATATGCAAAAAAGCTGCACCAGCGCCTGCCTCGCCCCCCACGGAACCGGCGCCGCCCAAACTTCGATCAGCGCCAGCGGCGCCAGCAGAACGCCCGCGCGCCAAAATGTATGCGCCGCCATCTCCGCGCCGGTCAGATCGCGGCCCAGCGCGCGGCACTGCACGCCGAAATTGGTCCACAGCACCCCGCACGACAGTCCAAGGATTTCCCCCAGCACGCTGCCGCTTTTGTGCCGCAGCATCGGCAAAAACAAAACCAGCACCCCGCAGAACGCCAGCGCCGCCGCTCCATAGCGTTGCGCCGACCTCCAATTCCTCTCCGGCCACCCCTCCCACAGCAGCGCCCACACCGGCGCCGCCCCCAGGTACAGCGCCACGTGCGACAGCGCCGTCAGCTTCAGCGCCCAGTTGAACGCCACGATATACGTCGCCAGGCTCACTCCGGGGCGCCACCACAGCCGCTTCTTCAACTCCGCTGATAGGACACTCGGCGCGCCGAACAAATTCGTCCACCGCATCAATCCAAGCAACACCAGTCCCGCTGCGATAAACCGCGTGCTCCCGATCGCTATCGGCGGCCAGTATCGCACCAGGTACTTCACCCCGGTGTTGTTGGCCCCCCATAAAAAAACTGCCAGAAGCAGGCCCCCCGCAATCGCCCCGTTATTTGCTTTCAACCGCATTCCCGCAGACTCAACCACCAAAGGCCCGTCCAGCGCAAACTTGTTTTCTGCCCGATGTTAACGCCAGTTTCGCCTTGCGACCCTGCGGCGGGGTTTGTTATTCGTTACGAATATATGGCAGCAATTGGCCGCTTTCAAAAAGGCGACGAAATCTTTTACGCTAAAGTGCTCGATGGCAGGCTCTACCGGCTCAACGGCGATGTCTTCGGCTCTCCCTCCTTCGATAAAAAGCCGATTCCCTTCAAAGGCCTCAAGACGCTCACACCCGTGGCGCCTTCCAAAGTCATTGCCATCGGCCTCAATTACGCCGATCACGCCCGCGAATCCGGCAAACCCCTTCCCAAAGAACCGCTCTTCTGGCTCAAAGCTCCCACCTCCCTCATCCCGGATGGCGCCAAAATTGAAATCCCCTTCCCGCAGCACCGCACCGATTTCGAGGCCGAATTGGCCATCGTCATCGGTCGCCGCGTGCGCAACGTCACCCCGACCGGCGCCCCGCGCTATATTTTCGGCTACACCGCCGCCCAGGACATCAGCGACCGCACCATCCAGCAGGCCGAAAGCCAGTGGGCCCGCGCCAAATCCTTCGACACCTTCACCCCGCTCGGACCTTACGTCGAAACCAAGGCCGACCCGGCGGATTTGACGATCCAGTTGTTTCAGAACGGCCAACTGCGCCAGAACTCCAATACAAGCCAGCTCATTTTCAACTGTTCTCAACTCGTCAGCTTTGTCTCCACCAACTTGACCCTCCTGCCGGGCGATGTCATCGTCACCGGAACCCCCAGCGGCGTGGGGCCTATCCAGTCCGGAGACCGGCTGGAAGTCAGGATTCAGGGGCTGGCGCCCCTGGTCAACACGGTGAAATAGACCTTTTCCGGGCCGGATAACATTATACTTGATTTATGCGCTGGAGCGATGCCTTTATTCCCACTCTCAAAGAAACCCCGGCCGAAGCCGAACTCATCTCCCACCAACTGCTCCTCCGCGCAGGCTTGATCCGCAAGCTCACCGGCGGCCTCTACACCTTCCTCCCACTGGGCCTGCGCGCCCTCCGCAAGGTCGAACAAATCGTTCGCGAGGAAATGGACCGCGCCGGCGCGCTGGAGGTCCTCATGCCCGCCCTCCAACCGCCCGAAATCTGGCAGCAAAGCGGCCGCTACGTCTCGGCCCAAGGCGTCTTCTTCAAGGCCCAGGACCGCGCAAAAAAGGAATGGATTCTCGGCCCCACACACGAGGAAGTCATCACTACCCTGGTCGCCGGCGAATTAAGTTCCTACCGCCAGTTGCCCAAAAATTTCTACCAGATCCAGACCAAGTTCCGCGATGAAATCCGTCCCCGCTTCGGTTTGATGCGCGCCAAGGAATTCGTCATGAAGGACGCCTACAGCTTCGACACCACCGACGACGCGGCCCAGGTCAGTTACAAAAAAATGTACGACGCCTACGTGCGCATCTTTCACCGCTGCGGCCTCAAGGCGATGGCCGTCGAGGCCGACACCGGGGTCATGGGCGGCAAGTTCTCGCACGAGTTCATGGCCCCGGCCGACGCCGGCGAAGACGAAGTCGTCTATTGTGAAGCCTGCCAT
Organism: Verrucomicrobiota bacterium; assembly: GCA_049517295.1. GTDB lineage: Bacteria > Verrucomicrobiota > Verrucomicrobiia > Limisphaerales > Palsa-1400 > JBEKSF01. The sequence goes on from JBEKSF010000110.1 coordinate 2,708, forward strand.
TACGCCGCCAATATCGACAAGGCCTCCAGCCGCCCCTCCGCCTCCGACGCCGGCCTCTCCGCCCCGTTGGAAAAGTTCGCCACTCCCAACGTCGCCACCATTGAGGATTTGACCCGCCCGCCCTTCAACACGCCCGCCTGCCGCCAGATCAAAACGCTCGTCTATATGGTCGATAGCAAGCCCGTCCTCGTTTTGATGCGCGGCGATCACCAGTTGAGCGAGGCCAAATTGTCCGGCGCCCTCGGCACTGAAACTTTCCGCCCCGCCGAACCGGACGAGATTTTCGCCGCCCTGCAGGCCCACCCCGGCAGCCTCGGCGCCGTCGCGGTCAAACACCTGCCCATTCACGCCGACGAAACCTTGCGCGGCGCGGCGGACATGACCACCGGCGCCAACCAGGACGGCTTCCACTTGCGCCACGTCGATCTCGCGCGCGACATCGCTGTCAACACTTGGAGCGACTTGCGCCTCGCCCGCGCCGGCGAACCGTGCCCCAATTGCGCCCAGCCCCTCAAAATCCGCCGCGCCATCGAGGTCGGCCACGTCTTCAAGCTCGGCACAAAATACAGCCAGGCCCTCGGCGCCTTCTTCCTCGATGAATCGGGCAAAAAACAGCCCGCCATCATGGGCTGCTACGGCATCGGCGTCACCCGCACTTTGCAAGCCGTCATTGAGCAATGCCACGACAAGGACGGCATCGTTTGGCCCATCAGCATCGCTCCCTTCTCCGTTTGCCTGACTCCCTTGAACGTCGCGCCCGACAGTGCCGTCATGCGGTTGGCAGGTCAAATCCACGACCAGTTGTGTGCCCGCGGTGTGGAAGTGCTTTTGGACGACCGCGACGAACGGCCCGGCGTCAAGTTTAAGGATTCCGAACTGATCGGCTTCCCCATTCGTCTGGCCATTGGCGATAAATCCCTGGCCAAAGGCCAGGTCGAGTTCAAATTGCGCGCGGGCCAGATGACTCTGCTCAAATCCGATGAGGCGGTGGGTAAAATACTCGAGAACCTGGCGCCCCCGCCCCAAGTCCAAGGGTGACGGATTTGGCGCCTTCCCGCGCCATCAAGTTCAACGTTTAGCCGGCACGCCTGACCACAGGAAGGATTGCATCTCTCCCAACGGCTTATCGCCCTCCCACAAACTCACATGCCAGGCAACAAGCCCGCCAAACGCCAGCCATTCGCCGCCCTCCAGTTTGAATTCAGACCAACTGCTGAAATGCCCGCTCTTTTTGGCCGGTTCCTCGAATGTGACCGTGTGCAGCGAATCCCCGATCAGCCCGCGCATTTCCGCCCGCAGTTTGAGCTGGCTCCAATCCACGTTCTTGGCCTTCCATTGCACCATCAGGCGCAAGCCCGTGATCTGGCCCGGGTGTTTGCGCAGATAAAACTGATACGCGTCCCTCTCGTAGAGGCTGGGCGCAAGCGCATGCCGCCCCTTCCTGTCCAATAATTGCGGCAGCACTTTGACCACTCGCCCTTCGCCAGCCCAAAGAACCGGCGCCGCCATCAGCCAAGCCAGAATCAAAATCCGCCGCATGGCCTCCCATCTTCCCCCAACGGCCGCTAAAATCAAGCCCCTCCCACCCAATTTAGTTTGCCTCCCGGTCGCGCGCCGGGGTAACAAACTGGGCGCGCCCCGGCCCCGGCCCGGCGCTTATGAACGTTCCGTTGCTGCAAAAAATTGACCGCTGGGTGGGAGTTCCGCTCTGCTTTGCCCTCACCCTGGCGCGCAAGCTCTTTGGCCGCTCTTTGCCTCCCGGCCTCCCGCCCCCGCGCCGCATTCTCTTTGTCAAATTGGCCGAGCAAGGCTCCACCGTCCTGGCCTCCGCCGCCATTTCCCGCGCCGTCCAATTGGCCGGCCGCGACAATGTCTTCTTCGTCCTCTTTGAAGAAAACCGCTTCATCCTCGACCTTCTCGATTTGATCCCCCCGCAAAACGTCCTCGCCATTTCCTCCAATTCGCTCTTCAGCCTGGCTTCCACCTCGCTCGCGGCGATGCGCCAAATGCGGCGGCTTCAGTTCGACGCCGCCATCGACATGGAATTCTTCGCGCGCGGTTCGGCCGCCATTGCCTTTCTCAGCGGCGCGCGCATCCGCGTTGGTTTCCACGCTTCTTTTGGCGCCGGCCCATATCGCGGCGACCTCATGACCCACCGCCTCTTATACAATCCGCATTTGCACACCACCGAGATGTTCCAAGTCCTGGTCCAAGCCTTGAGTGCCGATCCCGCCAAATTGCCTGCCCTCGGCTTCCCGCCGCCCCCCGCCGGCGATGCCCTCAAAACCTTCCAGCCGCGCCCGGGGGAGACGGAGGCGGTCCGAGCCTTGCTGCCTGCTCGTGACTCCCGCCTTGCTCCGTTGATTCTGCTCAATCCCAATGCCGGCGACCTGTTGCCCTTGCGCCTGTGGCCCAACCAGCGCTACGTCCAGCTCGCCCACCGTCTGCTCGCCCAATTCCCGGAGATCACCATCGCCTTCACCGGCGCTCCGGCCCAGGTCGCCGCCATCGACCAATTGGTGCGCGAGGTCAATTCCGAGCGTTGCGTCTGTTTGGCCGGAAAAACCACTCTGCGCCAACTCATGGTCTTATACACCCTGGCCGAAATCCTCGTCACCAACGACAGCGGGCCGTCCCATTTCGCCTCGTTGACCCCCATCCACGTCATCACACTCTTCGGCCCGGAAACCCCGGCCCTGTTCGCCGCCCGCACGCCGCGCAACCTCGCCCTCTGGGCCGGCATCGCCTGCAGCCCCTGTGTCAACGCCTACAACAACCGCCAATCCACCTGCCGCGACAACCTCTGCATGCAGCAGATCTCCGTCGATCAGGTCTTCAGCCAAACCTGCAAAATCTACGCCGCCCGCCGTGGCCAACTCCGGCCGCCGCCTTGAGCAACTTCTCTTTCAATTTGGTGTTTATCCCCTTGCATATTATATTGGCGGATGATGACTTTGAAATCGGCGGCATCCTGGCTCGCTTGCCTTCTCCTGGCCGGCAAAACCTTTGCGGCCAACTTGACGGTGCCCGACTCTCCGGAAGACGCCTCCAACCCATACTCTGTCATCAGCCAGCGCAACGTCTTCCATTTGAATCCGATTCCTCCGCCCCCCGCCCCTGAAGCGCCCAAGCCGGATTTGCCGGTCATCAAACTGTCCGGCTTCTTCACTCTCGGCTCCACCGTCCGCGCCTGCTTCTCCTCCGTCCCAAAGGACAAGAAGCAAGAGCCGGCTTACTACACTTTGACCGATGGCGAAAAATCCAGCGACAACCTCCTGGAAGTCCTCAGAATCCATCAAGACACCGGCGAAGTTGAAATCCTCAATTCCGGCACACGCATGACCTTGTCGCTCAAGGACGACACTCTGGCCTCGAATGAAGCGGCGCCCAAACCTGCCGGGGCTGCGCGCCACGGCCCGCCGATGATGCCAGGCATGATCCCCAACGCTTCGCCGGATCGTTGGGCTGAGCGCCGTGCGGGCGCCAATCCCTTCGCCTTCCCCATGCGCCCCCGCGGCACCCCCATGTCCCAGTAGCCTCGCGTCGCTTTGTGGCTCCCTGCAATCCTGAAACCACTGCCTTCACTCAAACGTCACCCGCCATAATTCTGCAAACAGGTGCAATCCTGAAAGGACTGCCCTCACTCAGCCCAGCAACGGAACACGCTTCCCTGGGAAAACTATGAAGGAGTTTCGATTTTACTTCCCCATCTTCCTGTTCTTGGTCCTGGCATCGCCACCGATAAGCGCCCAAAACGGTGTGACCTTCGATTTCAACGATGGCCTCGTTCCCGGCGGCACCGCCATCCCCAACACTCCCGACGGCTTCAATCTGCCCAACCCCGGCGTGGGCGTGACCGTTGCGGGAGGCGTTTCCAACAGCCCTTGCCTGATATTGACAATACCGGGCGTCGGACAGACTTACGGCCAGTGGTGGATTACCAACGACCTGGCCGGCGCCGCTGACATAACCAACTTCACCGCTTCCTTTCAGCTCCTGATGGGCGACGGCTCGGGCGGCAATGCCGGCGTGCCCAACTCCGGCGGCAACGGCTTTGTCTTCCACGTCGGCCCCGTGCCACCGGCGCAGTTTGCCGGCAGCGACTCCACCTGGGGAAACGGTCTTGACGTCAGCTTCCGCAGCTCCGCCGACTGGCCCAACACAACCGGCATCAACATAGCCTACGACCCGCCCAGCGATACGTTCCAGCCCGACGCAGGGACAATCATTGCGACGAGTTCTTTTCTCGGCTTCTTCCAAACTAACGGTGCGGCCGACAGTTTCTCGGAAGCAGTCACCGTGAGCCTGACGCTGACCAATGGCGCCCTCAGTGTCCTGTGCAGCAACGAGCTGATTGGCCAGGTGACGGTCTATAACAACCTGCCAATCCCCGGTTTTGCCCCGATCAGCCCCGCCCAAATGGCCTTCACGGCAACCGACGGATGGAGCGCGCATGAAGATTGCTGGCTCGATAATATCGACTTGACCGTCAACGGCGTCCATCTTGCGCCCGTTCATGGGACAGGGCCGCCCCAGATCGTTCAGCAGACGGGCAACGTGACAGTAAGCGAAACAGGCCGTGCCACCTTCGCGGTGGCAGCCACGGGTCCGCCGCCTTATACGTACCAGTGGCTCAGCAACGGCCTGCCGATTGAGGGCGCCACCGCAACCAATTGGGCCAACTCGAACATGATGAACTTCAACTTCATGAATTTCGACACTACCGCCGCCAGTTGGACCACCCCGCCGGTCACCCCCGCCATGAACGGCGCCCTCTTCTCGGTGGCCCTGAGCAATGCCTATGGCGGGGTGATCAGCAGCGGCGCGACTCTGACGGTGCCCGCTCCCTCCTTCAGCCCGCCGGTCATTTCCAACGGCTCTAACGGCAATTCGCTCTCATTGACCCTCAACGACTGGACCGGCGGCACTCTCTTTTGGGCCACCAACCTCGCCGGGCCTTGGTTGGAAGCGGTGCCGAGCGAACCCAACAGCCAGTTCACTATTCCAATCTCTCCGGCCACCACCCAGTGCTTTTACCGGGCCCTCGGCACAAATCTCCCCTTTGTGACCAATTACACGCGCTTTTACTCATCGACCAGCTTCTGGAACACCCCCATTGCGGACAATCCTCCTATTGACTCCAATTCAACTGCAATGGTCCAGAGTTCGCTGGTGCCCTTCGCCCCTTATGCGACCTTTGTTAACTACCGCTACGGCGTCGCCCTCGCCTATGCCTGCTCCACCAACAAAGTCTATACCGTCCCAGCCACCGTTTATGGAAGCCCCTCCTGTGTCCCGGGCGGCCCCGGTGTTCAGTTCCCGATTCCTCCCGGAACAATGCCTGCCCCCGGCACCGATGGCCATCTCGTCGTGGTCTATCAAGCCTTGGATGGCAGTCCCTATGCCGGCAAGGAATTGGATTTGTGGCAGGCCACCTATGACTCGACCAACGACACCTGGTCCGCTTCCACCGTTGTGCTCAACGATTTGTTCGGCTGGGGCGTGACTTGTCCGCCAGGCGCTCAATGCAATGGCGCTGACGCGGCAGCTTTCGCCCTTTTGGGAGGCGCCGTTAGACCTGAAGAAATCGCTCAGGGCCATATCGATCATGCCCTGGTGTTTGCCACGCCCTACAACCTGATCAATTACGTCGCATGTCCGGCCAATCACACTGACGGCGCCGCATCCGCGCCGGCTCTGCCCGAAGGCGCGCGAATCCAACTGGACCCCGCTTACAACGTGGATGCCCAGAACTGGCCGCCGTGGATAAAAATCATCGCCCACGCCCTTCAGACCTACGGCGCCTGCAACCGCGACACCGCCGGCGTTCTTTCCATCTACGGCGTGACCGACCAAAATGCCGGCGTGCCGATCTGGGCTTCCGTCGGCGTGCCCGATATACAGATTTACCAGTTGTACCTCCTCCCTTGGGCAAGCATGAGGGTGATACAGCTTACTTCCTGCAACTGACCTCACCCCCGCCGCCCCCTGAGGGGTCACCCCCGCCGCCCCCTGAGGGGTCAAACCATACTTTTGCCCAATCTCAACAGGCTCCACCTCATTGCAGATTCAAATACCCGTGCCCGTCCGTGTCCGTCGGTGCCTGTCCGTGTTTCCCGGCGCATCCTGAAAGGATTGCCATCACTCAGCCCAAGGTTGCGCGAACCGCGCTACCCTGGGAAACCACCACCCCATTAGAACCCAACCTGGAAAAGGTTGAATCAAATCCTTCTGTTAAAGGCGCGGACGGCGCGATTCCAGACAGCATGAGGCGGCGACCGATCTGCCCGATATGTCTGATGCCGCGCTCGGCGCAGACGGCGCGAAATTTGCTCCCACCCCAAAAAATCTTCAAAAACCGCTTGCAAGTCCCACCATAATATGGGACACTAAAAGCGGGCGGGCCGCCTTGCCTGCCTCGTCGCGGCTTTAGCCAAGCCAAGGCGCGTTCTTTGACATATACAGCAGGCGCCAGTCGCCCGCCCGCGCCTTGGCCACAGCGGAAGCTGAAGGCGGGCCTGCCCGCCGTAGCTTTAGCGAAGGCGGGTCAAGGTGAGTCAAGGTATCGTTGATTGATCTGCATCTTCCTCATCATCACAGACTTAGCTCGTTTGCCATCCCTAAGCGTCAACAAGAAGTCAAGGTCAGTCAAGCCAAGTCAAGGTCAAGGCAAGTCAAGGTGCCTGGTCAAGGCAGAGTCCTGCCCCGCCAGCCTGTCCGGTCCGGCGCAGGCGGAACCCTTCCAAGCGTCGCCGCAACGCCCTTTCTTTCGTCGTTTTGGTCCTTTTCGTCCTTTTGCCCCACTGCCAGCCTAGCCTGTTTCATGCCCCCCCAAGCTCCACAAATCCTCAAAAACCCCAACAATTGCTGATAATTGCGACCCTTTGCTGCCACTTGCCGGAAACGCCAAATTAGAACTTGCGCCGCCACACCGCCGCCCTTATTATGACATCGCTATTTGGAGCGCGGGGTGGAGCAGCCTGGTAGCTCGTCAGGCTCATAACCTGAAGGTCGCTGGTTCAAATCCAGCCCCCGCAACCAATTTCCATTACTGAACTGACGCGCCGTGAGCTACTCTCCCTCCCCTACCCGTTACGACTCCACTGATTTCTACCGCCGTTGCGGCCGCTCCGGCATCAAACTGCCGCTCATTTCCTTGGGCCTATGGCATAACTTCGGGGCCAACGACTCGCTGGACAACGCCCGCGCCATGGCCCGCCGGGCCTTTGACCTCGGCATCACGCACTTTGATCTGGCCAATAACTACGGCCCGCCCGACGGTTCGGCGGAGGAAACCTTCTCCCGGATTCTGCGCGACGACCTCGGTCCGTGGCGCGACGAATTGATCATTTCCACCAAGGCCGGTTACCTTATGTGGCCCGGGCCTTACGGCGAATGGGGTTCGCGCAAATACCTGCTGGCCTCCCTCGACCAATCGTTGCGCCGCTTGGGCCTCCAATACGTCGATATCTTCTACTCCCACCGGCCGGACCCGGAGACGCCGCTGGAGGAAACCATGGGCGCGCTCGCCCACGCCGTGCGCGCCGGCAAGGCGCTTTATGCCGGCATTTCCAATTATCCACCCGGCGAAACCGTGCGCGCGGCCCGCCTCTTGCGCGAGATGGGCGCGCCGTGCCTCATCCACCAACCGCGTTACAGCATGTTCGATCGCTGGGTCGAGCCCCAGTTGCTGGCCACGCTGGAAAAGGAAGGCATCGGCTGCATCGTCTTCTCGCCCCTCGCCAAGGGATTATTGACAGACCGCTACTTCAACGGCCTTCCCGCCGATTCCCGCGCCAGCCGCGATGCCAGGTTTCTCCGGCCCGGCGACATCACCGAACAGGTCCTGGCCAAAACGAAAAAGCTCAACGTCCTTGCCCAGGAGCGCGGGCAAACCCTGGCGCAAATGGCGCTGGCCTGGGTGTTGCGCCACAAGGCCGTCACCAGCGCCCTTTTTGGCGCCAGCCGCGTCAGTCAAGTCGAGGATTGTGCCGCGGCTGCGCGGCATCTCTCCTTCACCCCCGAGGAACTGGCCCGCATCGAGCGGATTCTTGACCCCCGGCAGGGCGAGTGATCCGGCCGCGCCGCTATTTGGCTCCCGGCTCCTGTGCCTTGGGGGGAGTGAAGTCTTTCACCTCCGCCCGGTCTCCGAGTAGGTACCGGCCTATGTCGTCAATATCATTTTGGGAATTGGCCAGGACCACCACGCCCCTGCGCTCGGCCATTTTGAAGCCGATATAGGAGTGATAGCCGCCCGTGCCGCCGTTGTGCCAGAGCGTCTCGTGCGCCGAGTCGATCTGCCACATAAGACCAATTTTGCCGATCGACCCGGTGCTATGGCGCGGAAGATGTGTTTGCATCATCGCGTGGGTCAGGCTGCAGTTGGTCAAACCGAGATTGGCGGCGACGAACACCAGCAGATCGCTGGCCGTCGAGCGCAATGCCCCGGCGCCGGCCAGCGTGGATAGGTCCCAATTGCTCACCGGCATGCCGAAACGGTTGTGACCGCTCGCCAAACGGGATTTGAGGCCGGGCGAAAGCGTGATGCGCGTGCTGTCAAGATGAAGAGGATTGCAAATCCGCCCGATCACCAGCTCCTCGTAATTCGTCCCCGCCCGCAACGCCAGCGCGTGCCCCAGCAACCCCCCGCCGAGGTTGGAGTACTCGTACTCCGCTCCGATCTCCCGCGTCAGTTGATAGTGCGAAAGAAAGTCGTACAACCGTTCGACCGTATAGTCAGCGTACGGGTTGGCGTCATTGCCGGGCGCGAAATTGTCCGGCATCCGCGGCAGGCCCGACGTCTGCGTCGCAAGGTCGAGCAACGTGATTTGCCGGCCACTGCGGGACGGTGTCTTGACTGACGCCGGCAGGAATTTGTCGATCGGATCATCCAGCTTCACTTCGCCTCTGTCCACCATGTCCTGCAGCAATATCGCGGTGAACACCTTGGTGATGGACCCGATCTCAAAAACGGTGTCGACTTGGACGTCGCCATTCTTTCCGTTCTCACGAACTCCCCGGGCAAACACCTTCGCCCCGTGGACGTCGATCAGGCCCACGACAATGCCAGGGGCGCGCCGTTGCTCAACGACACAGCTTTGAAGCATGGATTGCACCTGCGCGTCAGTGGGCGGCTTTTCCTGCGCCATCTCGCCGGCCGCGCCAAACAACACCGTTGCCCCACAGACAACCACCAGTGTGATCAGAATCAGGGCTTGCATCGGATTTCTCTTCATATCCGTTCGACCCTCAATAATAAACCTTTTTAATACTATTAGTCACTTGCGAATGACGAAATACTGCAAAATCGACGGGACAAGCTTGTCATCCGCCGGCTCACAGGATAGGAATTAGCCATGAAATCCAGCTTTTTGTTGACTCGCAGGCAGGCGCTGAAAACCGCCGCACTGGCCGCGGCCGGTGTTTGCGCGCGCGGCGTGTTGGGCGCTCCTGGCGGCGCGACGGTTTTGCAACTCGGCGTCGCCTCGTATTCGCTTGCCAGGCTGTCGCCGGAGGAAGTCATTGCCGCACTCAAGAAAATCAACATCCGCAATGTTTCCCTTTACAAAACCCATTGCCCGTGGGGCGGCACGGCGGAACAATGCCGCGCCGCGGCCCAAAAATTCAGAGACGCCGGCTTGACGGTGACCGGCTCTGGCGTGATTAACTTGCCCAATGACGAAGGCGCCTTGCGCAAGGCCTTTGACAACGCCCGCGCCGCCGGACTGCCGACCATGATTTGCAAGCCGGCCAAGGACGCGTTTCCTTTGGCCGAGAAATTCGTCAAGGAATACGACATACGCCTGGCCGTTCATAATCACGGCCCCGAAGACAATGTCTATCCTTCCCCTTACGACGCCTGGAACGCCGTCCAACCCTACGACCGCCGCATCGGCCTGTGCATTGACGTCGGCCACGCCGCGCGGGCGGGCGCCGATCCCGTTGAAGCGATTCGCAAATGCCGCGAGCGTCTGTATGACGTTCATTTGAAGGATTCTCTGGCCACGGACGGCGCGCTGCGGGACATACCAACCGAAGTGGGCAAGGGTCATTTGGATATCAAAGGGATGATCGCTGCGCTCATTGAAATCAAGTATCCCCACATCGTCGCCTTTGAATACGAAAAGCAGTCCGACGACCCGGTCGCCGGGTTGGCGGAGTCAGTCAGTTATGTGCGAAAACTGCTGGGTTAGGACGCTTGCGTTCCGCGGTCGGTTTCCCTCGACATCCCATCGCTCGTTGGGTAAACACGGCGCATGAACCCGGCTTTGCCGAGCCTATTGCTGTTGATTCCTGCTCACAATGAGGAGCACCGGATTGGCCCCGTCTTGCGCCGCTATGGGGAGTATTTTCAACAGCATTATGACGGGAGTTTTCAATTGGTCGTCGTGCTTAACGGCTGCCGCGACAATACCATGACTGTCGTCCAAGCCGTGGCCCGCGATTTCCCTGACATCAGCGCCGTGGAGTATCCGGACCCCATCGGCAAAGGAGGCGCGCTCATTGAAGGACTCAAACTGGCTCCGCGGGCGGATTTGGTGGGTTATGTGGACGCGGACGGCGCGACGGAGGCGGCGGCGTTTCTGGAGTTGGTGCGGCGGGCGGGCGAGGCGGATTGCGTGATCGGTTCGCGTTGGATTCCCGGCGCGGTGCTTCACCAAATGCAAACTGGCCGGCGGCAATTTGCCAGCCGCGTATTTCATGCCATCGTTCAGCTTCTGTTCCACATGAACATCCGCGACACCCAATGCGGCGCCAAAGTCATGCGCCGGGCCGCTGTGGAGAAGATTCATTCCTCCCTCTGCATCGCCGACATGGCGTTTGACATCAATTTGCTCTACCTGCTCAAGCGCAACGGCTTCACCGTTTTGGAAGTGCCCACCGAATGGACCGACAAAGCCGGCTCGAAGGTCGCGTTGGGGCGGACCTCCCTGACCATGTTGCTTTCGGTCATCCGCTTGTGGTGGATTTACTCGCCGTTCCGCGGCTCGCGCAAATTCTTCACTCCGCTGGAGAACTGGCTGTATGCGAAACTGCGGGCGCCGCGGCCGAATCCCGATCCGAAGCCGTAGCAGGCGGTTTCCCGCGCGAAAACCACGCCGCCAGCCCGCACAAGGCCGCGCTGGCCACTCCGAGGGTCTGGATGACACGGATGAAGGCGTCGAATTGCTTCATCTCAAGCAGCCCGGGCGCCTGCCAGCAAAGGGCGGCCGCGTAAAACGCCGGCACTAGGGCCAGCCAGGGCACGGCGCGATAGCGCCCCTGGGCCAGAATGTTTTGCATCAGCACGTTGGCCACTGTCAGCGGCAGCAGCGCCCATGCAAACCACGGCACCAGCGGCGCCGCGTGCCACATGTCCGGACTGCTGAAGTACATCAAGCGCAACGGCAATTTCGGAAAGAGCGTGGCGCCCACTGCCGCAAGACACCCGAAAAGGCTCGTCGCCGCCAGCGTCATTCCCAGGCTGTCGCTCCGTTCCGAGCGGGCCACGCTTTGGACCACCCGCGCGAACATCACCAACGCGACCGGCGCGATGAATTGGACCATGGCGTAGCCGGTCAGCATGGCTGCGCCATAGAGCGCGGTTTGCCGCCCGTCGGCGAACAATCCCTGCACAAAAACCATGTCAGTACTGGACATCAGCACCACCGTCCCCAAACCGATGGTCAGGGGCACGGCCCCCCCCAGCCACTCCTTCCAATCAAAGGCGACGGTCGGACGGGTGCTCCAAATGGACCGGGTCAGGACGGCGCCAATGGAGGCAGTGAAGAACTGGCCGGCGAAGACGGCAAACATGGCGCCGGCGGCCTTGCCGCCCAGCACCAGCACGATCACCATCATCAAGGTTAAGCGGCCGATTCCGTCGCTGATCTGCAGCCAGCCCAACCCTCCGAAGCGATGCTGCCCTTGCAGGATGCCCTTGAGGATGGGTACGCACAATCCCACCAATCCCACCAGGAGTGTCAAATAGAGCGCCGCCGGGTTGCGGATTTTGAGCAAGTGGCACAGGGGACGGCCCGCGGCCAGCACGGCGATCGCCGTCAGCAGCCAGACCAAAAAAGTGCCCGCGGCAATGGCCCGCACGGTCGCAATCAATTGCTGCTCCTGTTTGGGGCCAATCGCAGCCGCCGCCTGCCGCGCGAAAATGGTCTGCAACGCCACCGAGGGAATGCCCATGATGATGAGCACCCGCAGCAACGTCACAAACGCGGAATACTCCTCCCTCCCCATTCTCCCCGCCACCGTGTGGACCAGCGCCATGAAAAACCCGCCCGCGAAGGTGGCGATCACCATCCAACCGCTCTGTCTGAAAAATGCGGATTTGCCTTTCACACTCATTTAATTACGGCAGGGATTGAAAGAACTTGAGGAGCAGCGCCACCGCTCTCTCCAGCGACGCCAGCCCCACCCATTCATCGACCGTGTGCGCCTGCGCGACGTCTCCCGGACCAAATACGACGCTCGGAATCCCGGCGTGCGCCAGCACCGACGCATCGCAATAAAAACCGACCCCCGCCGGCTTGGCTTGACGCGCCGACGCCAGCAACCGCCGCACCAGCGGAAGGTCCGGGTCGGTTTCCATCGGCAGGCAGGAACAGGACTTCTCGCTCTCAATCGTCGCGCGCAATCCGTGGCGGCGCAACAGGGCGCGCAGTTCGGCGAGGACCGACGGCACGGTTTCGCCGGGCAAAGTGCGCCGGTCGGCGCTGGCCACGCACTCGGCGGGGACGATGTTGGCCTGCGCGCCACCGCGAATGAAAACGACGCTGACGGTCGGGCAGCCGAGCAGGGGGTGACACCGCCCCTGTAATTGCCGGGCGTAATCTGTTTCCAGCAGTTCGACGACGCGGGACATTTCGTGGACGGCGTTTTTGCCAAGCTGCGGGCAGGAACCGTGGGCGGCCTTGCCCCGGGTTTGCAGGCGGAGCCAAAGATCGCCTTTGTGCGCGGTGACAATCCGCAAACGCGTCGGTTCGCCCACCATGGCCAGGTCCGCCCGCCAGCCGCTGCCCGCCAAGGCTCGCGAGCCCGCTTGCGCGCTTTCCTCATCGACCAAACCGGCGAACACGATTTCCGTGCCCGCAGGCCGCGGGCCGTGCCGGGCCAGCCGGCCAATGGCCGTTAGCATTGACGCTACGGAACCCTTGGTATCGCACGCCCCGCGCCCGTAAATGCGGCCGTCTTTCCGCCGCGGCGCAAATTGGCCCGGCCCTACCGCCGCCACGGTGTCGAGGTGCGGCGCCAGAAGAACGCGCCGTTGGACCTTGCCCGCGGGCAGGAGCCGGGCGATGAGATTAGCCCGCCCCGCCGCGACTTTCTGAAACTCCACGTCCAATCCCACCCGCGCCGCCGTCACGGCCAGAAAGTCGGCCACCCGCCCTTCTCCGGCGTCCGGATGGTTCTCCGGCAGGAAGGCGGGATTGACGCTGGGCAGGGCAATGAGATCGCACAGCAGCTTTTGAGTTTCAGTCACCGCCGGAGGCTAATCGGCCCGCCTTAAACTTTAAACTTTAAACTTTCGACCGCGCCGCTAATTTCTCCTTGTGTCAAACGAGCCATTGCTGAAACTGGATCTGCCCGGCGTCAAAAAACTCAAAAGCGGCAAAGTCCGCGAGGTTTTCGACCTGGGCCCGTGCCTCCTCTTCGTCGCCACCGACCGCATCTCAGCCTTTGATTGCGTCATGCCCAACGGCATCCCGCGCAAGGGCGAAGTGCTCACGCAGATTTCCTATTTCTGGTTCGATCAAACCAGGCGCATCGTTCCAAACCATCTGGCGTCCATGCCAGACGAACCGCTGCCCGCGGAATTGCGGCCGTTCGCCCAGCAACTGGGCCGCCGCAGCATGGTCGTGAAAAAAGCCCAACCGCTGGCCATCGAATGCGTCGTGCGTGGCTACCTCGCCGGCTCCGGCTGGAAGGATTATCTAAAGACCGGCTGCGTCTGCGGGCTTAAACTTCCTCCGGGCTTGCGCGAGTCGTCTCAATTGCCCGAACCGCTTTTCACCCCAGCCACCAAAGCCGAAACCGGGCACGACGAAAACATCTCCTTCGATGAGGCCTGCCGCATCGCCGGCCCGGAAATCGCCCGCCAGGCCCGCGAGCTGAGTTTGAAAATCTATTCCTTCGCCGCCGATTATGCCCGCAGACGCGGCATCATCATCGCGGACACCAAGTTTGAATTCGGCCTGGCCGATGGCGCGCTGATGTTGATCGATGAAGTGCTCACGCCGGATTCCTCCCGATTCTGGCCGGCGGACCAATATGAACCGGGCCGCGGCCAGCCTAGTTTTGACAAGCAGTTTGTGCGCGATTACCTCGAAACGCTCTCCTGGAACAAACAACCGCCCGCCCCGGCGCTGCCGCCGGAGGTTGTCGCCCGCACCACCGCCAAGTATCTGGAGGCCTACCAGCGCCTGACCGGACGCCCGCTCTAAGGCCATGCGAAACCTGGTCGAAGATTTTCTTGTCTTCTTGCGCCACGAGCGGGGCCAGTCCGATCAAACCGAAAAAACCTACGCGGCCCTGCTGTTTAATTTTGTTGACTGGGCCGAAACCCGGGGGCTGAAGGAGTGGGGCCAGGTCCGCCTGGCCGACTTGATGTCCTTCCTCGAGGCGGAACGGGCGCGGGCCTTGAAAACCCACCCCAACGACTCCGGCCGCAAACTCAGTTCCGAGAGCCTTTACCTCCAAATCGCCGCCTTGCGCGCCTTCTATAACTACGCCGAGGCGGAAAAATTCCTCCCGCGCAACGAGGCCCAAAACCTTCCCCTGCCCGGCCGCTGGAAGCGCCTGCCCAAATCCCTTTCCCATTCCGAAATCCAAAGGCTGCTGGAGCCGGAGCAGCCGGCCACGCCCTGGGGATTGTGCGATCAGGCCGTGCTCGAACTGGCCTACGCCTCCGGCCTGCGCCTGGCCGAATTGCGCGGCATCCGCCTGGAACATCTTCACCTGGACGCCGGGTTTGTCACCGTCATCGGCAAAGGCAACAAGGAGCGCGTCGTGCCGCTGGGACGCAAAGCCAACGATGCCCTGCGCCGCTACCTGGACGCCGGCCGACCAACATTATTGACAGCCAAATCCCCGGCCGCCGTGTTCCTCAACCGCCGCGGACGGCCCTTCGCCGCGCCGACGCTGTGGTTGCGCGTCAAGCGGCGCGCGCGCCGGGCGGGCATCGGGCGCAACATCACGCCCCACATGTTGCGCCACAGCTTCGCCACGCATTTGCTGGAAAACGGGGCGGATTTGCGCGTCATCCAGGAACTGCTCGGTCACAGCAACATCAGCACGACGGAGGTTTACACGCACGTCACCGTCCCCCGTCTGCGCGAAATCCACCGCCGGTTCCATCCGCGGCATGACCGCAAAACGTAGGACCGCGCGCCATGCCGTTCACGCGCATTTACGGTCCGTCCCAATGGCCGAAGCGGTCGGCCGGGATTTTGGCCGACTCGGGATAAACCAAATACACGGTGTTTTTGGAGGCCCGCCAGGCCTTGATGACATTCTCACGGGTGTAAACCCGCCGGACTTTCTGGCCCTTTTGCAAATTCGTCGCCGGATCGTTCACCACAACGTCGCCAGTCTCCGTGAAGCCAATGACCACGACGAGATGCCCGCTGCCGGTGTCGTGCCGCCCTGGCTGCAAAAGGTGCCACGGGGCGGATATGATCACCGGAATGCCGGCCTGTATCCAATCTTCCAGCTCGGAGATGTCGCTCAACCGCGTGACGTAGGCGCGCATGCCGTCGAAACTCCCGGCCAGGGCCGTGTTGAAGGGCCAGTTGCCGGTCCCGCCAAAGCCGTCGTCGAAAACCGCCGCCGCGACTTGCGGCACGTCCAGGTTCATCTCGGGCCGCCCCAGCACATCGCTCCAGCCGGCCAGGACCATCGAGAGAGACGTCGGGCTGCACCACCCCTCCTCCTGCGGATAGGAATGCTGGGATCGCTCGGGTGTGGCGATGATCTTGCCCCATGCGCCGCGATTGGGCGGAAGCGGGGTGACCTGCGCGCGGTTGTCAAAAAAACTGAGACCCACGAACTTGAGCGCCGGCTCGCTTTGGCTTCCGCTCCACGTCAGCCGCAATTGCACGTCCGCCGCGGGACGGGTCGCTATCCACGTGTCGGTGCGGACGCTGCCGTCGGCATCGCGCTGGCCGCGCACGCTGTGCCGGTCCTGGGCGGCGGACCAGACGCCGAGCGTGTAAAACTTGGTGCGATGATCCGCGTAGATGCCGCCGGCCTCGATTTTCAGGACCGCGTTCGAGACCGGAGCGACGTTCCAGGAGGCGACCAGTTCGTTCCAGGCGATGGGCGCTTTGATGACAGGCGAAAGGAGCACCAGGCCGTTGGTGCCCGTGTTCCGCGCGAAATCGTCGAATTTGCGCAGGCCGATAAAGCGGCACTGTTCGGCCGGGCTGGCGTCCGGCGCCGCCGGGACGGGAGTAATGAGCGCGGTGATCATAAGCAATGAAGGGACAATGCGCAAAAGGTGCAATCTTCTCAGCGCGTGTGTTACAAATCGCCCCGGATTTCTTTCCTGTAGGCCGGGTGCCCTCACCCGGCATCTCCAACAAATCTCAATACACGCTCTCATGCGCCCGTTCATGGATTCAATAGCCGCACCGTCGCGGGGAATACCAGGTCGCGCGATGCCTTGGGGTGGGACAAGGTGACATTGCCGTCCAACGAAAGCAAATTGCCGCCCTCGCCATAATGGTTGTTGGCCGGCTTCTTCCCATCCAGCGAAAAGACCTGCTGCCCCTTTTGCTTGGGCAACGTGTTGATCTGCCAGTCGGAAACGAGGATCGCCTGGGCCTCGTCATTGGTCGCCCAGCCCATGTAATAGGCATAACTGATGCGGTGCCGGGCGAAGCTCTCGCCCTCGGGCAACGGCGCGTCGCCGCTGCCGGGACAGATAAACATCTCCGTCACCGTCGTGCTTTTTGGGATGAGCAGGCTCAACGCCTCGGCGGATGTCTGCGCGTCCTGGAGGAAGGGAAAGGCGCTGTTGTCATTGCGATAGATGCTCAACGCCAGGTAAATTTTCTCAAGATTCTTCCCGCACCCGATCAGGTCCCGCCGCCGGGCCGACGCGCTGAATCGGCTCGTGCTCATTACCGTCAGTATGATGATCAACGCCAGGACGACGATCAACTCAACGAGCGAAAACCCCGCCCACGACCTGTTGGCCATGTCGCGCACTGCCGGTGTGCTCACTGTAGCGCGACGCTGACTTTGCCCTCGGTCGCGTCATAGACCAATTTCATCCCCGCCGGCGGGTTGGGCAGCGCCCCCAGGTAATGTTTGGTGACCAATTCGTCCAAGTCCTTGGGAAACCGCCCCTCCTGGACGTTGAAAAGCTGAATATTCTCATTGAGCGAAGTCACGTCGATGGTTTTGACCGCCTGTTGCTGCCCGTTGGCGAGGTTGCCGAAATAGCCGCCGTGCGTGCTGGCCGGCGCCGGTGCGGCGGGTGGAGGCGTATTTTGGTGCTTGCCGCATCCGCCTGCGAGGAGCGTGGCGGCCACCAGCGTCAGAGCCTGGAGAATCTTCATCCCCAAACAGTATCCGCCCACCCCCAAAAAATCAAATAGCGCCTTAGTTCCCGCCCGGGCGCATCCCATCTTTGTCGAGCCTTCCTGTCCACTTGAGGGGGTGTAAGATTCATACCAGCCTCCAGGAAAGAGAATCTCGACAAACTCCGGTGGGTAGCTTCCATTTGGATGGGCGCCGTTGAGGCCCTGGCATACCCATACCCCCCGGAAAAGCCGTCACACCGTCACAAGTGTTGATAATCAAGGACTTAGTCCGTCACATTTGCCGTCACAAACCGTAATCAGGCGCGTGGCCGGAAAGGACACGTTTGTGCAACAATTTCGGGAGTTGAAATCTCGACAAAGGTGAGATGCGTCCGACAAACGGGGCACATCAAAAATCGTCTGGCCATTCCGTGCCCCTTCGGCCATACTTCCCGCACACGAAACCAGAAAGGCCCACATGAACCGCATTTATCACGGCAAGGTGACTGCTGTTAAAATCCCCGACGGCAAAGATGCATCAGGCAATCCCAAGCGAAAAAAACCGACGACTGGCAACCCCCGTTCACGGCACCACGAATTGTTTCAGGACGGGGTGAAATTCTAAACTCCCTATCAAATTCTTATGAACACAATCCATCGCAGCTATGAGGTTTTGATTGAGGAAACGGTTTCAGCCGAGGAGCGCCAGCGCCGGAAGCACGGGACAAGCAAGGAATCTCGCTTCAACCTCAAGACCTCTGGGGCACTGGAACTGACTAACGAGATGTTTCAGGATGCTGTGTGCTACTACACGCTCATGCTTGCCGGCATGGTGAAGGACGCGCTCTGGTCGGAAGAAACTTTCGGATACGCAAAATGGATGGAAGACAAACTCAAGACGAAAGGCTGGCAAGCGCGGCAAGCGCAGTTGACGGGACGGCCGATCAATCCGCTGTGGAATTGCTTAACAAACTCAGTCGAAATGCGCGAAGCCACCGCGAATGTCGTGAAGCGATTAGCAGAAGGCTATCCGCACGCCATCTTCCACGGAGCGAAGGATGCGGGCGACTTGGTTCAGAAAGCGTTTTGCTATCAAGGCGAAGATCGCTCCACGGATGGCACTCGCCGCGAGAAGCGACGGGGACAATCCCCGGCACAACTGGCGTTGGTCAAAACCTTTGTTCAAAACCTTATGGCCGAAGCCGTTAACGTCAGCGGAAAGGCCGACGCCCTGAATGACATGGCGTCGTTTGCTGGGGTTTGGAGCGGCCACCTCTGCAATCCTTCTGGCAGATCAAGGCCGAAAGGCACTGGTATTTACGAGCGGCTCCATACCGAGCTGCGGAAATTGGTCAACCAATCCGAAAATGGTCGCCGATGGATTGAGAGCGAACAAGCCCTCATTGCAGCCGTCCAGGCGAAGGATACCCCTGAAAGACGTAAACAACTGAGAACGGCAGTCGAAGCCGCATGGGTTTCCGTTATCTGCGATCCTGTGCTTTTGACAAAAGTCTGCGAGCGCGTCCAGGAACTCGCCGAAAGCCGGGCGGCAGAGAATGCAAAAATCGACGATTCCGAACTGAGGAGAGAAATTACGAAAGCCCTCAAGTCCCAAGACAGAAAGCCAACCGATACAGAGGAAATCATTCGGGAGAGAGTGAAGAAGGAATTCGACCGTAAAGCCAAGAATGCGCAAGAAACCGCGCTTGGGGCTTTTCGTCGGGCGTTCAACCAGCCACGCCATGCAGAAAAATTAAAGCTCACCCCGCACCTTTCGTCACTCCGCCAAGAGATTGCCAGCGCACAAATCGATGACAAACGACTCCAACGCCTGCAAGAAAGAAGCAAGAAGGACGCGGGAGAGTTCATGGAGATTCTTTGCCGCTTGCGCTGGGTTTCGTCTCGATCCGATCTGCGTGTCCTCGCCGCCTCAGACGCACTTGCATTTGTCATTGATAACGAGCCGTCGGAGTCCACCGAAGATAAACTGCCATATCAAGATTCTGCTGGTGAACCGCTATTCCCATTCTTTACGAACTCCCTTGGCTTATGTGTCCAGAAGCAAGTTGTTTGGGACACATTCGACACTGCGGCATTTAAGCGGGCAGCCGAGGATGTGTTCAAATACACAAATCGCGTCGCGGAACGCCGACGCAAGATAGAAGGACTGAAGACCGAGAAAGACCTTTTTGATGGAAAAGGACGCCGAAGCGAGAAGCAGAAGAAGGATGGCAAGCCACGATTCGCGATATTCGGCATGGAGGGAGATGACGAACGACGGAAACGGATGGAAGAAGTGATCAGCGAGCTTGGAAAGGATCGAGCGTCTGGTGAGTCGGGTTACGGCATACGCAGCAGCACCATCGGTGGTTGGACATATCTTCGGCCTGAACTTTTGAAAACTTACGAGGAAACCAAGAATAAAGACAAGCTTGAAGAATGTCTGTTAGACGCGGTTGAAAAGGTTCGCTCGCAAAGCGGCGGCAGGTTTGGAAGCGCAGATTTTTTCTACGCCCTCTGCCGCGAAGAAAATCACATTCTTTGGTTGGACGATTGGGAATATCGAAAGAAACAGGAATGGCACGCACCCGATTTCGTCGCTCACTATGCGCGTTACTCGAGGAAGCTGGAAGACTTGCGGGACATCGCCGAGGAGAACGAAAACTGGAAACCAAAGAACATCAATTACAGTTGGCCTGGCCAACTGCATTTCCGAAAAAAGGAGCGGAGCTTCAGACCATTCGATTTCAAGTGCGACATTCGCACTGACCCAAAGATTGATCTGTTTTCGAGAAATGACGCTGGGCAAATCCACCGTGTCACAACCAACCAAGCCGCGAAGGGCAAGACACTAGAATTCCCACTCACGATCTCATTCCGTCGGTTGAAGCGGGATCGCATCACCGACGGCGCGGGAAATTCCGTCGAGGCGTTTTTCGCGCCGCCCAAGCTTGCCGCGCAAGGTTCGCCACAACCCCCTGTGTTGGCCGGCCCGCGCATCCGTCCTGACGACATCAAAGCCAAGGAACTGGATGCGTTCCTGGAAGATTTCACCAGCGACAAAATGCCGGAGGCCGCCAAACTGATTCAAGGCTTGGCCGACGAACTCAAACAACACCATTTGGAAATTCAGAGGCTGACCAAGGACAGCCTGACTTCAAAGAAATCGCAAAAAGACCTGCCTCAGCAGAGAAGAACGGTTGTAGCCCTGCTGTGCAACAAACTCAATCGGCTTATATCCAGCAAGCAAGCTCTTTATGCCAAAGAAAAACTTTCGAGGCAGGAACAAAAACGTGTTGACGAAGAACCGTTGGGTTTGGAGCACAGGCTTCAAAACCGCCGCGCGATTCAAAAGACGTTCGGCGGTTTCGTAAAGGATGTCTCCCAATGTTACAACGAAGCCGTTTCAATCCTTGCCCCGAAACGTCCGGGCGGCGCTTTCCATTTGATGTTTGCCGTCGAGCTTGACGAAGCGGACTTGAAGGACTTTCGCGTGCCGGCAATCCCTGCACAGCAGTTCCAAGATGCCAAGCAAGGTGAGACTTGGGTTCGCGCGCACCTGCGCTGGCCAGTGGATTTGCGGACGGAAGCGGCAAATCGAAAACGCAAAGGTGAAAAAGCCAAAGAAGTCGATGAAGACGTTTTGACGCCTGAAGACGATGACCCGAATGCAAAGGGCCGACCCGTTTTGCCTGAGCGGGAAGAACTGTGGTGTGCTCCAAAGAATTTAGAGAAGCCTGTCCACGCCCTCTTTGTGGACTTGGGCGTCCGCTTCGCCGGTGCATGGAGTCGCGCAAGGATTCGGCAAGCGGAAGGAGCGAAGCCCGAGACAGCACATGTGATCTCACCGCCAAAGGGGCATTCCGACTATCAAGGCGAGATTTGGTGTGAATTCTACAACGAAGGCACATTCCGACTTCAAGGCGAGGACGCCAAGGTTTGGCATCGCCCCAAAGGTGGTGACTACGAGAAGGAGAACAGCCGCTTCTCACGGCAGGAAGTTGCGACGCTGGATGAAAACGGTCAGCAACAATGGCCGGACACGAGCAGAGAAAAAGGCGGCTGGCGGTATGGGCGTGAGCTTTACGGGAGTCGTGGACGGCTCGCCACTCCTGACGAAATCACCAAGCACATAAAACTCGCTGAAAGCCTGTTTCCTTCCACAAATCGCTTCCCGTTGCCGGCAGAGAATTCCGACGCTGCCCGATTCATTCCTGCAATGGCCGAACATCTCGTTGCCCGGCTCGACCGGCGGCTTGGCCGTATCAACTTCCTGTTCAATCTGCGTTGGCGATTGGAGGGAACAATGGAACAAGACCCCACGACGCGGCAGTTCACACGCCCACGCGATGAGAACGTAGATACACCCAAGCACCGTCGGATGGTTGTCGAGGCGATTGCGCCCGCAAAACTCCGTCCCGACTCAGATGACGCCGAGGAAATCCGGTGGAACGATGAACTACGCAGCAAACTCACGAACGATTGGGAGGACACCAAGGGGCTTTTGCAGAAACCAAAACGGCGCAAGCAACGACAGGAACATGACGAGGAATGGGACGAGAAAATCACAAGGATCTCAAAAGAGAAGGAGTGGAAGTGGGAGCAACTGGCGGACGCGGTGCATACGCAGCTCGTGTTGTTGCTTGACGAACTTGGCGTCGCTGGCGAAACCGGACTGGTGGCAGAAGTGGCCCGCTTCGTCTGGCCGTTACGCGATAAACGCTGGCATTGGAGAAAGCATACGATCCATGCCAACGGAGAAGTTTGCCCATCTCTGTTGAGCACAGAACCACTGCCAAACGATTCTGAGAAACGAAAGATCATCGGGCAGGGCGGCTTGAACATGCAGCGTGTCGAAACGTTACAGCGTTTCCGCCGCTGCTGCCAAAGTCTGGCCAAGCACGAAGAGCGATTGACCTTTGGCCGGATTCCCGGCCAAAAGGGACTTGAGCCTTACATCGTTCCGCGCGGCGATTCCGTTCACGATCCGTGCCCGTCTCTCTTGGAAAAAATCAACGAACTGCGCGACCAGCGCGTGGATCAAACGGCAGCCCTCATTCTCGCCGAAGCCCTCGGCTTAGAACTAATGAATCCGGCGGACGTCTCAATAGAAGGGCTGCGAAAGTCGCAACTCAAAAGTGAGCGTGATGTTCATGGGCGCTACCAGCGTCGGAAGCTAAAACTCGACGGAAAGGAAGCAGACGCGCCGCAATGCTCGCTGATTGTGGTGGAAGACCTCTCGCGTTACCTAACCAGTTTGGATCGGTCGCGCTTTGAAAATCGCCGCCTTATGGAATGGTCACATCGCCAAGTCATCAAGAAGCTGAAAGACATGGCGCAGGTGTTTGGCATCGAAATCATGGCTGTGGACGCCCGTTACTCATCGCGCTTTTGCTCGAAGACGCATGTGCCGGGAGTTCGCGTCGCAGAAGTCAAACGCGACTTCGAGAAGGAGCATCCGTGGCGAAAGTGGCATGATGAAAAGTTCAACGGTAAGTTGACGAAACGAGCTGAACGGGTACGAAAAATTGCAAAAGAATTCGAGAAGAATCCAAACGCCACTCTGTTGATCGAAATGGAGGGCGGCCCGCTATTCCTGGACTGCAATGGCGAGGAGCCGAGAAACGCTGACATCAATGCCTCCAAGAATGTTGGTTTCCGTGGAGTAGCCCATCCTGATCTTTGGGAATTTTTTCCCGTCGTCCGCACTGAAACGGCGACAGATGGAAAACTGCGAGTGATTAACCGCCGGGGAACGCTTGCGGGTTTGAACCCCGACGACGCCAAGCGAGAATTCGCGCCGACTGTGCCGAAGAAGGAAACAAAGACGAAAGAAGGCGATTCAACAGCGGCCAACGATGATGACGAAAGCGAAACATCAGAACGGCCCTATTTGTTTGTCAGCGGAGCGCCGAATGGCGAGAGATTACCGTTGGCAGACGGAGAGGAAGTTTTTGAGGTTTCTGCCATTGCAGACGGGAAAACTGGTTATCGGACAGCGCGAGGAGGTTTGTTTTGGAGGCGTGTTGCTGACGAATGCCAGCGGCGGATTGACGAGATTAACAAAAAACGTTTGAACAAACTTATTCCGGGATGAGCGAGTCCGTATTGCGCACCGAGGGGTCATTGGAGGCCCAGCCGAAAATGGGCGTGCGTAACTTGCACAATTTCATCTATTGCCCGCGCCTGTTTTATTTCCAGTGGGTCGAAAACATTTTTCAGGAGAATGCGGACACGGTGGCCGGCTCTTATCTGCATCGCAACGTGGACGCGCCATCGAGGCTGGATGACCCAAAGGAACTAGGTCTGCCCGAAGGCTCGAAGCTCCGCAGTCTGCGGCTGGAAAGTGAATCGCTCGGCCTCATTGGCGTGGTGGATATTGTGGAAGGCGGGCCGGAGGGCGCGGAGATCATTGATTACAAACGCGGCTCGGCTCGGCGCGATGCCGAGGGGGAGCGGGTAGCCAAGGAACCTGACGCTTTGCAGGTGGCTGCTCACGCGATGTTGCTGCGCGAGCACGGCGTCAATGCGGTCCGTGGCGCGATTTATTACGCGGCGGACAAACGTCGGGTGCCGGTGGAATTCGGTGAAGATTTGTTCGGCAAGGTTCGCAAGGCCATCGAAGACGCGCGGGCCGTGGCCGCCAGCGGTCGTTGTCCGCCGCCGCTAAAGAATGACGCGCGTTGTCTCTACTGTTCAGCTTATCCGATTTGCCTGCCCAATGAATCGCTCTGGTGGGCGAAACGGAGAAAGACATCCGACTCAGACGCACAACTTCTCTTCGGGTTTGCGGTCCAATCAAACGATGCGGTTCGCAACGGCATTCTGGAGGCGTTGGAGTTCGCCGCGGAGTCGGGCCTGAAAGAAGCCCCCACCTTGCAGCCACCGCGTCCGGGCGGCGATGACAGCGAGGTGCTTGTGGTGCAAACTCCCGGCGCGCAAATCGGGCAACGCGGCGATCAGTTGGTCGTCAGCGTCAAAGGCGAGGACATGCGCAAGATTCCGGGCCAGCAGGTGCGGGCGATTTACTGTTTCGGCGCGGTTCAAATCACGGCGCAGGCAGTCGAGACCTGTTTGGAGCTTGGAATTGATGTTTCTTATTTTTCCCCAGCCGGACGTTTCCTGGGCCTATTGCGTGGCCTGCCCGCCAGTGGGGTGGACGCGCGACGCGGCCAATACCGGCTGTTCGAGTTGGCCGGCGTGCGGCTGCAACTCGCGCGCGAAATCATCCGGGCCAAAATTCACAATCAGCGCGTCATGCTCATGCGCAACGGCGATGTGCCGGATCGTGTTGTGCAATTACTCGCGGGATTTCGCGACGCCACTGAATCCGCGCGCGACCTAACCGGGCTTCTCGGCGTCGAAGGGAGCGCAGCCGCGCTTTATTTCGAGCAATTCGAGTCCATGCTCAAACAGCGCGACGATTGGAAATTTGACTGGCGCGGGCGCAATCGCCGCCCCCCGCGCGACCCGGTCAACGCGCTCCTCTCTCTTGGATACTCCATGCTGGCAAAGGAATTGACCGGCGTCTGCTATGCGGTAGGACTTGATCCATTTCTCGGTTTCATGCACCAGCCGCGTTATGGCCGCCCGGCGCTGGCGTTAGATTTAATGGAGGAATTCCGCCCGCTCATCGCGGACAGCGTGGCAATCACTCTCATCAATCGCGGCGAACTTGGCCCGGAGGATTTTATCAAGAGCGCGAACGGCACGTTTTTGACCGACAAAGGACGCCGGCCATTTTGGGAAGCGTGGTTTCGCCGACTGGACACTGAGGTCAGTCACCCGGAATTCAGTTACAAGATGGCGTACCGCCGGATGCTGGAAGTGCAGGCCCGCCAGTTGTGGCGGTTCGTTCGCGGCGAGGCCTTGACGTATCATGGATTTGTCACGCGATGAGCCGCATTCGCTACCTTGTGAGCTACGACATCTGCAATCCGAAACGACTGCGAAAAGTGGCGCGGGCCTTGGAGGGGTTTGGCGTGCGCCTCCAATACTCCGTCTTTGAGTGTCCGCTGGATGCGATGCGCCTGGCGAAACTCAAAACCGAACTGCATGACTTGGTAAACCATGATGAGGACCAGGTGTTGTTCGTCTCCCTCGGCCCAAGCGCGAGCGACGCCACCCTGGTTATTGAGGCAATGGGACTGCCCTACGAAGTGCGCTCGCGCGTGACCATTATTTAATTTCGGACTTGCAATTATTTTCAGAAGGCTTTGAATAATTGCTGGCTAAGGCCACCGACCACCTTTCTTCCGCCATTGGAAAGGCATGTTTTTTGAAATCGCGAACGACTGCGCCTGAACGCGGCGAAGCGGCGCGAGCGTCGAAGTGCCGACGCTCGGCCGCACGGACGCTCGCCTGTAGTAATTGCCTGTATGCGAACAACTCCCGAAGCGAAAATATCAGAATCGGTTTTTTGGCGTGCCGCCTCGAACCCCTGCTCGCAACGAGCAGGGGTTCGAGGCGGCTGGCAAGCCAAAAGCAGCGGGCAGGCGCACACGGCGCGATTTCAGACAGCATGAGGCGGAAATTGATCTGCCGGCCCAAGTTTTTAAGAACAGGGCGCACACGGCGCGATTTCAGACAGCATGAGGCGGAAAAAGGGGGGTTTCCCGCGCCCTTCCCCCCAAAGGCGCACACGGCGCGATTTCAGACAGCATGAGGCGGGTGATATTAGAGGCAACCAAGTTCGGTATCTTTGCCGGCGCACACGGCGCGATTTCAGACAGCATGAGGCGGGGGTACTCGCATTTGACTCACCGAGTGCATGGCGGCGCACACGGCGCGATTCCGGAATTTCCTCTTTCCTTGCGCCGTCATGGCTTGGCCGGACGCCGACGAGCGTTCTTCGGCGCCGACACCAGAAGGCCGCCGTGTTTGGCCTGCGCTTTTTGCAGGTGGACAACCATCCGGTGCAAATCGTAATCAAACCGGGCCGCCTGCTTCTCGCGCACCCTCCATATTTCTTCCAGAAAGTCGTTCTTCATAATATTCATTTCAACATAAGCTCTTTTGGCGTGCATATCACGGGTATTTCAAACCCGGCTACCCGGCAGGCTGCGCCAAGTTCGCCGCCGATGGCTGCATTGGCCAGGTGCCGACAGTTCCATGTGAGCAGAAAATGCATCCGATGCACCGCCGCCACCGCCAGATGCAAGGCATCGTTCGATGCCTTTCCGCTCTTGTTCAAGAACATCCTGTTCATCTTGTCAATCCCGTCAAAACCTCCTCCCCCTCAACGCCTTCCCACTTGATTAAATTGCCGATTCCCAACGAGAACGTCTTCATTTTCCTGCCTCAATTTTTCTGCCATTAGATTCCACTGCCATCCATTCCCCTGCCCCCTTCCCTTTTCCGTGTTCCGCGTGCTCCACGGCTAACCTCCTCCCCCTCAACGCCTTAATCGCCCACACCGCCCGTTTCCGCCTTTCTTCAACGACATCCTGTTCATCTTGTCAATCCCGTCAAAACCTCTTCCCCCTCAACCCTTTCCCTCTTGCGGAAATGGAACCTGAGGACCCATTCAGCCTTCGTTCCCTTCGTTTCCTTCTGTTAAAGGCGCACACGGCGCGATTCCAGACAGCATGAGGCGGTTTACCCCCCTCTTCGCGTTGGGCCGTTTCTTGCGTTGTGACGGCATCAGTAACGGTTTGTGACGGCAAATGTGACGGACTAAGTCCTTGATTATCAACACTTGTGACGGTGTGACGGCTTTTCCGGGGGGTATGGGTATGCCAGGGTATGGGTATGCCAGGGCCTAAACTTCCGCTTCCAATGCACCTTTTGGGTGAACCAACGAGCATACTCGCGACGGGTCTCTGAGGAGCGGGCAACGAAGCCTGCGGCAAAAAGGACGGCCGCCCGGAGGGTTGCGTTGTTTTTGGGCGGGCGGCGAATTCTATGATGACGAATGGCTTTGACCCGGAGGCATTCCGCGGATAGGCTCGAACGATGGAACAGGTTGGACGGCGCGTTCCAACCGGTCCGCATTCAAAATGAAAAAGCGTGTTTTGTTTGTTGGCGAAAACCAGGCTCTGTGCCAGGAGTTCCAGGCACAGTGCGCCGGTCCCGACAGCGTCTGGACCGCGCAATTCGCCTCCTCTGGCGAGGACGCCTTGGCGCTGTGCCACAAAGCCGCCTTTGACGCCGTGGTGGCCGACGTTCACCTCGCCGGCATGAACGGCCCCGAATTGCTGGACACTTTGATGAAGCGCCAGCCCAAGACCATGCGCATTGTCCTCTCGGACCTGGCGGACACCGAGAGCACAATGAAGTGCATTGGCCACGCGCATCATCACCTCTTGAAGCCGTGCGGCGCGGCCACTCTCCTCAATGCTCTCAGCCTGGCCTTCGCCCGCGAAGCCTGGTTGCCCAACCAACAGGCGCAGGAGCTTATCGCTCAAATGCGACAGGTTCCCAGCCCGCCCAAAATCTATTTCCAGATCGTCCAGGAAATGAAGTCGCCCGGCTGCTCGATCGAAAGAATCGCCGATCTCATCACCCAGGACCCGGCCATCACCGCCAAGGTCATGCAACTGGCCAATTCCGCCGTCTTCGGCCTCCAACTGCAAATCGTTGGCCCGCTGGAGGCCGTTGGTTATGTCGGTCTGGAAACCACCAAGGCGGTGGTGCTCTTGGCCCACACCTTCTCCTCCTTCGACCAGATCAAACTGGCCGGCTTTTCAATCGAAGAACTCTGGCGCCATTCCGTGCGCGTCGGCCAGTTGGCCCAACGGATCGCGTCCCTGGAAAACAGCGGGATCGAACTGGCTGAGGAGTCCTTCGCCGCCGGCCTGTTGCACGACATCGGCAAGCTGCTGCTGGCCGCCAACCACCCGGACCTTTTCACCAAAGTCCTCGATGTGGCTCGCGCTCAACATTGCAACTTGTGGGAAGCTGAGGCCCAGGTCCTGGCCGGCATCGGCCACGCAGAATTGGGCGCGACCGTCCTGGGTATTTGGGGATTGCCCCTGCCCATTGCCGAGGCCGTCGCCTTGCACCACTGCCCCTGGCGCCAGCACCAGTATGTTTTCAGCCCCATCACCGCCGTTCACGCCGCCAACATCCTGGAGCACGAAGCCTTCCCCGACCCCACGATCATTCTCCCCTCCCAAATCAACACCGCTTACCTGGAGGATTTGGGATTGGCCGACCGCCCCGACCGCTGGCGCCAACACTGCTCCATCACGCCTTCCTAGCAGCCTGTTGAAAAACTCGCCCGGTGAGGGCACCGGGCCTACATGAACCGTGATTTCCGAGGAAATCATGCAGGCCGCGTGCCCCCACGCGGCGTTCGGCGGGATATTTCAACAGGCTGCCAGGAAACCGCGCCCCCGTTTCTGCTTTACCCGGCGGCCTCCGCCCGGTTATTTATTCTCCCGCTTATGACAGAGTTAATTGGAAATGTTTTGGTGGCGCAATCCGGCGGCCCAACCGCCGTGATCAACGCCAGTGTCGCCGGAGTCGTCCAGGAAGCCCGCAAACACCGCTGCATCCGCCATATTTACGGCGGCTTGAACGGCATCCTCGGCATCCTCAACGAACAGTTGATCGACCTCAGCCAGGAATCGGACGATACGATTGAGGGCCTCAAACACACCCCCGCCGCCGCTCTGGGCACCTGCCGCTACAAGATCGATTTCAAAAAGAAACCCGAGCGCGCCGCCAGGGAAATGGACCGCCTCTTCCAGGTCTTTCAAGCCCACGACATCCGTTTCTTCTTTTACGCGGGCGGCAATGATTCCCAGGACACCGCCGACAAAACCCACCAGGAGGCCATCAAACGCGCTTATCCGCTGCGCGTCATCGGCGTGCCCAAAACCATTGATAACGATCTGCCCCACACCGATCATTGCCCCGGCTTCGGCTCCGTCGCCAAATACAACGCCTGCACCGTCATGGAAATCGCCGCCGATGTCAGCAGCATGGCCACCGACGACGGCTCCTGCTGCATCATCGAGGTCATGGGCCGCAGCGCCGGTTGGATCGCCGCCAGCACCGTCCTGGCCAAACGCCACCCCGATGACGCGCCCCACATCATTTTGCTGCCCGAAATCCCCTTCAATGAAGCCGCCTTCCTGGACAAGGTCAAAGCCACTGTCAAACAACTCCGTTACTGCATCGTCGTTGTCGGTGAAGGTCTCAAGAACCCCGACGGCTCCGAATACAGCGCCAACAAGTCCCGCCTGGACGCTTTCGGGCATCCGGTTCTTTCGGGCGCCGCCGAGCGCCTCTCGGAGGTCGTCTATGGCAAGTTGCTCACCAAGACCCGCTCCGTCAAACTGGGTTACGCCCAGCGTTGCGCCTCCCATTACTCCAGCGCCACCGACGCCGCCGAGGCCCTCGCCTGCGGTCAAGCCGCTGTGCGCGCGGTGGTCGAGGGCAAAAGTGGATTCATGGTCAAGTTGGTTCGCGCCCAAGGCACGGCCTATTCCTGCGCCACCGCTTTGCAGCCGCTGGCCGACATCGCCAACGTCGAACACATGCTCCCCCGCGATTGGATCAGCGACGATGGCTTTATGCCCAACGACAAATTCGTCCAATACGCCCGGCCCCTGATCGAAGGCGAAGTCCAAGTCCCCACAGAAAACGGCTTGCCGAAATTTGCCGTCCTGAAAAAGACTCTCATCCCTCAAACCCTCCCGCCGCGAAAGTAAAAGTTCGCCTTGCGCCAGCGTCCGGGAAGCCGTTGCCCAACACAATGTCAAATCCCCTGCCAAGCGGGCAGGGCGCATTCTTATTTGATCTTGCCGGACAACGGGCACGCACTCCCATAATGCTCATCAAAACCGGCGAAATGTTGAATGTATGAAGTTAACTCCAAAATCGTTTTCCGGAATTTACGAGCTGCTGACCTGGGCGGGGTTCCCATTGAGGCACCAGTAGCGGGCCCAGAGATTGGTGAGTTTGGCCAGTTCGGTCTGGCCATCGGTGAAACTTCACTTCTTGGCCGGTAGGGTGGCGTTGGTTTTCTCCAACCCTTCTTCCAGCAACTTTTTCTCCTCCTGGCCCTTCCTCAACTGCTCATTCAGTTGGTCGAGGCGGTAGCGAAGCAGCAGCCGAACATTCTCATCGAGTCTTTTGCCTTTTAGGACATTCGTGTTAAACGCAGCCCCAAGGGGGACGATACGATATGGAGCGACCGCAGTGTAAGACCCATCGGAATAGATGGCGAATATCAAATAGTACTCGCCTTGCCGCGGCCAATACTCAGACGCAAGCAGCACCGGCCCAGGTTTTGTCCCCCCTTTGAGGACAGACACAATTTCCATGTCGGAATTGATCATTACCGGATCAATATAGAAATTGTTTGTCTTTGAATGGAATGGGTCTGGAGTCTGTAGGCAGCGCGCGACGATTACGTCCGATGTGGATTCAAGCGTTTGCCATCCTGGAAATGGCCAGAAATCCACAACGGCGAGTGCGGCGCAGGCCGTTGCGGCGATGACCGATCCTAGTAGTATCCTTTTTGGATTCATTTGAGTCATAAATTAACACATCATTGACTGGTAGTTACGTTTTCCCATGGACCTTGCCAAGAACCTGGGACGCCTTGGTACGTTTCTCGGCAAGCTTGGTCCGAACCCCGGAATTCGGTAAGTGTTGACAAATTGGCAAAAGTAACCCAGTTACTGTTCGCGTCGAGATATTGATCCTGCCATGTAGTCGTGTACGAAAAATCCACGAAGTTTGTTCCGTTAAACAGCCGCGCGACCGGAAAACTGCCGTCATAAACCCGATCTGTGGTGGTGGTTTCGCATGGACTGTTTGTAATCGGTAGAGTCTGGGCCAAGGTGCCGCTTTGCAGTCCATTTGGCCATCGGTGAACATTTTGTGGTATGTTTTCACGCTTCTGCACATTGGCAAACGCGACAGTGGTTGGAAGTATGTTACCGCTGAAAATGGTGAAGGCCCCAATGCCGTTTACTCCTGGAGCACCCCATCCGATATTATCGCGGACCGATACGTTTCCAATTCCAGTGGGTGCGATGACTTTGAATGTTATTGAAAACGGTTGCGCGGGGCCGTATTGGGCGTAAACCGTCGGTTGTGATGGGCTCATGCTTGCAGTGAAGACGATGGTGCTCCCATTGGTGGCGCTTATGGTGCCGCCGCCGGCAACGGACCAATTGACCGAATATGGCAGATACGGTGGGGGTGACGGCGTTATCGAGCAGATCACCTGTTCGCCAATGCCAATGGTCGTCCTGCTCGTATCTGGGTTGCTTGGCGCGCCACATTCGGTTTGCGTCGTTATGCTATATTCTCTGGCACCGCCACCACCTATATAATTCCCTGGCGCATTCATGGCAAGCTCCACCGCAGCGTTGTTCGGAAAAGTCAAATAGACGCTGTCGTAGGCGTCCAAGGTCTGCCCCGCGATGGTGATCTGGCCGGGCGGAATGAAGCCCAGACCGACATTGGCGGGAAGGGTCCAGTACCCATCTCCCACAGAATACCCATCTACGACCCCGCCCGGCGGAGGCAGGTTGAACGCGGTTTCACCTTCAAGAGACATACTCACGATCCACAGATTCTGCTGCAGCGAATCGGACCGGCCTCCGGTGTAGAGTGTCCATTTGGTCTGGATTTGGTACTGGTAGGCAAAAGTTTCTTGCTGACCGCCGACGGTCCCGAGTCCAGCTCCGTTGGCATTCTCATAGCCAAAAACCCCATCCAAGAAACTAAGCACCGGCATCGAGGAAGGATCCCAGAGGCCATTATTAGTAGGACTTGGTGGTGGCGTGTTCGTTTCGCCCAACCAAGAAGACGAATACTCACCGATGTCGTTAATGCCCCATGTGCAGTGCCACACATCGTCAAAGGGAACGTAAAACGTTTGGCCGCTCCAAAAGCCCGAGATGGATTCGTATTCGCTGCCGGGTGCATCGAACTGCCAGTGCATAGTCATCTCGGTGTTTGCCCCGTTAGTGTAGCCATCATACGCATTAACAGTTCGTTGTGCGCTTAAATCATACGAAAACGCGGTTGGTAAAAGTCCATAAGGACCGGGCACGTTGGCTTCTGATTGCGCGTTGGCCGAGGACGAAAGGCCATCGGGCGAGGCGCTGGCTGAAAAGGTGGCAGTTCCATTTACGCTGCTCGGAACGTATTGGGCCGTCCATGTGCCGTTGCCGTTGTTGGTGGCTTGGACGCCGTTGACGAAAACAGTCTCGGTGCCGGGGCTGACGGTGCCGGTGACTGCGGCGGTGGGTCCGGAGTTCATCGACGAGACCGAGTTGATAGTCAGCACGACATCGCTCTGGGTCACGGCGATGTTGGTGGCGATACCGTAGCCAGCGGTGTTGGTGGCGGCGATCGTCAAGTAATTTGTGCCGGCGTTCAAGGGCACGTTTTCTATCCAGAACGAGCCGTTCTGCTCGACAGAGCCGGTGAGCACATTGGTGGCTCCGTCATCGACGATGGCGGCCGTGACGGTGGCGAAGGGGTCGTTAACCAGTCCGCGAATGGTGAAATTGGTGCCACTGATGGGGGCGTTGTTTTGGGGCCAGGCGAGGGTCATCACTGGCGGATTGGTGTTGGCCGCCGGGTTAAGGACGTAAATCAAATTCGTAATGGTCACGTTACCCGCCAGATCAAGGGCTTGAAGAGTGATGATGTTCGTGGCGTTGGCCAGCGGAACGTTGAAGCATTGAAACCAATCGGTGGTGTATTCGAAGGCGTTGGTGTCGAATTGGCGGCTCGTGATGTAGCCTGGCTGGTCCGTGCAAAGGGTGGTGGAGTTGCTCAGGTCATAGGAGAGTGAGGCGAGGTCTTCCAAACTGTAGCCCTGGAGTTGTATCACCGGCGCAACGACGGTTCCGGGAATTGGGTTGGTGATAACGAGAGTCGGGGGCGTGACTACCAGCTTGAACCGGGTTTGAGCCCATGACTGTTGCGCATCAGGCGGCAGGCCACGAACTCCGACCGAAACCGTGTGCCAACCGGCGACGCTGCCTAGGTTAACAGCGAGGTTAGTACTAAACGGCAACCACCTAGCTTGGGAATAATTTGTGCTGTCCACCAGCGATGCCATAAAAAAAGGAATGCCACTACTGACGTTGAGCTGCACGAGAGCATTGCTGTTGAAACATCCGTTGGCTGGTCCAATGGAAAAGGCAATTACATTGGGATTCAGTCCACCTTGATAATCCTGCAGTACCGTCATGCCGGTTCCGTCGTAGTCCGCATTCGGGTTGATGGCCACGGCCCCAAAATACTCCAATTGCCACCAGTCGGGAAGCACGGATTGGTCCCCGAGATAATTCGGGATGCCGTAGCCGTCAGTTTCGAGTGGCAATCCGTTGGCGCCCACCGCCACGTAATGGAGGCCAATGCTGACCTGCACGTTTCCATCGACGACATTGTTGGCCGTGACGGTGTAATCCTGAAGACCGAATTGGCTGGCGAGAGCGCTGCCGTTGTTTATCAGCGGGCTGTTGGTGGGTTGATAAAAACTGCCCAGCGGTCCGGCAACCCAAGTCAGGTTGGTGAGGATGTCGCCGGATTGGTAGCTGCCATTGGTGGCGCCGTTCAGGTAGGCGTTGTAACCCACGGTTCCGTCAAGGGATACGGCGCTGCCATTGAAGGCGTTGTTGACGCTGGAATTGGGGGACGTGGCGCCCCGGTAGTGGATTGAGACGGTCAAGTTGGTGACGCTGGCGTTGGTTGTCCCATAGAACAAGTTGTTTTCCAGGCTGACTTGGGCCGCGCTGTCGATGGCAAAGGGGGTGCGATGGAAAAGATTGTTGCAAAGGCTAACCGCCGGCGAGTTGTTGGTTTCGGTCATTTGCCATGCCGCCCCCGCCCCGTAAACCTGGCAGTCGCGCAAGCTGAGCGAGCCGAGAACTTGCCCGGCGTCGGCCGTGTTGAGCACGAAGCCCGCCCCAGGCGCGCTGTAGAGAAAGGTGAAGCGCAGGCCGATGGCGGGATTGGCGCCCGTTCCGAAAGGGGCGGGATTGATCGCCTGGGACTGGGCAAGCGCATTGGTCACGTTCCAAAGCGGGATTGGCTCCTCTTGTACCAGCGAGTAATACGCCAGCACGTTGGGCAAGTTCGGCGTTCCCTGGGACAAAAGGGCGCTCCCATCCTGCAGCCAGATTCCGGCGTTGTCGTAATACGCCAAGACGACGCCGTTGGTCAAAAGCATCGTCGCATTGGAAACAGAGCAGGCGGCAAGGTAGTCGATGGGGGCGTAATGATAGCCGAGCGCCACGTGGGCCCCGGCATTGTCGCGCGGCACTTGAGGCACAAGAACGAGATTTGTAGTGAATGTGTTCGTGAGCCACAACGGCGGATACGTAGTCCTGCTCTGCAGGTCCACCAGCCATGTTGAGTTAATATTGGTTGTCCCGCTATTACCATTCGTGCTGCCTGCCGCCAGGTAATAAGCGCCGGCGCCGAAGGTTTGGAATGGGTAAGAAGTGTTGGTTATAATGTTACCCCCAAAGGATGGACTGCTATAAAAGCCGTTGTAGCTTCCGTTGAATGAGAAGGTTTGGTTGGCTAGGTTCGTCACTCGGGAAAAGATGCAGTTGGTGAAATTGACACTTAACCCCGTGGTGCCTCCGGGTGCGATGTTGGCGATATACTTGCTCATGTTGAAGGTAAGGTTTTCGCCATTGATGGTGTCGCCCGCACTTTGAATGTTGTTAAAGGGGCAGCAGACATTGGCAAAAAGGGTGTTCATGACCGTAACCCGTGACCCTGAGCTGACAGAAATCCCGTTGGAGCAGTTGATAAACTGGGAGTCAACGATCGACGGGGCGCTTGGAGCCATAGAAATGGCTTGGCTGGCGTAAGAAACGCGCACATTGGTCATGGCCAGTGACACGACTTGGGCGTTCAGGGCCGGGTTGGCATAGTAATTGACGGGATTTCCGGTCGAACCCGCGATGGTATTGCCGACCGAATTGTCGTCTTTTGCCGTGAACAGGACGGGACGAAAAGGTCCGTTCACAAAAAGGAGGTTCGGGTTCTGTGGGTATGCGGCTTCCGTGATCGACGCGCCGTTGGCGTATTTGAGTACTGCTCCGCCTTCGAACGTGTTCGTTCCATACAATGTGAGCGCACCACTGATATAATAGGTTGTATCTCCACGAAAAATGTAGTTCGTAAGGCTCCCGATGACCAATGAATAATCTATGACGAAACCCGGCCGTTCGGGAATCGCCCGCGCCACCCTGATCTGGCCCGACGGACTCGGCCTTGCGGCCCGCTGCTCCAAGAGCGATTTCAGCGACGCGGTGCGCCGGACATTTCTAGCGGGTTTGCTGATGGAGGAGTGCAACGGCAGGGTTTGCAGCAGATTACTGATGGCGGTGTATGGCGCGCTCTCCGTCAAAGCCACCGTCCCGTCGTTCAGAGGCACCCACTGTTTGGAGACGTCCACCTGCTGCGGTCCATTGCTGGTTTCGGACGTTAGAAATGCGGTTCCCTGGCCCATCGCCATATCGCCAAAATCCAAAAGCACATCGTCGTTCACGCCGTCGGTCTGGACGGTGGTTATCTGCGGCGCCGGCGCCCTGAGAAATCTCGTAATGACGTTCAAAAAGGTCGTGGCCGGGTTGAGTCCATAATCCGACGGGGGTGGGGGCTGCTCCCGCAACACAATATTCTGTTGAAAACCATCCAGCGTGTAAGTGGTTTCAATATCAGCATTTAGGCCGGCAAACGCATTCGTGTAAATGACCTGGTTCGCCCCCACAACAAGGCCCAAAGAATTCTGCACGGGCGCGATCAGGACATTCGTGCCAGCGGCAGCGTCCCAATAGCACAATCCAAAGACGCCGCTGGAGAACTGCTGGCCGGCGGGCGTCGTCAACCGCACCGCGCCACCGGGAGCATTGGCACTGGCCGCCCAGGACACCTTGTGCGCGCCTTGCGCCGCCTGCGCTCCCGTGGCGGTCAAGTCGATCATCTCCACAGAGTCGGCATACTCGCCATTGGTCAGATAGCACAATCCACTTCTTAATTCAGTGTACGAGTGAACATCGGTGAAGACGATCCCCGCCGCGTTGGTTTGCAGCACCGTGCTTTGCCAAACTCGGGAATGCGGCCCGCGCTGGACGCAGACATATTCCGCAGCATCGCTGGAGTTTAGGGGCGTAGAGGAGGTCATTTGGCCCTGCCCGACAACCGAGCCAGTCGCCAAAAACAAAAAGCCAAGAAGCAAGCGCCGTTTTCTTGCGAGCTGAGTATTCATGTGATTAAAATGTTGTTGGAGTCGTTGAAGTTTATCTCGCGGTTCTGCCGTCCACAAAAAGCAGAATGTGAAGAAATGAATAACCAGGACGTTGATGGTTGATGGAGGGATACTTGTGTTCATAGAGGCCTTTACCAATACGGCCTGGCGCCGCCAAGAAGGACGAAACGAGGATATAATTCACTTGCGCGAGGATGCCCGCCGCCAACGCACCAAATTTCAAACCACATCTCCATAACCGGAGACTTTCGCGAGTTCAAATTCCAATGCAAACCCAGCTCCGCAGCCCCACGAAGTCTTTAGCTCCGTTGAAGCTGGACGTGGAGACTCCCAAATTCAACCAAAAGTGTCAAGGGTTTTTTGTAACTTTCCTGCAACGTTTTTTAAAAATCTTCGTATAGACTGCTTTCTTCAGTGCAATTTCCTGACCAGGTGACCAAGGACCGTCTTCAATCGCCAAAACTCCCAAATGAGACCGCCCCCATCTTCCCGCCTCGATGTCTCTGTCTTTATGCTCCGGCTCCGCGCGCTCAACATTCTCCGCGCGAGCTTTGCCCGGAGAACGCGATTTCGGAAAGCCTAAGGCGGTTAATCTCTGTTCCCTCTGCTTCCTCATGTTCAACAGCGCAAAACCTTGTGATTTCCGCGATCACCGCCCCCAACCCCAAAAAAACCTTCAAAAAGCGCTTGCGCGTCCCACTATTGTATGGGACATTGATAGCGGGCGGGCTGCTTTGCCTGCCTCGCCGCGGCTTTAGCCAAGCCAAGGCGGGTTCTTTGACATACCGCAAGCGCCCGTCGCCTGCCTGCCGCGCGAGCGATCCAAAAGGATTCAACCCCGCCGCGTTAACGTTAATGTCACTCAAGCAACGCCACGGCAAGTCAAGGTTGGGTCAAGGTGCCGGTCGAGGTTAGTCAAGGTATCCCTGATTGAGCCGCATCTTCCTCATAGTCAAAGTCTTAGGCCCTTCCACGGCTCCCAGCCGTCAAGAAGAAGTCAAGGTTAGTCAAGGTGACCTCGTTCCAAGTCAAGGCTTGCCCTTCTCCGTGCCATCGGCGTTCTCTGCGCGAGCCTGCTTTTTGGATTCCCCCAGCCCCAAAATCCTCAAAAACCCCAGCAATTGCTGATATTTGCGATCCTTTGCCGCCACTTGCGCGGGGCGCATTCGTAACAGTCGCTAAGCCTCTTCAAGTCCTTCCCTTGCCTGCCTTCGTGAATCCGCCCTCTGGAGCGCCGGATTGTGACGTCCCCGACTTGAC
Organism: Verrucomicrobiota bacterium; assembly: GCA_049517295.1. Lineage (GTDB taxonomy): Bacteria > Verrucomicrobiota > Verrucomicrobiia > Limisphaerales > Palsa-1400 > JBEKSF01. The sequence continues at coordinate 40,694 of JBEKSF010000110.1, forward strand.
TTTCCCGGAACGCATTCTACTTTATTGCGGCTGACCTCAAATAACACGCAGTGAACTCTCGCGCCTGGATTGCGCGCAGGGGGAGTGTGTTTTTTGCTGCCCAGCCGAGAACCGAAAACTTGAGAAAACGATTATGACGAGAACCGCAAGAACTATAATGATCTCCGCCGCGATGGCGGGATTGATCGCCGGCGCGATGACCGCCACCACGGGCTGCAAAAGCTCCAGCTCGGGCGCGGCAGCCAGCGATAACGCCACCAACAAACACGATTGCAAAGGCATGAACAGTTGCAAAGGCCAGGGCGGCTGTTCCCAGGGCGACATGGGGTGCAAGGGCAAGAATTCCTGCAAGGGCAAGGGCGGTTGCAAGGTCGCCTGAACACGCCTCTCAAGAAGGCCCACCCGGCTTTCTTCAGGCAATTGTTCTCGCGGAGCGGGGCGGCGTTTTGCCGCCTCGCTCCCAACGGCTGATTCTCCCCGCCTTATGCCCGCCAACCCATTCAACGGCTTCACCGATTACGGCATCGGCATCGGCCTGCGCGTCCCGCACTACAACCACATCCTTTCCGAAAAGCCGACGGTCGATTGGTTCGAAATCATCTCCGAGAATTTCATGGTCGATGGCGGACGCCCGTTGAAGGTGCTCGATCAAATCCTCGAACAATACCGTGTCGTCCAGCATGGTGTTTCGGCCTATTTTGGCTCCGCCCAGCCGTTGGACCGCGAGCATCTGAAGAAACTCAAACGCCTGGTCAAACGAACGCATACCCCGTGGCTTTCCGATCATCTGTGCTGGGGAAGCGTGGATGGCCGTTTCACGCACGATCTGTTGCCCATGCCCTACACCTTCGCCGCCGCCAAAGTCACCGCCCGCAAAATCCGCGAGGCGCGCGATTTTCTCGAACTGCCCATCGCGGTCGAAAACGTCAGCAGCTACGCCGAGTTCCACGTCTCGGAGATGACCGAGTGGGAGTTCCTCTCCGAGGTCGTCGAACGCGCCGATTGCGGCATCCTCCTGGATGTCAATAATATATACGTCTCCTCCCGCAATCACAATTTCAAACCCTTCGATTACGTGGACAACGTCCCCGCTCACCGCGTGGCCCAGTTCCACATCGCCGGCCACACCAAATTCCAAAAATACGTCCTCGACACCCATGACCATCCCGTGATCGATCCGGTTTGGAAACTCTACGAGCACGCCGTCAATCGGACCGGCAGAACGGCCACCCTGCTGGAATGGGACGCCCGCATCCCGTCCTTTAACGAAGTGCATAACGAGGCCCTCAAAGCCAACCGCTTCCTTGCAAACCTCGACCTCAAACGCATCGCCGCCTAAGAGCCAGACCGCCCGCCAGTTTCTGGACCTGCAACGCCGCATGGCCACTGCGCTCATGCAGCCCCTGGACCTTCGCGCCCGCCGACGCGCCCTGCGCAAAGAAGCCGAGAGCTTCATCAAACCCAACGACCGCCTCACTTCTCTGGAGCGTCTGGAAATCTATCACCGCCAATACTGGATCCGCCTCAAGGACTGCTTTTACGACGATTATCCCGGACTGCGCGCGGTGCTGGGCGACCGGCGCTTCGATCAGTTGACCTGCGCCTACCTGGCACGCCATCCCTCCCAGTCCTTCACCCTTCGCAATCTGGGCCGCCGTTTGGTCGGGTTTTTGGAGTCCGAGCCTCACTGGATCGCACCCCGCCGCCAACTGGCCCTGGACATGGCTCGCCTGGAATGGGCGCATATCGAAGCGTTCGATTCCGAAGCTGTCCCGCCGCTGGAAATCAATTCGTTACTCAACGCCGACCCGGCCAAAATCCACCTCCGCCTCCAGCCGCACCTGAGCCTCTTGCAACTTCACTACGAGGTGGACGAGCTTTTGATTCAAATCAAACACGGCGAGCGCCTGCGCAACGACGCCAGCAACGCGGTGGAATTGCATCCATCCCGCTCGCGCCCTAGGCCCCTCCGTCGCTTGCGGCCCAAAGCCGTCTTCCTCGCCGTCCACCGCCACGACAACACCGTCTTTTACAAGCGGTTGGAACCGGGGCAGTT
>JBEKSF010000111.1:0-20499 GCA_049517295.1 Verrucomicrobiota bacterium
CAGCCGAGGGAACGAGAAGAAGGCGCATTTCAGATTTTTGGGTTCCCCTCTTAATCTTGCTCCTAATCTTAATCTTAATCTCATCGCCCTCCTGCATTTGGATTAAGAGCAAGATCAAGATTACGATTAAGAAAGAAAACCCAAAAATGTGAAATGCGCCCACGAGAAGAAGTCCGCCGCAGACTCCTATCTGTCGCGCTTGAGGAGGTAGTCCGCCAGCGCGGCCAGCGCCGGCGCCCGGCCCTGGAACGGCTCCAGCGCGCGGAAGGCGCGGGCGGTCAATTGCGCGGCGATCCGGCGCGATTTCTCCAGGCCGACGATGGACGGGTAGGTCGCCTTTTCGGCGGAGGTGTCCTTGCCGGCGGTCTTGCCCAAGTGCCGGCTGGATTGGGTGACATCGAGGATGTCATCAATAATTTGAAAGGCCAGGCCGACGTTGTAACCGAAGTCCGTCAGCGCCTGGAGTTGGGCCGCCGTGCAGTTGGCGCTCATCCCGCCCAGGCGCACCGAGCAACAGAGCAGGGCCGATGTTTTCCGCTCGTGGATGTACTGGAGTTGGGAGGCCGGGATTTTTTTCCCCTCGGCTTCTAGATCCGCGACCTGGCCGGCGATCAGTTGGAGGGAGCCGGCCGCGCGGGCCAATTCCGAAATCACGTCCCGGTGTGAGTAGCGCGGCCAGCCCTTGCATTGGCAGGCGATGGCAAAGGCCTCCGTCAACAGGCCGTCGCCGGCGAGAATGGCGATGCCTTCGCCGAAGACCTTGTGATTGGTCGGCTTGCCGCGGCGCAAATCGTCATCATCCATCGCGGGTAAATCGTCATGGATGAGGGAATAGGTGTGGATGCACTCGACGGCGCAGGCCAGGGGCATGGCGTCCTGAGTGCCGCCGCCGCAGGCTTCCGCGGCCGCCAGGCAAAGGGCCGGGCGCATGCGTTTGCCGCCTGCGAAGAGGGAGTAGCGCATGGCTTTGTGGATGGTCGCCGGGCGGGCGGTGGCCGGGGGCAGAAACCGGTCCAGGGCGCGATCCACCGCGGCCATCCGCTGCGCCAAATAGCGTTGCAGGTTGAAGGCCTGAATTATCTGTTTCCGCCGTCCCACGAGTTGCGGGTGAAGTTGGGGATTGTCACCCCTGATCGCCATTATCGCCGATGGCTTCGACGGGGCAGCCTTCCTTGGCTTCCTTGCATTGGGCCTCTTCTTCGGGGCTGCCGGGTTGTTTAAAGACAAAGGAGTAACCGCCATCTTCATTGCGGGTGAAATTGGCCGGGGCCGTTTCACGACACAGATCGCAGTCGATACATTGATTGTCCACGTAGAATTTGCCCGCAACGTTGTCGGGATACTTATTTGCAATGTCAGCCATATTCTTAAATTATTGGAAATAATAGACGCGCCGCCAAAGGGAGATCAAGCGCCATTTAAATACTTCAATACCTTCACCGCCTCGGTGGCGGCGTTGAAAACCGGCTCCGGATATACTCCCAGGAAAAACATCGCCGCGACGCACACGCCCAGGGAGAGCTTCAGAGGCAAAGATACGGTAATGGGGGAAAGGTCGGCCGGTTCCTTTGACCAATAGACGGCGCGAATGACACCGAAGTAATAATAGAGTGAGATCACCACGCCGCCGATGGCCACCAGCGCCAGCCACAAGTACGCCGGATTGGCCGCAACCTGCCCAATGACCGCCTTGAGCAGCAGGAATTTGCCCAGGAACCCCGCCATAGGAGGCACGCCCGCCAGCGAAACCATGGCCAGCGTCAGCGCGGCCGCCAGAAAGGGCGAGCGTTGGTTCAATCCCGCCAGCGCTCCAATATCCTCGCTCTGGCGGGCCACCGTGCAAATCACGATAAAGGCCGCCGCCAGCGTGAACACATAGCCGGCCAGATAATACAACACGGCGGCCGAACCCGCGGCGTTGAGGGCGGCGACGCCCAGCAGCAAGTAGCCGGCGTTGGCAATACTGGAATAGCCGAGCAGCCGTTTCAAATTCCGTTGCGGGATGGCGCACAGGTTGCCATAGAGAATCGTCACCGCTGAGGCGATTATGAACAGCTTTTCCCAGTGAACCACCAGCGCGGGTGCGGCGGCGAACAACACGCGCAAAAGGAGCACAAACCCGGCCGCTTTGGAGCCGGTGGCCAGGAAGGCGGTCACCGGCGTCGGCGCGCCTTCATACACGTCCGGGGCCCACATTTGCAATGGAAAGGCGGCAATTTTGAAGCCCAAGCCGGCCAGCACCAGGAGGATGCCCAGCCAATAGACCTTGTTGTTGACCAGCTTTTGTCCTCCGGCGGCAAGGACCGTGAAATTGGCGCCGTTGCCGGCGGCGAAGATCAAGGCGATGCCAAAAACCAGAACCGCCGCCGCCAGCGCGCTCAGTATCAGGTATTTGACGCCGGCTTCCAGCGACGCCAGGCGCGAGCGCTGAAAGCTGACCAGAATGTAAAAGCTGATCGAGATCATTTCCAGGGCGACGAACACCAGCACGAAATCGTTGGCCGAGGCGGCGAACATCATCCCCGCCAGTGCGAGCAAAACCACCACGTGAAACTCGCCCACCCCCATCGGCAGCCGCTCCCGGAACTCGACGCCCATCAACACAACAAATATGGCCGAGACCAGGAACAGGCGCTTAAAGAACAGGGCCAAACCGTCCTGCAGGAACATCCCGTGAAATCCGGCCACTGGCGAGGGGGTCACGATGCTGGCGTTGAAGCTCAGAGCCAGGATCAGGAGCAGAGCGGCAGCGGCGACATAGCCCAGACGGTCCTTGAACGTGGGCGGGGTCCAGAGATCGATCAGGAGCAGCGCCAGCGCCAGCCCGATGACGGCGATTTCCAATGTGAGCAAGCCAAGGTTCATCGTGAGTGGATTCTCAGCACGGGGGCGTTGAGCGCCGGGTCGGCCCCGACGGTTCGCACGACCCCTGCAACGCTGTTTTTAATGCTGTCGGTCAATAGCCGCGGGAAACACCCAAAGACCAGCAGGGCTGCCAGGAGCAATCCGTATGGCAGCTTGCGCCAGAGATTGGGCGCATCCGACGCTTGCGGCCACTCCTTGTCCCCATGCCAGACGTGGCGAATGGCCCGGAGCATATATACGCCGCCAATAATCAGTGCGCCCCAGGTCGCCAGCACGGTCACCATCACGGATCGGTCCCAATTGCCAAAGAGCACCATCGCTTCGCCCGGAAATCCGGCGAAACCCGGCAGGCCGCATCCGGCCAGCATGGCCATGATCATGGCTGTGCCAATAAAGGGCAGGTGGCGGAGCAACCCGCCCATTTGCCGGATGTCCAGCGTTTTGATTTCATCGCGCAAATAACCGCTCAGAGCGAACGTCAAGGCGGCCAGGAAACCGTGCGCCACCATGACCATGACCGTGCCCGTAATGCCGATCCAACTCAAGCTGGCGATGCCCAGAAAGGCGAATCCCATGTGGGCGACACTGGAGTTGCCAATCAGAAGGTTCAGGTCCCGCTGGCGCATCGCCACCAAGCCGCAATAAAGGATGTTGCCCAGGCACAAGGCCGAGAGCACATAGACCCACCGTTGCGCCTCGCTCGGCATCAGCGGCAGCGCAATGCGGATCAGGCCGTAGAGGCCGAACTTCTTGAGCACCCCGGCGTGGATCATCGCGGTGGCTGTCGGGGCCGAACCGTATCCCAGCGGCGCCCAAGTGTGAAAGGGCCACAGCGCGACCAGAATTCCGAAGCCGAATAAAAGAGTGGGGAATATCCACAGTTGCGCTCCGGGCGCCATCGGATGGGTCCGGAAATACTTTGTGAGTGCGACCAGATCAAAGGTGCGGTCGTGAGCCGGCAGTTGCAGATAAACGCCCAGCAAACCGATCAACACCAGGAGCGCCCCCACGCTGAGGTAGAGCGTGATTTGAAAGGCGGCGTAATTCCTGTCTTCCCCTTTGCCCCACCATCCAATCATGATGAACGCCGGAACCAGCGCCAGTTCGTGAAAGAAGTAGAGGAAAAACAAGTCCAGCGACGCAAACGCCCCCAGTATGCCGCCGCCCATAATGAGAAGCAGGATGTAAAACTCTTTTTCGCGCGTTTGGATTTGGTATGAGACACAGGTGGCGGCGAACAACACGATTGCCCCCATCAATATCAGGCCCACATTTATCCCATCGACGCCGACATGGTAGTTGATGCCAAGGGACGGAGCCCACAGAGCTTGTTGCTCGAACTGAAAGCCGCTGACCGCCTGGCTGGCGCTGAAGCGGCAAAACGTGTTCACCGCAACCAGCATCGAGACAAACGCGGCCAGGAGCGCCAGGCCGCGGATGACAGGCCGGAAGTTGCGCGGGATCAGCACGATCAGCAGCGCGCCCAGCAGCGGCGAAAGGAATATGAAAGTCAGGGGTGACATGGCTCAGCGAACAAGCATCAAATAAAGCATCAGCGCGATGCCGGCGGCGAACAACAGCGCGTAGGTTTGCAGGTTGCCCGTTTGCGCCTGCCGCAACACCCGCCCCGAAAACTCGCAACCGCCATGCACACCCCGGACCACGAGCTTGAGGCCAAAGTCGCATCCGTTGGCGAAGGAAGCCAGCGCCTCCTGGGTCAGCGCAATGAGTTCGGTGTACAGTTCATCGAAGTAGAATTTGTGCCGCGCCAGGCGGCTCAGGGATTGAAGTTTTACCGGCAGCGGGTCCGACCCGGCGCGGGCGTAGAGCCATGAGGCGACGCCCCATCCGAGCAGGAAGGCCGCCAACCCCACCGCCGCCGCCACAGGGGCTGTTTTGAACGGTTCCAGCGGGCTGAATATCGCGGCGGTTTCCCCTGCGGGCGAGAATTGGCGCGCCACGAATTGCTCGATGCCAAAGAAGCCGCCCAGCACCGAGGCGATGGCCAGCGCGATGAGCGGATCGCGCATGACAGGGGGAGACTCATGGGCGTGCGCGCAGGCCTCCGTTTTGGCCTTGCCGAGGAAAACCACATAAAAGAGACGGAACATGTAGAAGGTGGTCAGAAAGGCGACGAGCGCGCCGACGGCAAACAAGCTCATGTTCTGCTGGTAAGCGGCGGCCAGAATGGCGTCCTTGCTGAAGAAGCCGCTAAAGGGCCAGAGTCCGCACAACGCCAGCATGCCCGCCAGGAAAGTCCAGCAAGTCACCGGCATCTTGTCTATCAGCCGCCCCATTTTCCAGATGTTCTGCTCCTGGCTCAGGCCGTGAATGACCGAGCCGGCCGCCAGGAACAGGAGGGCCTTGAAAAAGGCGTGCGTGCCCAGGTGGAACATGGACGCCGCCGGTTCATGCAAGCCGACCGCCATCACCATGTAGCCCAGTTGCGACAACGTCGAATAGGCCAGAATCCGTTTGATGTCATCCTGCTGTGTCGCAATCACCGCGGCCAGCAAGGAGGTGAAGGCGCCAATCCACCCGATCACGTGCAGCGCGGAGGAGTCGAACAGGAAGAAAACACGGCAGAGCATATAAACACCGGCGGCCACCATGGTGGCCGCGTGGATCAACGCGCTCACCGGTGTCGGGCCTTCCATCGCGTCGGGCAGCCAGACGTGCAAGGGGAATTGCGCCGATTTGCCGACCGCCCCGCAGAATATAAGCAGCCCGGCGCCCGTCGCCGCCGTGTCGAACAACTCCGGGTTTCGCACCAGTTGATCCCGGATGCCCGAAAAACTGAGGGTGCCCGCCGCCGCCCACACGAGCATGATGCCGGTGAAGAAACCGAAGTCACCCACGCGGTTGGTAAGGAAGGCCTTTTTGGCCGCATCCGCGGCCGCGGGCCGCTGGTACCAGAATCCGATGAGCAGGTAGCTGCACAGGCCGACCAGTTCCCAGAAGATGAACATCTGGATGAAATTTGTGCTGACCACAATCCCGATCATCGAGAACATGAACAGGCTCATGCAGGCGAAGAAACGGCTGTACCCGCGCTCGCCCCGCATGTAGCCAATGGAATAGATGTGAATGACCGCACCAACCCCCGTCACGATCAAGAGCATGAACAGCGCAAGGGCATCGAACCGCATGCCGAACTCGATGTTCAAACGGCCCACCCGCAGCCAGGTGGCGGGGATTACGACGTGCGGCTGGCCGGATGCCAGGAATTCGGCCAGCAGTCCCACGCTCAACACGAAGGAGGCCATCACCGCCCCCACCGAGACGGCCGCGCCTAGGCGCGGGTTCCGTTGCAGGAATAGCGTGATGAGAACGGCCGACAGCAGCGGCAGCAACAGCACCAGCCAGGGTGTTGGATCGTTCATGGCTTAAAGTTTCATCGTCGCCAAATCCTCCACGTGCGTCGTTTGCCGGCGGCGGTATAGGGCCACTATCAGAGCCAAACCGACCGCCACTTCCGAGGCGGCGACCGTGATGATGAAAAACACCATCACCTGGGCGTCGAGGTTGTTGTTGAAATGCGACGCGGCGGCAAGCGCCAGGTTGGCGGCATTGAGCATCAACTCTAAAGACATGTAAATGACCAGGATGTTGCGCCGGACAATGACCCCCAGCAGGCCGAGGCAAAACAGCAGGACGCTCACCGTGAGATATTGTTGCAGGCCCACCGGGTTCATCGCAGGTCCTTTTTGCTCAGCAACACCGTGCCGATCATTGCCGTGAGGAGCAGCAGCGACACCAGTTCAAAGGGCAGGGCGAAATGGGTGAAAAGGCTCCAGCCCAGCGCGGTCGTCGAACCTTCCACCCGATAATGGTCCAGGCCAAACCCGACTCGAGATTGCCGGATGGTGCCAATCATTGCGGCGGCGATCACTCCCACCGCCACCACGCCCAGCACGGCCATCGCCAGCTTGATTTTCCGCCGTTCTTCCTCCTTCAAATCCAGCAGCATGATGACAAAGACAAAAAGGACCATCACGGCCCCGGCATAGACCAGCACTTGCACCGCGGCCAGGAAGAAGGCGCGCAAAAGGACGAACAGCCCGGCCATGGAAATGATAGTCAAAAATAAGAACATCGCGCTGGTCACCGGGTTGCGCGTCAGCGGATTGGCGACCACCAACGCCCCGCACAGAAGCGTCAGCCCGGCAAATATGTAAAAAAATGCCTGTTCCATTTATTTATGCTTCCACTTCCATATCTGGTCGTTATGGACTCCGCCCATCGCCAGCAGCTTGGACTTGTCATAGACCATTTCCTGCCGGCTCAGCCCCGTCAGTGAGTAATCTTTCATCAGAAAAATCGCCTCCTCCGGGCACACTTCCTGGCACAAGCCGCAAAAAATGCAGCGCAGCATGTCGATCTTGAATTCCCGCGGCGCTTTTTCGACGTTGCCCGCCTCGGGCGATCCCGCGGGGCCGGGCGGGGTGATGCGGATGGCTTTGGGCGGGCAAATAAACTCGCACAACTGGCAGGAAACGCATTTGGTCCGTCCCTCGGGGTCTTTGACCAGATAAGGCGCGCCGCGATAGCCTTGGGGCACGGTCCATTTCTCCTCCGGGTACTGCATGGTGACCTTCTTTTTAAAGAAGTGACGCAGAGTGATGCGGAAGCCATCGACGACCGCCGGAATGTAGAGGCGCTCCCCAAAATTCAACTTCGTTCGTTTAACAATCATGTCGTCAAGGGTCTCAGGCCGCCAGCCACAGCCAGATCGCCGTGGCCATTATGTTGGCCAGCGCCAGCGGCAAAAACCGCCGCCAGCCCAAATCCATCAATTGATCATACCGGAAGCGCGGCCACATCCACCGCACCCAGATAAACAGGAACATCAGCGCCACCACCTTCGCCAAAAAAATGGCGATTTGCAGCAAACCCATTCCGATCGAATCCGCCGGTTTGTCCAAGCCGGCGAAGGGCAGCGTCCAGCCGCCCAAAAACAATGTCACCATCATGCCCGAGGCCGCGATCATGTTGGCGTATTCTCCCATGAAGAAAAGCGCGAATTTCATGGAACTGTACTCGGTGTGGTACCCCCCCACCAATTCCTGCTCCGACTCCGGCAGGTCGAAGGGCAGGCGGTTGGTTTCGGCAAAGGCCGATATCATGAAGATAATGAAGGAAACCGGGGCATAGAAGATCAGCCAGCCCTGTTGTGCCTGATATTCGATCACCTGGCCCAGATTCAAGTTGCCGACAATCAGGAAGACGGGGATGACTGACATGCCCATGGCGATTTCGTACGAAATCATTTGCGCGCTGGAGCGGATGCCGCCCAGGAACGGGTATTTTGAGTTGGATGCGTAGCCGGCCAGCACAATGCCATATACCCCCAGCGAAACGATGCCAAAGGTGTAGAGGATGCCCACGTTGAGGTCGGCAATCACCATCTTCTCGCCTCCAAGCTGCGAGCCAAACGGAATGACCGCCAGGACCAGCAGCGAGGGGATCATGGTAATCATCGGCGCCAGCCAGAAATAGGCCTTGCGCACGTGCGCCGGCGTAAAGTCCTCTTTGAGGAACGCCTTGACGCCGTCGGCCACCGGCTGCCAGATGCCGCCCGGACCCAGGCGGTTGGGGCCGAGTCGGTCCTGGATGCAGGCGGAAACCTTGCGTTCGGCCAGAACCGCGTAGGCGACCATCGGCATCACCACCCCAAAAACGCACACAATTTTGATGGCGCTGATGATGACGAACTGAGCCGCCGGAGAGATATGACCGAAAAAGTCCATAGCTTAAAGCAGACGCCTTTCGCACGGAGCGATGCCGGTCGCGAGCATCTCCCGGACAATAATTTCGGACCACGGTTCCAGTTTGTCTTCCGCCACGTCCTTGACTTGGACGAATTTCCCGCTCAGGGATGTTCCTCGCCGCTCAAAAAACTCAGTGCCGCTGAGGACAATATCGACGTCGTCTGTCGGAGCCTGCCACTGATAGACCAGTGCGACGTGCTTCGATGTCGAACCGCCGAGATCGGCATAAATTGCGCCCATCAATTCGAGTGATTCAGGGTTCAGACTTAACCTCAATTCTTCGTACACCTCGCGCAACGCCCCTTGGATCAATGAATTTCCATTGGTCGCGTCTTCCTTTCGAACATGCCCGCCCGCCCACACGACGATGCGTTCGTGGAGAGGATTATCCGCGGATTTCTCGCGACGCCGCAGTTGCAGGACTTGCCCGTTTCTGGCGCGGACGACTACGATCGGCAGTGCCTGGAGAAGGTCCTTCGCGGTTTCAGCCTCTTGCCGCGGAACGAACGAACCGTGCTTGAGGAAATAGTCGGCGATGGTGGACGCCGGCCTGCCGGTGACGCACGTCTTGCCGGAGAACAGCTTGGCGATTTCACTTTTTGGAGCGCACAGGATATTCTCTTCTAATTGCTCCGAGATTAAGTCAAGCACAACTCCAACCGCCCATTCGGCTGTTCTCTTGTGATCATTGCTACTGCCTTTTTGAGAGGTGTCCACGCGATAGATCCTAAATTGCCCTTCCAGGCGTTTGCATACTGAAAGGATGGTCTGGCGAAACTTGGCCAGCCATTTTTCGTTCATAATTGACCCTTCGGCCCCTTCCACCGGCAAGTCCCCTTTCTCCCGTGTCATGGATTCTTCCGGCGCCACAGTCATGACAATGACCCCGAATATTCGCCGCCGCCATTCCTGCATCAATAAAAATCGTTCGACAATGTCCAATTCCGCCTTTTGTATCCTGGCCAGATGCTCCATCATCGCCAGCCAAACAATCGCGTCAAACAGGCCCCGGTCTAAAATCAGAATTTCGGGCGCGTCGGGATGGGGTTCAGATTGATGCTGATGCTGTGTTTTTTCCAAAATCTGCGCCAAGGTGGTGCAAGCGGTCCAAATGTTGAAATTGGCGTGCTTTTTGTCCCGAATGGGGCAGACCGACGCTCGCTCGATCACGACCTCGACCTTAAAGCCGCACCGTTTCAGAAACGCATGAAGAGTCGAAAGTGTCGTGGTTTTTCCCGCCTTCGGCGATCCTGCAAATTCGATTACGACAGGCTTGCGGCCTTTCTTTTTGAACTCTTGAGCCAGTTTCTCGGCCCGCTGTTGGAGAAGGCTTTTCATTGGCTTAAATAAGAGGCACCGTCACTCCCAAATCACCCAGCGCCGCCCACGTCAACCCGTGGAAGGCGGGCACTTCCGCCGCCATCTGGTTGAAGAGTCCCTCGATGCTGGCAAAGCCGTTTTGGCCGGTCACGCCCCGCACCAAGTCGCGCAGAAATTCCCACTCCGGGCGCGCGTTGCCCTTGGGCTGCACGTTCCGCGCGAATCGCTGCACGCGCCCCTTGATATTGACGAAACTGCCCCGCTTCTCCGCGTGCGCGCATCCCGGCAGCACATAGTGCGCCGCCGCCGCCATTTTGCCGGGCAGGATGTCGCTGACAATGAGCATGTCAAGCTTGGCCAGCAGATTCTCTCCCAACCCCACCTTCGTGACATCTTCTCCAAACACAATCAACGTCTTGATGCCGTCGCCGGCGATCCCGGCGGCGATCTTGGGCAGGTTCGATCCCATCGCCGGCGGCGCAATGCCGATCAGTTTCGCCCCCGTGCTGTTGGGATTGCGGTCGGCGTGCAAGAGCAGTTTGTCGCCCTCGCCAGTCCGAGGGACGGAGTCGGTCACGGCCTGCAGCCTGGTCGCCAGCTTTTTCAACAAATAAAGCTCCTCATTGGTCTGGCGCGCCGAGGCGATGATGGCCGTGGTGCCGGCCCGGGTCCGCTTGAGGATTTCGGTGATTTCGGAAATCGCCTTCTGCCAGGCCTGGGAGGAATCGGTCGCGGCCATCCTTGACCCCTGCACCGCGGCCAAGCGGTCGTCGCGGTTGATCCATTTGTAATTGAGCCGCCCGTAATCGCACATCCAGCAGGAGTTGACGGCGTCGTTCTCCCGCGGTTCGTAGCGATAGACTTTTTCCTCGCGCGAGCCAATGATGATGTTGCACCCGGTGCCGCAACTGGTGCAGATACTTTTGGTTTCCTTGAGAAACCAGACGCGCATCTGGAAACGAAAGTCCTTGGAGGTCAGCGCCCCGACGGGGCAAATATCCACGGTGTTGAGGGTGTAATTGTTGTCAAAATCTTTTCCGGGGTAGCGCGTCAGCGTGCTGTGGCTGCCGCGGTCGGCAAAGCCCAGCGAGTCATCCCCCGCGATGTCCCGCGAGAAGCGGATGCAGCGCGAGCACAGGATGCAGCGCTCGTCGTCCAGCACGATGCGCGGACCCAGGTCAACCTGTTTGGGTTTGTGGACTTTTTCCTCGACAAAGCGGCTGGCCGCTTTGCCGTAGTCCACCGAATACTCCTGGAGCTTGCATTCGCCTGCCTGGTCGCATATCGGGCAATCCAAGGGATGATTGATGAGCAGCGATTCCAGCACCGCTTCGCGCATTTGGCGCGTCGCGGCCGAGCCGGGATAAATCTCCATGCCGGGAGAAATCGGCGTCGCGCAGGCAATGGCCCCGCGCGGCGTGGCCGGTTCGTAGGGCAGGACGGACCGTGCGATTTTTGGCGTGCCGTCCGGGTTAAGCACCGGCCTGCGGTCGGGTCCGATGACGGGGGTGCCGAATTCGACCAGGCACATGCGGCAATTGCCGGCGATGGGGAGCTTGGGATGGTAACAATAATGGGGCACCTCGCTGCCGGCCAGGGCGCAGGCCTGCAGCATGGTCGTCGGCTGCAATTTGCCCTGCCAATCCGGCATCATCTTCGGGACTTCGACCTCCCGACCATCGACCTTGATCTTGATCTTTTCCACCGGCTTCAGCGCGGCCTTTTCTAGAGTCTCGTTCGGCATATTCAGCTAGGGACAGTTGCGGCGCTCATGGGCTGGCGGCCAGTTTCATCGCTGGCGAAGGGCCGGCGGCGGCGTTTTTCGCCTCGTCAGCCGCGGCGCGGGCCTCGAATTCGTCCCGGAATTTGTTGACAAAACTCAGCACCGGCCAGGCGCAGGCCTCGCCAAACGCACATATAGTCCGGCCCTGAATGTTTTGGGCAATGTTCAGCAAGTAGTCGGCGTCCTGCTTGCGCCCGCTCCCGTGTCCCAGGCGATGCAGCGCCTTGGCAAGCCAAAGCGATCCCTCCCGGCACGGTGTGCATTGCCCGCAGCTTTCATGCGCGTAAAAATCCGCGATGTTCGCCAGCGCCGCCACCATGTCCGTCGTGTCGTCCATGACGATGATCGCCCCCGAGCCGGACATGCTGCCGGCTTGCTGGAGGGAATCGAAGTCGTAGGGCAGGTCCAGCATGTCCACCTCCACCACTGCCACCTGGCCGTCGGCGCCCTTGCGCTTCATTTTGAATTTCTCGCCCGCCTTGAAAACCTTGGCCGACGAACCGCCGGGGATGACGGCCTTCAATTTACGCCCTTCGCGCAGGCCGCCCCCGAAGTTTGCGTCAAAGATCAATTCCCCAAGCGTCACCTTGCCCACTTCGACCTCGAAGTAGCCCGGCTTGCGGACGTGCCCGCTGACACTGACGATGCGGGTGCCGGTATTGTTGGGGGTGCCGAGCTTGGCGTATTGCGCGGCGCCCATTTGTATAATATGTTTGACAGAGGCGAGCGTTTCGACGTTGTTGACGATGGTCGGGCACGTGTAAAGGCCCAGCACCGCCGGGAAATACGGCGGTTTGATGCGCGGGTAGGCCCGCTTGCCCTCCAGCGACTCGATCAGCCCCGTTTCCTCGCCGCAAATATAGGCGCCGGCCCCGCGATGGACATAAATTTCAAGGCTGTAACCGCTGCCAAGAATGTTCTTGCCCAAAAAGTTCTTCGCGCGGGCCTCGGCCAGCGCCCGGTTCAACAGCCGCGCGCCGTCCGGCATTTCGCCGCGGATGTAAATGCAGGCCCAATGAACGTCGTTGGCGTAGCAGGAAATGATCATGCCCTCGATCAACTGATGCGGGTCCTTGTAAATGATCTGGCGGTCCTTGAAGGTGCCCGGCTCGGATTCGTCGGCGTTGCAGATCAGGTAGATCGGCTTGCCGCATTTGCGATCGACAAACGACCATTTCAGCCCGCAGGAAAAGCCGGCGCCGCCCCGGCCCCGCAGGCCGGAGCTTTTGACCTCCTCGCGGATTTGCTCCTGCGGTGAGATAGTTTTGCCGTCGGCCAGGGTCTTGGGCGGCCAGGCCAGGGCTTTTTTCAACATTTCGTAGCCGCCGTGGCGCAGATAGCAGTCCAGGTCCGGGGTGTAACCCGGCTGATCCAAATGTTTTAAAATGAGCCGATATTGTTGCGGCATATCTTGACTAAAAGGCCAAACTCTTTACATTTTCAAGTCGCGCTTTTGCCCGATGGTGTAACGGTAGCACAACAGACTCTGGATCTGTTTGTCATGGTTCAAATCCATGTCGGGCAGCCAACGCCCGTTTGCGTGGCTTGGAGTTGTCGTTCAATTTGGCTTTCGTCCGCCTCTGTTTCAAAGTCGGGAAGCTCTTTTTCAAACGGGTGCCCATTCTGCCAGCCCAATCGTCCGGTCGCGCGGAATCGCTCCAGCCGACGAATAGCAATTTCACAGAATACGGGGTCGATCTCGGCAGTGAAGCAACGGCGCTGACTCTCTTCCGCGGCCACCAGAGTCGTGCCGGAGTGGGCGAAAAAATCCACGACCAATCCGCCTTTCTGCAGACTGGCATTGATAATCCGGCTGATGCATTTGACTGGTTTCTGCGCGTAACAACCCGAGACGTTTTCCTCCATCCGATAAAAAACTTGCTGAATGTCCACCCAGACATTTCCGGCGCGAATGTTCTCCGATTTGCTCCGCTCCATGTTCTCGGTTGTTCGGCCGCCCACTTCCTTGTAGTAACCGCGAAGAATCTTCGGGATGTCCGTGTACTCGGCTTCCACGTTGAAGTCGGGTTCGCCCTTGGCGTAGTAAAGAAGCTCCTGTCGAACCGCCATCCAGTTCTTCTGCGTTCCGTAGCCGCGCTGATTGCGCATCGTGATGAAACTGCGCGGGCGCAAGGGGGTCTCCCGCATCATTATCATAAAGTCGGGCAGCGGTTGAAACCCGTTCCGCTGGTCGGCGCCCAGCCACACGTACAGAGAACTGTCCGGTTTGAGAATTGCAATCGTATTGTTGACCCACTGTTTGCACCAACGGATGTACGCCGCCAATTCACGCTCCTCAAACGCCACCAGGTTGTAAGGCGGATCGTGAATCGCCAATTCGGCTTCCGTGCCATCCATCAATTCCAACACGGCGTTCATATCGGTGGCGTCAATGCAAGCGACTTTATGCTTCCCTTTCGGATCAATCCAAAATTGGCCCGGACGCAGACGGCAATAGGGCAAAATCCTCTGTCGAAGCTCCTGGTTTGTATCCAGGCGTGGCAACGGATTGTTTTTCATCATTTGCAACTCCCGATGATTTCATCCGCCTTGGTATGCGAGACTCCTTCGTAAAGGGCGTCGTTGCACATCACCACCGGCGCGGTCCCGCAACTGGCAAGGCATTCGACAAATTCGACCGTGAATTTGCCGTCCGCGGTTGTTTGCGGGCCGTGTTCGCACGGGTCCAGCCCCAGCTTCTTGCATATATGCTCGCGCAGCGCGTGGCTGCCTCCGAGCGCGCAACTCAATGTCCGGCAAATCCTGACCTGGTACTTCCCCGCCTTCTCCTGCCGGAACATCGGGTAAAAGGTCACCAATTCGTAAATGTTAATCGGCTGCAAATCCAGCTTCTTTGCCGTCCACTCCATCGCCTCCGGCGAGATGCAGCCAAAGTGCTCCTGCAGCGCGTGCAAGAACATCAGCGACGCGCTGCGCTTTTGCGGATAATTCGAAACCAGTTCGTCCAGCTCGGCCTCCAGATCCTTGGATACGGCGAAACTCATCGGTCACACTCCCCCATCACGAAATCCAGCGAGCCAAAGATCGCTACCGTGTCGCTCACCATGTGCCCCGGCATCAAGTAGGGCAGGATGCTCAGATTGGCGAAGGAGGGCGCCCGGATTTTCAACCGATACGGCGTGCCGCCGCCCCTGCTGTGGATGAAAAAGCCCAACTCGCCCTTCGGATTCTCGGCCCCGAAATAAACCTCTCCCGGGGGCGCGTTGACACCTTCGGTGACGAGGATGAACTGGTGGATCAACTCCTCCATGCTCGTGAGCACTTTGTATTTGGATGGCAGCACGATCTTGCCATCGGCGACGTCGATCGGTTCCTTGGTCTTGTTGTCGGCCCCGCCGGGGATTCTGTCCAGGCATTGCCGCAACAGGCCCACGCTTTGGCGCATCTCTTCGATCCGCACCAGGTAACGGTCGTAGCAATCACCGACCGACCCGACGGGCACGTCGAACTCCAACTGATCGTACACCAGATAAGGATGGGCTTTGCGGCGGTCGAAGTCCACGCCGCTGCCGCGCAAATTTGGCCCCGTCAGCCCGTAGTCAATCGCAGCCTCGCGCGCGATCACGCCTACGTCCCGCGTGCGATCGACAAAAATCTTGTTCCGTGAGAGAAGCTTTTCGGTTTCGTCGATATTCACCACCACTTCCTCCAGGAACTTGCGGCATTGCTCAACCCAGCCCGGCGGCAGGTCGCGCGACAATCCCCCAATGCGCGTGTAACTGGTGGTGAACCGCGCCCCCGTGAGCGACTCGATTAGGTTGTAAATCTTCTCCCGCTCGGTGAACGTGAAGAGGAAAACCGTCAACGCGCCGACATCCATCGCGAAGGAGCCAAGGCCGAGGAGATGGGAGGAAACCCGCGCCAATTCGCAGCAGATCACGCGAATGTATTGGCAGCGCGGAGGCAGCGCCCGGTCGATGCCGAGCAGTTTCTCCACCGCCAGCGCGTAGGCCACGTTATTGGCCAGCGGCGCCAGATAATCCAGCCGGTCAGTGTACGGGATGAACTGGTTGTAAGTCATGTTCTCGGCGATCTTCTCGTCGCCCCGATGAAGATAGCCGATATCCGGCGTCGCCTTGGTGATGATTTCGCCGTCCAATTCCAGCACGATCCTCAGCACCCCGTGTGTGGCCGGGTGGGACGGCCCCATGTTCAGGACCATTTTCTCCCCGTGAATGTCGGGCAGATCCTCGGCTCCTGGCGCGGCGGCGGGCGGCAACGAGTGGGCAGCGGCCTGCGCCTCCGCCGCGCGCACCGCCGCGTCTCCTGCTTCAATCTCGTGTGTGGTCGCCATTTCGTTTACCTGCGCCGGGGCTTGGGTTTGCGCCGCGTTTGCATCCGAAACTCCTCACCCGCGATCGGCGGTGGGCCGCCTTGGCCTTGAATGATGGCTCCCGTCACAGGCCCAATCCGGTCTTTGTCGGATGGAACAGGACCGGGAACGACGGACTTTGCAACAGGATGTGGCCCGCTGTCCACCAGCCTTTTGCCCGTAGCGTCGATCCATAACCGCAGACCTTCCAAGGCGCGGGCTCCCAGCAATATGAAATCGCCCGGCTCGGCAAAAACCACGTCGTCCGCCGTCTCCGATTCGCTGACTCGAACAATCGCATATCCGACGTCGCGATAAACCTGTTGTCCTTTCGCCATTTGAAACACCTGGCGTTTCTCCGGCTTGACTTCGATTTGATCGAGGGCTTTGCGCGGAATCCAAGTGGCTCCACTGCCAGTATCGACCATCAAGCGCGGGACTTTAACCGCCTTTTCGCGGTGGCTTGGATTCCTGAGCATGCAGCCAACGGTGAATGAGCCCATCACTCTGCCTCCTTCTTCACCGGCGCGGGCGCCAGCGGTTCCCGCATCTCCACGCTCTCCGGCCCGCGCACGCGCGGTTCGCGCTCGGTGGCGCTTCCGCCCCCGGCCTCCGTTACAAATGGCCCGCCCTCCAGCGGCGCGGCTTTGGTGAAGGCAACGTCGGGGACATTCGATAGCTTGCCCGAGAGCGGAAAGTCCTTGCGCAACGGGAAATACGGATAGCCTTCCCACATCAAAATCCGCCGCAAATCCGGGTGTTTGCGAAAGGTGATGCCCATCATGTCGAACACCTCCCGCTCGTGCCAGTCCGCCGCACGCCAGACCCCCGTCACCGTCGGCAATTCCGAACTTTCCTCGCCGACGTTGGTCCTGATCCGCAGCGCGCAGTGATGCCCGTAACCATAAAGATGATAAACCACCGTCCAGCGCGGATCCGTTCCATAATTGTCGATGCTGCTGATATCGGCCAGGAAATCGAAGCCGAGTTGTTTCTTGGCGAAGTCGCACACCTCGGCGATGCAATCGGCATCGGACAGTTCTACGGTTATCTCCCCGCGGAACTCCGCCGGCTCGGAGATCAAGTCTCCAAACCGGGCTTTCAACTGTTGGGCAAGTTCGCGGGCAGACATGAAAGTCGCTTCCCTGCGGGCGTTCAGGCAACCCGCTTCTGCAAGGCAAGAAAAGGCTCCCTGCCCACCTTTCCTTGCAATTTAATAAGCGCATCCAGCAAGGCCTCCGGGCGCGGCGGGCATCCGGCCACGTACACGTCCACCGGGATGATCTGATCGACCCCTTGAAGCACCGCGTAACTGCGGTACATGCCGCCAGTGGAGGCGCAGGCGCCCATGGCAATGACCCATTTCGGCTCGGCCATTTGCTCGTAAATCCGCCGCACCGCCGTCGCCATCTTGTAGGTCACCGTGCCGGCCACGATCATCACGTCGGATTGGCGCGGTGAAAAGCGCATCACCTCGGCCCCGAAGCGCGCGATGTCGAAACGGCTGGCGCCGGCGGCCATCAATTCGATGGCGCAGCAAGCCAGGCCCATCGGCATGGGCCAAAGCGAATTTTTGCGGAACCAATTGATGGCCGCGTCCAATTGCGTGTGGACCACGTCTCCCTCGACCTTTGAGTTATACCCGATTTCAGTTTTGGTATGCATGGTATGCGCTCACCTCAACCTACTGCAGATTCAATAAACATTGGATGCCAAAGGGAGGCAAGCAGATTGTTCTCATTTTCACGAGGCCCTTTATCTTAAATTGGTCGCCTGCGGAAAGGTGAAGCTGGGGGAACCGCTAACCAGAGCCTTCCCGAAATCCAGCATCGCCCCGTTGCCGGCCGCTTCGATGTCCAGCGGGTCCAGCAGCAGGTCGGCCGCCATCCCCTTGACTCTTCCTTTGAGGTTCTGCCACAGCGTGTCTCCCTCTCCCTTGTCCTTGACGGAGGCGACTGTCACTTCCATTTTTGGCCTGCCGGTTTGACGCCGAAAAGTCAGCGTGCTGACCCGCGCAATAATTTCGTTCACCTGCCGAACCTGCCCGGCGATCTGCCGGACGTCGCACAAATCGATCACCACCGGGCTGGTCTGCCCGTGGGCATCAAATCGCAGCCGCACCTCGTTGACGGCTGGAAGGTTATTGCTGATTGCCCCCTCCACTTCGATCTGGACGGCCCCTCCGCCCTCGATGGCTATGGATTTCAGTTGTTTGTTTAACGAGCCGCCGTCTCTTAATTCCCGCTCATGGAGGCGGATTTCCCGGCTCAGGTCAAAAACGCTCTGCTCCAACCCTTCGCCGCTAAACTCCAGGTCGCAGCCCAGGACAAACTTCCTCTCCGTCCCCCGCCGGCTGATGGACAGGATGCGCACCGACTGGGTGCTGCCCGGGCTGACGATAATGGTGACCGGCTCCGGCGAGATGAGCGGCACAAAATACATGAACGCCGCCATCGGGTTGGAGGGCGAATCCTCTCGGCCATCGCCCAGGCGGAGGGTCGGTCCAACCCCCGAACCGCCCGCGTGCGCCGCCCCGGCCAGAAGCACCCCCAGGAACAGCAAAGCCAGCGGGCGGCGCCATCCCCCGCGCGTCGGCAACGCCCGTCGTCCGCCCTTTTTACCGGCATTGACTGTTAAAGAATCCATCTGCGGCATAAAGGGCTATTATTGGCCGGCTGCCCGGCATTTTCAAGTTCGCCATGGCATTTTATGAGGGCAATCGTCTCGGAAGGCGGTTTTTTCCGACTAGGCACTGCGGGCGGCCCGAAGATGCATTGCACCTATTCGACCACAATCTCGGCTCATCGCAACGGCTTTGTCGGTGTCTGTGCCCCAAACTTGTCTTTGAATTTAACGTTGTCAATCCCCAGCCTGTAACGTGTGGCTTGGACAGAGGCAATTGGATGGCCGGTGCAAGCTGCCACTTCTTTGTCGGATAATTTGCCCAACAAAGTCAAATGCTCTTCTGTCCACGGTTTCCACTTCGGGTTGGACGGCGGCAGTTTCATTCTCAACCGACGCCAACGGATGGCTTCCAATGTTCGATTGATCCGTTCAGCCAAGTCCTTGTCCGGCATCGTGCCAAGAAGCTTTTTCTCTGACCGAGTCCAAAATCGATGCTTGGGCATAGGACGCCAGGCAGGGATCCCGCGTTTGACCCGCTCACCGCTTACACAGTATTGCTTGGTCCCGATCCTTTTCGCCACCTCGGCATCCGAAAACCGTCCAAGCAGTTTGATCTCCTCCCGCTTCCAAGTATGGCGTGGTGCATGTTTGGGCGCTGCGATAGGTATTCTCAACGTTTGGCGTCGGCTTCTGACTCCAAAGAAGGGATGGCCTGTCCTTCGCGCCACTTCTTGGTCTGGCAGAACCCCAAGCAATTGCTCCTCTTCCTTCCTCCACCGTCTGCTGGAATCGGATAAAGAAATCCTCAACGCATGGCGCTCGCTCCTTACAGATGCTTCGCTTCGCTTCAAACGGCGTGCCAACTCTCTGTCCGGCGTCGTCCCCAACAGCCTGATTTCCCAAAGCTTCCAATAACGAAATCTCGCTCGTCGCCTGAATGGAGGAATGTTCAACTCCCATCTTTGCACCCGGACCCGATGTTGAGCGCGCCGGAGCCTGCGCCCCAATTCAGCATCGGTGATGGTGCCAAGCAGCCCGATCTCACGGGCCGTCCAACGTCGCGGGCCTGTGATCAGACCAATGCGCCGGGCTTCTCGCATCTTGATGACCTCCTTGAGCGTGCGGCCATATCGCACTGCAAAAACTGAATCCGGCTTTTTGCCAAGCTCCTTCAATTCCTTGAACGACCAAGGAGCACCCTTTCTTGGTCTCGGATTGCCGGCCTTCTTCGTAGGAGGGCTGGTCTTCACGTTTCGGCCGTTCCTTGGCGTTCCTCAGCAATGACGAGCTTGAGCAACTGTATGGATTCCGCCTTATCTGGCTGCATTTTCAAAAAGTGGAGTCGAATCTGCGTTTTCCGCTGCATTGATCTTTTGGCAGCATGAAGATTTGGATGCGAAAAGGCAAGCCCTTGCCGGGCGCGATCAACATGAGTTTCGCCGATGGCCACGCCCAACTGGTCAAACTCCCCCAACTCTGGACCTTCTACTGGCACTTGGGCTGGAACCCCGCCCAAGTCATCGGCCCCTGAAATCGTGTTCAAGGAAATCCAGTTCATCTTGTTAATCTTGTCAAAACCTCCTTTCCATCAACCTCTTCCGCCTTTTTTCATCTGTGTCAATCTGCGTCAATCTGTGGCTCAAAAAAATCTCCAAAAATTCCGCGCTTTTTCCCCCAGTCGGTTTTTCTCCCTCGTGAAAATGTGATCAACTCCTGCGCGTGAAGGCATGGATGATGCCCTTATTGGGAAAATTGCGGGTCGATCAAGCAGGCGCCCAAAACGCCCGCGCCACCCCTTTCCG
>JBEKSF010000112.1:0-20438 GCA_049517295.1 Verrucomicrobiota bacterium
GCTTGGCGGTGGAGTTCGAGGTCGCGGGGGGCGGTGGCCGCGTGCTCTTCGCGTTGACGATCTTCGAGGGCGCGGCGGTCGGCCTTGACCTGGCTCGGCATCATGCCGCACATGATGTCGCCGGTGAGGGATTCGAGGGCGGAATCGGTCTCGGCGTGGGCGGCGTCTATGGCGGCGTTGAGGGGGGCGAGGCGCGCCATGCGCTTTTCCGGTGTGTCAAGGGCCTCGGCGTCTTTTTTCGCTTGCTCGAATTTTGCTTTGGCGGCCAGGGCGTTGGCGTCGGCTTGGGCTTTGGCGTCGTCGAGGGCCGGCTGGCGGTCGGTGGCGGCGGCAAGGGCGGTTTGCTTGGCGGCGAGTTCGTCGGCGTCTTTTTTTTGTTTGTTGGCGAACTGCTCGGCCTCGTAGCGCTTGGCTTCGTCGGCGCGGGCGGCGATGCCTTCGGATGGGGTCATTTTGCCGCTGGCGACGGAGAGGGCTATTTGGGCTTCGTTGAGGGTGTGGGTGGCTTCGGCCTGCTGGCCGCGGGCGCCGGCGAGGGCGGCGGTCAAGGCAATTTCCTGCTGCAACTCGCCGGCGAGGCTTTGCTCGGAGCTGAGGATTTCGGCTTCTTTGTCGGCGTAAGCCTGCATGGCGACGATGGCGGCGCTGAGGGCGTTATTGCGGGCGTTGATGCCGTCAATGAAGTCGGATTTGGCGGCGGCTTCGCCGGCTTCGTCGAGGGATTTATTGAATTCGCCGATGGCGTTTTTTACGCCAACGAAGCCCAGGCCGAGGAGGGTGAGGGAGCCGATGATGGGGTTGATGCCAAGGATGGACAGGCCGTGCATGGCTTGGCCAAGGCCAGGGAGAAGGCGGTCCAATTCGCTGAATAGGCGGTATTGTGAGCGCTGGCCCTCGCTCATCTTGAGGGTGGTTTCGCCGAGGATTTTGTTCTGGTCGGAGAGGGCGGCGGTTCCTTCGGCGGTGGATTTGGCGGATTTGTTTACGTCCGCGATGGCGTCGGAGGCCTGCTGGGCGCCGGAGGTATCGGCGGGGGTGGAGATTTTATATTCGAGATTTTGGTCCATTGGAGAATGACGAATGACGAATGACGAATGGTGGGATCATTGGTCGGCCTCCATGCGCCAGAAGCTGGGGCTGGCGGTGTTGCTGAGGACAAACTCGCCGCCGGGCTGGCCGGAAAAGGGGCCGGCGTAGTTGGTCCAGGAGAGGAGGTCGGGCGATTCTTGGAGGTACCAGATGTGGTTGCTGGCATCTGGCGGGTAAATGATGGGAGGCAAGACCACGGGGACGGGCGGGGGCGGCGGCGGGGGCAAGGTAGAAGGCAGAATGCTGAATGCAGAAAGGAGGACGCCGTTGGTGGTCATGCCGGGCAGGGAGGGAAAGGATTCGACGGCGGCGGGGGCGGGCGGGGAGGGGGGCTTGCTGGCGCAACCGGCCAGCAGCAGCGAGCAGAGGATGGCGATGGCGGGCCTCATTGCTGAACGCGGACTTGGAAGTTCCAGTTGGTTAATACTGCCGCCACTATGTTGCCGCCTCCAGGCGGCTCCATAGAATAGGCGGCAGGATACCCTTGAGGATTGGCGTAAAAAGTCACAACCATGTTTGTCACCCTGTCAAAATAAAGGCTGGCACCGGCCGGACCGTTGTTCCCCTCCGCAGTCGGCGCGTCTAAGACCGTGGCCACGTCCAGCGGGCCGCTGGTGGTGGTATAACCGGTCGCGGGGCTGTTGGTGACCGTGATCATCACAAAAGTGTAGCTGAATGGCACTGTGCCGGGCGGCAAGGAGTTGGTGTAGGCTGTCTTCGTCGTCGGGAAGAATGACCACACGAAACGATTGTTGGTGCTAACCACGCTCCCCGGCAGCACTGACGCGGGGACGGTGCCGCCGGTAAGCTGGCTGGCGTTTAGGCCCGTCAGGCCGGAGCCGCTGGACTGCCATTGCAGGGAGGAGATGCCGTCGTAGCCCAAGAATTGGCCGGCGGAGGGGCCGTTGCCCGCGATGCCGAAGGCGGGCAGGTTTGTCATGTGAAAACCATTGCCCCAAAAGTCGCCGTTGAAAAGCCCATAAAAGCTTCCATGGACGACTCCTACATTTTTAATGGAGGCGAAAGGCGCATCCACATAGCAAATTGTGCCTTGGGTCCCGCCACTGATAAACGTTCCGTTGTTCCAGTTCGGCGCCGCTGTCCAGTTGGTGAGGTTGTACGAGATCCAAGCGGCCCCACTGCGGACCTGGGTGGGCGCTATGACCCAAGGGCCGCCACCGGGCGTTTTGTAAAGCTGTTCGCCCTCGGGGTGCGATGTGTCCCCGATTGAGAACGCATCGCTGAGCATGGTATAACCCTGGTCAATGTAGGGAGAGGAATAGAGATAGCTGTCGTTGAGCAGGTAGTACGTTCCAGCGATATAGTAAATGGACGGGTCGGCCCAAAACGTCCGCGTTCCGCTGGCATCGGGATCAGGAAGCGCGATGTACCGGCAGTCGATGTAGTTCGTCCCTGTAAGCTGGCCGCTTGGCAGGTCCAAAATAAAATCTCCGTTGGTCTGCGCGTTGCCATTGGGAGAAAAATTGTTTGTCGGGCACCAAAAAACGATGTGAAGATTGCCGATGGAGTCGGTCACAAAGTGCGGGCCCCAATTGGCGGCGCAGGGCGCTGCGGGGCTGACCAGGTTGTTTGTTGGCATAAGCCAGCCAACGAAGTTCCAAGCAAAACCGTCCGGGCTGGTCGCCAACCCGATTCCTCCCCCGTTGAAGTTGCCATTCGTCGAGTTTGCCCCGTTCCAACAAAGCATCCACTCCCCCGAATTGTAGGTCCAGCATGGGTCGTCCATTACGGAATTTGTTCCCACCACACCGGCGACTGAAAGGGGCACAACCGGAACGGTTTCAAAAAACCAATTTGTCCCATCGAGCGAAACCTCGGACAAGAAATTGGAATAATTGCCGGCGTAAAAATCCTGACTGGACAGCCGCAAATAATAAGGAGAGATCGCCAGATTTCCCCCGTTGATGACTGGATTGTTCAGCGTCATACCAGTGCCGACTCCCCCGGCGAGTGTGGCGCCGAGGATCGTGGGGGAGTTAGTGGAGGCCAGGCTGGCCAAGGCGCGGCCGATGTTGTCGTTGGTGGCCGTTTGAGCGGTCATCGCCGTGCTTGCGTTGGTTGCCAGTCCGGCGGCGGTGGCCGTGCTGGCGTTGCCAACAACATTTCCCGTGAGCGTTCCTGCCGCAGTGAGGTTCGGGGTGGTGAGGTTGGTGATGACGACGGCGCCCCCGACGATGAACGCCCCCTGCAACGTCGGGAGAGGGGCGGAGGATCCGCCGGGGCTGGCTCCGTTGATGACGGTCCATGGGCCGTTGGTGACCAGCCAGGGGGAGCTGTAGCGCGCCTGGCCGTTCGCGTTGTTCACGTAGTACTGGCCGCCGGCGAAGTTGACCCAATCACCATTCAATGCGGAGTTGGTGAGGACTGTTGAGGTTAGTCCGTAATATTTTCCGTTGGCGGCGTTGTCGCCGAAGCCGGTGAGGTAGGCGTTGTTCATCCCGTAGCCGATGGAGAGCGAGCCGATTTGCAGGTTGGTGGTTTGCAGGTTGGCCTCAAAATTAGAGCCGACAAAAGCGTTGTTGCTGGTGGTGAAGGCGATGTTGGGGGGGAGGTTGGTAAGGGAGATGACGTTTGTGTAGCTGATGGCGAGATTTGTGCCGATGTTGATGGTGAGGGTTTCGTTGCCGCCGACGTTGTTTGTGGTGATGGTGACGTTTTGGCCGGCGATGATTTTTTGGCCGAAGCCGCCGGGTGTGGTGTCGGCGGGGTCAACGACGAACATGAAGTTGTAGTTGTTTGTGAAGGTGAAGATGCCAATGGTGCCGGGGAGGACGAGGTCGGCCATGGGGACGGGGTTGTTGGTGGTATTGGCGGAGTTGGTGACGCCGATGAGCCAGGATTGGTCCACGCCGGAGATGGTGAGGAGGTAGCTGTTTGGGAGCAGGTAAAGGAGGGCGTTGCCGTTGGTGTCTGTGTTGAAAGTGACGGAGCTGCCGGAGACGAAATTTGTGCCGAGGAGGGTGACCATGTTGCCGGGGGGATAGGGCTGGATGGTGACCTGGTTGGTGAGGGCTTCGGGGACGGAGTAGCCGGGGAAGCCGATGAAGCTGTCGGCGGAGTAGAAGACCCAGGTGGCGCTCGAAGACAAAGCAGAAAGTAAAAAGTAGAAAGCAGAAAGCAGAAATACCGGGCCCCTGACGCCGGCCCTCTGCCGGGGGGAGAGGTGGGAGCGGGCGGGAGATGTTTGGTGATTCGATTTCATAGGTTTTGGGCGATGGAGAAGGTGCCGCCGGTGATGGTGTAGCCGAAGACGACCAGGGCGCCTTTTTTTACCAGGAGTTCGACTTTGGGGATGCCGCAGTTTTGCAGGAAGAAGGTTTCGCCCTGGCTGGTGAATTTGAGCGTTGCTTTGTGCGGGACTGTGGCGGGGTGCTGGTACATGAATTGCAGGGCTTGTGCAACGGGGTTTAAGCCGCCCTGGTTTCCAGTGAAACTGCGGCCGGCGGCGAATTGGAAATTCTCGCTGGCGAGGCGGCGGTCGAAGATGGTGAGGCTTGAGGCGCGGAAGAGTTTTACGGGCTGGATTTCCCGGTCTTCGGTGTATTTGAAGCCGCTGACCCAGATTTGCGTGGCGATGGAGCCGAGCACGACCGGGGGGTTGGTCGGGGTGATGAGGTCGTAGGCCAAAACGTCCACAGGTAAAATTTAAGATTTGAAATTTAAGATTTAAGATTTCCCGGGCCCCTCACCCCGGCCATCTCCCGGCGGGAGAGGGGGGGCGAGCGGGCGACCGGTTTTAATTGTTTGATGCGGTGCTTTTCTCCGGCTCGGTTTTCGGCGGTTCGGGGGCGGGGGTGGCGATTAGCGTGTTGGCTTTCGCCAGGGCGGCTGTGTCGCCGGTGGCCAGTTGGAGATGGTTCTTCAACTGGGTGGCGAGGTTTTGCGCAAGGCCGGCGGCGGTGACGAGCTGGCCGGTGGCGGTGCGGATTTTGGTTTCGCCGATGGTGATGAAATGATCGCCGGCGGCGATGGCTGTCTGCGCGCGATTGCGCAGGTCCACGGCGGCTTCGATCATGCTGAGGAGGTCTTCTTTTTGGAGGAGCATAGGTTTTATTTTTTTTGGTTGTGGTTAATAGACACGGATTACACGGATGGACACGGATTAAGGGCCGTACACTTCCTGGACGCTGATGGGGTTGGTGCCGGTCTGGAGTTGCAGGACGGTGTACAACGTGGGGTTGGTGTAGAAGAGGCTCGAACTGATGTTCGCGTTGGTGAAGGGGCCGAAGCTGGCGGTGCCCAGCAGGAAGGCGTTGGCGAGGTTGGTGGGCGAGGGGGACAGCCAGACGTTGGCGACGGCGCCGGTAACGGAGCCGGAGTTGGCGCTGGTGAGGGTGGCGTTGATTTTGCGCACGGGAATGGAGGGCGCGTTGGTGTCCACGGCGGGGCTGTTGGTGGTGCCGGTGATGGTGATGGGACTACCGAAGCCGACGACTTGGGCCGGTGCAGAGTGGGGAGTGCAGAGGAGGATGGTGGTTAGAAGACAGAGGATGGGCAGAGCGCAACGCAGACCGCGGCCGGGGCGGCCACGAAGGCACCCGAGGGCGGGCGCGATACCCAAATGACGAATGACGAATGGCAGGGGGGACGATTTCATTTTTCCTTTCATTTTTGGTTTTGAGCTTGGTTTAGCTGGCGGCGGCGCGGGCGGTGGGGGCGCCGGCGGCGAAGGGGACGGTGGTGCGCCAGGTGAGGTCGCCGATGCGGTTGTTTTTTCGGGACCAGGCGAAGCCGTCGTTTTCGGCGACGAAGGCTTGATAGAGGGTCACGCTGTTTGAGCCGAAGGTGAACACGAGGTTTCCGGCGCCGTTCAGGCTTTCCAGGAGGCCGAGGGCTTGGGCGGGGAGCAGGGCGGCGGCGGCGTCGGCTTCGATGACGCCGATGGGCGTGCCTTTGGCGCTGCCTTCGAAGTCGGTGATGATGGCGTCCACTTCGCCGTAGCCGTCCACGTCGCAGGGTTCGAAGTCGAGGTTCCATTTCCAGTCGAGCATGGCGCCGTTTTTGAGGCTGAAGCTGGCGAAGCTGGTGCCGGCGTTGGTGAGGGTTCCGGCCCAGGCGGCGGTGAGGATGGGGGCGCGGAAGTTGGTTTTGGCGAAGGCGGGCGGGCCGTAGTTGTTGCCGGTGGAATAGGTGTAGTAGCTGCCGGCCTGGTCGGGGGTGTTGCCGGATTTGAGGAGGCCGGTGAATTCGAGGTCGGCGGCGAACAGTTCCTTGGCGACGCTGAGCTGGAGGTTGGCCATTTTGGTGATCTGGGCGTTGACGACGGTGAGGCGCGAGCCGTCCTGGCCGTTTATCACGAGGACGAGGTTGGCGGTGCCAAAGAGTTTGCCGCCGATGGTTGGGGAGAAGGCGGCGGAGGGGAAGATGAGGGGGAGGTTTTCCCATCCGGACCAGAGGCGGGCGGAGACGGTGATGCGGCGTTTGATTTGGGCGGAATCGAACCGGCCGAATTCTTCGGCGGAGATTTCGCGGAGGTTTTTGACGAATTTGGCTTTGACGCCATTGTCGCCGAAGCGGAAGTTGCCGCCGTTGAAGGTGGCGTATCCTGGGCCGATGATGATGTTGGAGGAGTTCATTGTTTTTTACCTTTCTCGTTGTAGAAGACACCGGCCCCTCACCCCGGCCCTCTCCCGGTGGGAGAGGGGGAAACGAGCGGACGTTTTCGTTTTTTCGTTCTTCATTCTGCGTTGCTCATTTTGTTTTATGGTGCGGTGGCGGACCAGACGTCGGAGCCGATGTAGGCGGGGTTGCCTTGCCAGACGCCGTTGACGAAGGCGCCGATGTAGGCGGCGGCGAGGATGGTGGCGCCGCTGGGGACGGCGACGGGGGCGTTGTAGGGCTGGCTGGTGTTTGGGGTGTCGCCGGGGTTTGCGAGCCAGGGGCCGGGGAGGGATCCGTCCGTGGTATAAAAAATGACGGCGCCGTTGGTGGCGCAGGCGAGGGAGGCGTTGTCGCCGGCAAAGGAGATGGTGGGGGCGGCGACTTTGGCGGGCTGGTCTTCGGCCAGGCGGAGGCGGATTTGGATGCGGTAGCCGTAGGCGCCTTTGCGGTCTTCGATGGGGTCGAAGCCGTCCACGTACATGTTGCCTGAGCCGATGCCCTGGTTGAGCCATTGGTTGAGGAGGAACCAGATGATGACGAGGATTTCCTCGGCGGTGATGTTGGCGCCGTTGGTGGCGACGAGGTTTATATCGTCCTTGGACAAAATATCGAGCCAGATGAGAGCGTCCATTTGGGCGCCGGGAACGTCGGCGTCTTTGGAGGGGTCGGCGGCTGGGAGGTTGACGAGGACGCCGGCGCCGACTTTTCCGTTACGGCCTGCGAGGTGGGGGATGCTGCGCTGTGCGATGGCTTGGGTGACTTGGAAGCGGTGGGAGACGATGCTGACATAGTTCAAGAGCGGCTCGGAGAGGAGCTTGCCGGTGATGGCGTCCTGGAAGCGGCGGATGAAGGTGGTGTCAATCATGGCTGGTGGCGAATTGAGTGATGGCGTCCCCCAGCGCCGGGCCGTATTCCGGCAGGCGATCTTCGATGCCTTTGTGAATCATCAGGCGAGCGGGAAGGTGCATCTGCCTGGTATAACCTCTGACGTCGATGTCGGCGCCGCGGATTTTTTTTCGGCGGCCGAAGACGCGCTGGCGGGAGAAGCTTTGGCGCATATGGGGGCTGACGGTTTCTTCGCCGTCAAAACCGTACTCCAAGGCGGCGGCATAAACGACATTCGTGCCGATGGTGGATTCAAGGCCATTGCCGGCGACAACGGCCTTTGTGGCGCGGAGAGAATTTCTCAATCGGTTACTGATGACGCGCGTTCCTTTCAGCGTTGTGGGGCCGGACTTGGGGAAGCTCATATACGCCGATTGGATGTGAGCGACGGTGTAAAGATTCTGGCGATCCAACTCGCGGGCGATGGCACGCAATAGACCGGCTTTATCCTTGAGCTTGCTGGCGGCGAGCTCGGCTTCGGGCGGGATCGTGATGGAATAGCGGTCGCTCATACGAGTTGCTGGCGGCGGTACCGGGCGAGC
This sequence comes from Verrucomicrobiota bacterium, assembly GCA_049517295.1. Lineage (GTDB taxonomy): Bacteria > Verrucomicrobiota > Verrucomicrobiia > Limisphaerales > Palsa-1400 > JBEKSF01. The sequence continues at coordinate 8,139 of JBEKSF010000112.1, forward strand.
ATAGCCTTGACCGCGGGCACCAGTTCCAGATCGGCCGGCTCCTTTTGCACCGAGCCGGATTCAGAGATTCTTTCGCCCAATGGGTCGAATTCCTGCCAAACCCGCTTGCATTGGAGAATCCAGGCGAAAAATAAATCGTTCGGCAAAGCGAAGGAAGTTGGCGGCACGGCGGTGGGATAACCCGGATCGGTCGGCTCAAGCTGCTCAAAGAAATAGCCGGCGGTGGTGGTAATTCGGATTTGGTTCCAAAATCGGCCGGCGTCAATGTCGTCCTGCAAATAACACACCCCGCTCAAGGGATTATTGGTTTCAATGATCGGGACGTTTGGCCCGGTGGAAACCCAGCCGACGGCGTTGTCGTAGAGAAATTCGACGAGGGAAATGACCTCCACTGGATACCGCTGGAGGACGAAGCTGGCGCGGTCGCCCTGGCAGACGAACTGATCGCCGACGACGCGTGCGAATTTGTGGTCGCAGAAATTTTCCATCTGCGCCTCCACTCCCTGGCCGAGCGCAATGATGAGAGGGTCCCAGGTGGTGGTGGCCTGCGCGGCTGGCGCCAGGAGTTGCGCCTTGAGCGTGACGAGATTCGATAGGCCGACGTTCATTTCGATTTGCGATTTACGATATACGATTGACGCGCCAGAATTTGTTCGGTGCGGGCGCGGCCGACATTTCTGCCTTCTGCATTCTGCGTTTTGCGTTCGGAGGAAGAGCCACCAGGGGAGGATGGGGGCGGTGCGTGGCGGTGTGGAAACTCACCGCTGCGCAGCATCCTGTCCTCTGGTGGCTGAGTTATCATGCCCGCTGCCTCACTGGCTCTGCGAATCGTAGTGAGTCGAGGCCGTGTACAGCATGTTGGTCGCGTAGGCCGGCGTCAGTTGCAATAGCAGCGGGCGCCCATAGTTGGCGCTGAAGATGTCATCGCCATTTAGGGAGTTCGTCGCCATGCCGACCGGGATAGAGCTGACAGGACCCATTTGGTACAGGTTATCGCCAACGCTGGTGGCAATGCCCCATCCACCGGTGCCGATGACAACGAAGGGCTGGTATTGAGTGACGCCAAAGGTATTTGTGCCAGTGATGTAGGAACCCCATCCAGCCGAGGCTATCGCGTTGGTGTAACACGTCCCGTTGTGCTGCAAGACCAGCCAGCTTGCCCCGGCCAGGCCATTCGTCGAATCAATGAGATTCGTGATGGCGCTGGTCGAGGTATTGGTGGCCATGAGCGTATAGGCCGTTACGCCGCTGCTGAGTTGCAGCGCGGCGGTGTTGGTGTCCGCGCCATAAAACACGTTGATCAGGCGAATTTGGGAATTCGGATCAGCGGGAAATATGATCGTGGACGGGTTGGCTCGATTGCCATACGCAGTCAGGGTGTGATACGTCGGCAGCGCCGCGCTGGCCGTGAGGCACAGCGAAAGAACAGCCAGGATCAACACTGTCGCGGCCCAATGCCACGTATTGCCGGCCAAGGCCCCCTTCGGCCGGTGCGGCACGTGGATGACGCGCTTGGCTTTGTCATCGGGCTTGGTTACGTCAATGGTCACCACGCGGCCCTTGTGCTCGGTGGGCACCGCGGCTACGACCACTTCGGTTGTTTTGCGCGAATCGGGGAGAACATAGTCCACCTTGTCGCCGGCCTTGGGCAACGGATCGGGGTCCGCGCTTAGGTCCACAGTCTCAAGTTTTTCTTTTGCCATAGATTTTGATTTATCGGTTGTGGTTTGCGGTTTTGCCCCTCACCCCGGCCCTCTCCCCATTGGCGGGGAGAGGGAGGGAAAGCGGCGTTAGCTTTAGGCGGCCGGCAACTGCATGGCGCTCATCGCGTCAATGGCCATCGCCTCCACGTCAATGCGCTCCAACGCGCGCATCGCGAGTTCATCCGTCGCGAAGAACACCTCGCGGCTGACCTCGACGCGCACCTGGCCGCGTTCACCCAAGTACCAATACTTCAACGAGCCAAAGAACGCCGGGAAGGTGTTCGGAGCCGCGTTGAGCGTGTAGGGCTGGCCGACGCCGATCCAGCGGATCGGGAACCCGTCGAGCGTGGCCGGCTGGCCGCCGCGCGCCGGGATGTAGATCAACGGCTGGTTCAGCGTATTGAACGTCACGAGCAGCGCCTCCATCGTCGGATTCATGTAGTACGCCGGATCGTCCACCAGCACGGCGGGGTTGACCAACGCCCGCATGGCGCGGAAGTCATTGATCGTCGCATCGGTCGGCACGGTATTGCCGGCCTTCAACTGGTGAAGGTACGTGGGGTTGGCCACGCAATAGTTTCCAATGCCGGTGATGTTCGCGTAGGTCGCGCTGCCATCGCCCAGGAACATGGTCGTGTCTTCGAGCTTGGCCATCTGGCGCGAGATGTAACGCGCGAGGAATTGGCCGAGGGCGATGAACGTGTCCTCTTCAAGTTCGGTCGGGATGCGAATCAAACCACCGCACTTGTTCGCCGTAAAGGTGACGAGCGCGGCCGTGACTTCCTTCTCGCCGATCTGCTGGCTCATGCCGGCAGTACCAGCGCCCAGGAAGGAGAACGCATCTTCGCCCGCTTGCAGGCGAGGCAGTTTGACGGTACCCGCGCCGAGCGGCCAAACGGTGGCGAATTGCCGGGCCTGACCATATTTCCAGACCAGCTCAACGATCTGCGGCATATAGATCACGGGCAACGGTATGTCCGTAGGCGTCAATGCGCCGCCCGCCCGCTGCTCAATCCCCAGCGCCTTCAGGAAATACTTCGCGTCCTTTCCCATGATTTCCGCGGCCATGTTGACGAGCGGTTCCCAGGTGCGCTGCTCGCGGCTGACCTGGCGCATGGCGTTCTCGCCCAGTTGCGCGGCTTCGAGCACGAGCACGCTCGTAAGAGCCTTGGCGCAATCGTCCGTGACAAATGGGACGTTGCCAACCCATCGCACGCCGGTCTGCGAGCTGTGCGCGATTTGCTTGCGGAGTTTGCCGATGGTTTTCTCGGCTTCATCCACGCGCTTGCGTTCGGCGCCGAGCAGCTCGGGCAATTTCTTGATCGCCGCAAAACCGCCCTCCACGGCCGCCAATTCCCTGAGGCCCGGAATGAATTCCTTGATGCCGCCCAGGTCTTTGAGCAGCGTCTCGAACTCCTTGATCTGCTCGGCCGTCAAGCCGATGGTTTCATACACGTAACCGCGCCGCGGCTTGCTGCGCGCCAATTGCACCAACTGCCAGCACGCCACGATGGCGAAGCAAACGCACGCTGGAGCACCCAGCATGAACATAGCGAAGCACATCACCAGCACAGCCAAAAGCGCCGTCAGGTGCCGATACCGACTTAAGAACTTTTTCATTTTGGATTTTAGAATGTTTGGTTGATGGTTTTACCGGGTCCACCGCTCACAGGCGGTGATGACGAATTGCAGGGTCCGCACATCGTTTTCCCCCGCACTCACTGTGCGCGATGTAGTGTCAGGGGCCGCGCTGCAAAATTGTTTCAGGAACTCATGGAGTTCCGTTAAATCCTTGCGCCCAATCGCGCCACTCTTGAGCGCCGCGCCGATGGTCGCGCCGGGATTGGCCGGCACTACCACGATGGACTTCTCCAAAAGTTCCTGCTTCGTGTAAGTGCGGTCCGGCTGGCCGGACTCGGTGCCATTGGTCCATTCCAGCGGAATGAAGCCGACGGACATGGATCGGATGAAGCCGCCCTTGACCATCTTGTAGGCCAGGTTGCCGAGCGGATTCTCCACCGCGAACAAAACGCGCGCGCCGAGCCGGCCGCCGGCCACCTGCTGGTCCGCCGGGAGAATGTCCCGGCCCAGCACTTTGCTGATGGACGAATAATCGTGGCAGTCTGGCACCACCGGGTTGGCCATAAAATTCTGGAGCTGCCAGCCGTCCTGCTTGATGCACTCGTTGTAGCGGTCCACGGTATCATCGCTGGCCACCATATCCATCACCGGATCGGTGCCGGGAAAATCCTTCCAGGTGCAATGCAGTCCGCCGCGGATGCCCTGGCGGCCGTCCCGGAGGGTCACCAGCCGTCCGGAGAACTCTTTCTCTAAGTTTGCTTCGTTCCATTTCATAGGTTTTGATTTTGGTCACCAGGGGTTGTTTTTGGCCATTGCAACGCCTTGGACCCGCCTTGCAACGACGATTTATTTGCGGATGGGGAATCCGGCCGGGGGCGATCCTGGGGGCGCAAATCGAATCGCAGGCGCTTTCTCATTTCTTCGCCTCCTTGCCGGCTTTCGCCTCGCAAAATTCCTGCCAGGTCAAAAACTTCACGGGCTTGGCGCCCTTGCCTGGTTCTATGGCGTAGCCGCAGCAATGGCAGTTGATCGTCTCGCTGGGATCGCCGGCGGGATCACCGGGGTAGTCGCAGCCGTTCGGCCAGGTGTCGTCAATGGGTATGCCGCCGTCGTTGGTCGAGATGGCTTCATTGGCGTAATGCGTGGCTCGCGTGGTCTCCAGATGCGCCGTGAGCCAGCCCTTGTTCTCGATGCCCGCTTGGGTCATCGCCATTTGACGGCCGCCGTTCACCGCTCCGTTGGTCTCCGTCATCGCAATCGTCGTGGCTCGCGCCTTGCCGGCGGCGGAATAAACATCATTCACCCGGTCGCGTAATTGGGAAATCGAATCGCCGGCGCTCAGCCCGTCGCTGAGCGTGGCCTTGAGCGCATCCCATGTCGTCTCGTTGATCGAGTCAATCGCCTTCTTGCGTTTGGCCAGATATTCCAGCGCCTCGGTCGGAGGCAGATCGAAATCCACGCCGGCGCTGATTTCCTGCATGATCTGCGCGCCGCCAAATTCCAGGTCCGTGCGGATGGAGGGATCGAGCTTCTGGTGGAGATAGAGGTTCTCCATCATTCTGTCCCAGAGATCGTCTATTGATTTCTTGCGCGTGTCCTGCGCGGAAAGGACGCTCTGATTCACCTTGGCCAGCTTGGCGAGCACGCGCCCGCGCTGCTCAAAGAAAAACTTCCGCATCCGGCCGGCCTTGGCTTTTTCGGCGCCGGCGATGCTCTGCTCGTAGCCGTGCGGTGGATTGCGCACGACAGGCCTAGCGCGTATCGCCAGCGTCTCGGAAAACGATAGCAACAATCTCTCTGCTCTCACCAGCGGATTGCGTGCCGCGGCCTGCTCAGGGTTCTGCGGCTCGTTGGGATCGGTGTTCTCGTCGCCCGTCTCCGGATTGTTCGGATTGTTCGGGTCCTGCCCTGGCTCCGTCTGCCCCTTCTCTTCCCCAGCCACTTGCAAATTGAATGGCAGATAGCCTTCGTCGCCCCAAGGATATTTCTTGAAGCCCAGGTCATAGACCTGGTTGATGTCATTCAGCGGTACGCCCAGCCCAAAAGCCGCCGTCGCGGCCGTCAACCGGTCCCGCCGCGCCTCCTGCATGATCGGCAAACTGTCAATGTCGAACCAAAGTTCAAACGCCGGATCGAACCGCTTCGCCAGCGGACTAAACGACGCCTCCAACTGCCGGCATTTATTCGTGACGGTGTTCTCGATGAACACGCGCCTGTCCTGCGACTGGCTCCCGCCGCTGGTCGAACCCTGGCCCCCCTTGCTCGCGCCCTGGCTCTCGATGCCCGCCAGGCTCGGCGGCACTTTCCACACCGCAAAGATTTCTTCGCGTGAAAATTTACGACTGGAAAGGAACTCCATATCCACGTTTGAAATCGTGGGCTTCTCGATCTTCACGCCGCTGGACAGGAAGAGCGGCCGGTCCGGCGTGCCGGCTTTGCGCTTGCGCTCGCGCAGCGCGGCCATGAATTGTTCCCGTTGCTCCTGCGTGAGGTTTTGCTCCGTTGTGGCGATGACGCCCGTGTCGGCATTGTTCATCATCAGCCCCTTCATAAACTGGCTCGCGGCGTAATCGCTCATGGCCGGCAGCATCGCCAGGAAGAGCGGCGACATCCCGCGCCAGTACAGATAGGGGTTGTACGTCCGATAATGGATCACCTCACTGGGCAAGAGCATCTCGCTGGGCAATGGAGTCAGCAAAGGCGACCCGGTGTAACGCCACGCCTCCAGCTCGTAGCCCACGACCACGTGCCAGAACAATCCCGGCTCCAGTGTCAGCAGCCGTTTGACTTTTCCCCCGCGCGCGGCCAGGTCCACCGGCTGATCCATGCCGTCCAGCGGCACCACAAAAAATTCACCGCGCAAACAGCACCACGAAATCACGCTCTCCCAGAACAGCGCCCGCGTCATTGTCGGGTGCGGATTGTTGAACAGGTCCACCACCTCGCCGCTCTCCACGATATTTTCTCCCAGCACACTCTTGCGCCGGAAGTCAAACGCCCCGCCGCACTCCTTGCGCCAGTCCCGCGGAAACAGCTTCGCCGCCTTCTGCGGAATCTTTGAAACGCGCATCGGGATTTGCGCCACGTTTTCAGCCAGGCACGAAATGGCCACATAGACCCACGTTGACTGCGAATACGGCGATCCCAGCTTCGCCCCCTCACGTTCGATGATGTCGTCGCCGCGAAGCCACGAGAGCACGTCCGGCGAAAATTCCCTCCGTGCCGGATCCAGCCCCTGCATGATCTCGCTAAACGACCGATTGGTCGTGGCCGGGTCCTCAATATTTGTGCCGGCGATTTTCATCCTACAATTGCCCAGACCTCATTTTGATTGTTCCCCAAGGCGAACTCGGCCTGCTTGCCCGAATCAAACGTGTCCCCGTGGCGGCCTTCGTTATCCACCGGGCATTCGTACTTGCCGTTATTCTTGATCGGCAGCCGATGGTCCTGCTTCACGTAGTCATCTGGCGGCATCACCGTGCGGCCTTCGTTGACGGCCGCGCAGTAAAGGTCACCTTGATAAGTTTTATAGTTGATCGAGTCCTGGTATCCTATTGGGATCGGCTCGACGGACGACCCGCCCAGCACGAGCTGCACGGGAATGTACTGCGTGAGATCATCTTTGGTCTCTTCGGCGGCCAGGCGTTCGTTGCTGGCGTCAATGCAGAGCCGGCGCGCCGGGCCTCCCTCCTTGCGCTCACGCACCGTGCGCACCACGCGTTGCAGGTAGTCGCTCATCACCGCCCGTTTCCTGCTCTTGAACACGATGATCGCGCGCTGAAACCGCTCCCCGCCCACGTTCTCCGTTACCGTGATGCTGCTGGGGTTGCTCTTCTCGGCCGTTGTGCTCGCCACGTCGAAGCCGATCCCCACCGGACCGGTCCTCAATGTCGAGCGAAGCAAATCAAGCGCGAGCCGGAATTCGCTCTCGGTTTCAACATAGGTGAAGTTGCATTGGCCAATCCCGCGGCGCTGTGCCGACAACAGCGCGATCAAGTCAATCACCGCCGCGCCGCCGCTTTTATGGTTGAGCGCGTAAGTTTCATCCCAACCGGACTTAAACTGGGGAAACTTCTGGCACTGCTCATAAGTCATCGCCGCGCCGGCATCGTCGTAGAGCTTGTGTCCGGCCGCATACGCATCCTTGAGCGCCACGCGGTGCACCAGGATTCCCTGCTGGCCGATATAGAGATGGCCCTGTGGGTTCGCGGGAAACTGTTCATCCTCTGTCGCCGCCCGGACCTCTCGCGGCATCGTCATCTCGAAATAGGGATGGCGATCATTGCCGGACAAATTGGAGGCGTAGATGATCTTCAAGTCCGGCGTGTCGCGCATCATGGGATCGGTGGCGATCCGAAGCTCGGTCTCAAAATTCGGGTTGGTGAATCCGGCCTCGTCACGCAGCACCGTCGCCCGCCAGCTCCGCGCCGTGGCCGGATTCGGCGCGATCACCTGGAGCCGCGAAAAATGTGTGTGGTCGAAATACAAGCGCAGCTCCATGCGCGAGCTCTGGTAAAGCTCCGCAAAATCTTCCGGCGTCAGACCGTTGAGCAATTTGTCCCTGCCCGAATCCGCCACCTTGAAAACGAGGTTGTTTTCTTCCGCACCGGTTTCGAGCGCCGAGCGCAGCGCGGCCGATTCATTCGCCACGATCATGCCCTGCTCCGCCGCGCTCAAAGTCACACCCACCAATTCCTTGCCCAGCAAGAGCGACGCGCTGGCGGCTATCACCATGCGGCCGGCCGCCTTGCTCATCTCGTCAAACGCGATGTCTCCCAGCGTGGTGGACTTGCGACAGCGCCGCGCCCAATAGAGCGCGATCTGCCGTGTCTCGCGCACAGCCACGAGCGCCACGTCCTGGTAGGGTCTGCGTTCGCGCTTCATGCCTTGGGAATTTTCACCGCGCCGGACTTTTGCAATTCATCCACCGACCGGAAAAGTTCGCGCCGCATCGCCGCAATTTTATCCGCGTTGCTCCGGTCCGACTTGTTGATCTCGTCCGCCTTCTTTCGCACCGCCGCGTCCAGGACCCTCTCGGCGGCCAGGTCTTTATACTTCTCCACCTCCAGCGCGCCCTTGCTGAGCTTGGCCAGGCTGTTGACGATGTGGGCGTAGTTCTCCGGCTTGTCGGCCAGCAACTCCTTGAGGTCGGCGACATCGAAGTCGGTGAGCGCCTCATAGAGCTGGCTGGCGGCCAGGTGCAACGTGGCTTCCTGCAACTTACTGCCCTCATTCTGCCGCACAATCTCCAGGGCGAACTCGCGCTTGGCCGCCATGTCATCCAGCCGGCTTTGCTCGGCCAGCCAATCCTGGTAGCCGCCATCGCGCCAATGCGAGACGTTCAATTCCGTCACGCCATGGATGCCCACCGAGTCCAGATATGCAATGACGCGCTTGGCGGGGAAACCATCACGGATGATTTCGTTCACGTGCTTGCGCACCTCAAAGGGTGCGCGTGCGATCTTGCCTGTGCGTGCGTGGCTCACGCGGCGAGATTTTGTTCGTAGTGGCGCACGCCGGCGGCGTGGATGCGATACATCACGGCCGTGGTACCCGGCTCGTTGACGCGCACAATGAGGTTTTCATCCGCGAGAAACTCGGCCTCACGCCGGATGTCCGAGGCCGTGTAGTCATACCGTTGCTTGGTCGCGTCTCGGCTGATGCGATCCGGCGTGAGGGCGAGCGGCCGGACGGCGTAAAGCTGGAAGAGAATTTCTTTTCGGATTTCTTCCTCGCGCTTCATGGTTCCTCCTCGTCGCTGGTGGGAACGGTTTTGCAACCCAGTTTGCCGGCGACCAAATAGAGGTTGCGTGAAATGCCGTTTAACTTGCGATGCAAGCCCGATTCCGTGCGCTTGGCTTCGAGCCGGAACTCCTCCAGCTTGGCCTCCAGCTCCTTGTCTCCCTTGACCGCCTCGGCGCGCAGCGCCTCAATGGCCGCGTCGTGGCCGTCCAGCCGGCGCGCCACCTGGGAGTGGAGCTCGTCGCAGAGGGCGGGATTGAACTCGGGCGAGGCCTTGCGGAACGCTGGCGGCGGATCGGTGTCCAACCGCACGCGCTTCAGTCCGAAGGCGGAGTACACCGCGGCGGCGATGAGCAGGATCGCCACCATGATGACGAGCACCCATTTGAGCGTGTCGCCCGGGACGGCCGGCAGATCGGTGGACTGGGCCAGTATGTTCATGTGGGAGGGCGATAGACCGGAGCGTTGGGGAGCGAGGCCGTCCCGGCTGCCGCGCCAGGCGTCGCGCCGGGCGCATCTGGTTTTTCGTTCGTTCCCCAGAACTTGCGCCAGATGTTTAGGACGCCGCCGGCGTTCACGGCGCAGTGATACCCGTGTAACAGCCACGCGCCGGCGAACCCGGCCACGGCCGTCATAGCATTGAACTTATCGGTCCACATAGGTTGGTGTCTGGTTGAAGGAGTGGTTGGTTAAATAGCCGGCGACGAGTATGGCCGCGATGGGCAGCGGCTCGCAAAATTCGTTGAAGCCGGTCCAGGCGCCGGCGAAGAAGAGGCCGGCGATGAAAATGGCGATGAGGAATTTAAGGGCGCGACTGACGCCAGGCAGGCAAAGCGCCAGGAGGACCAGGCCGCCGTCCACCAGGCCGGGCCAGAGGTGGGAGGGACGAATGAGTGCGATGGGCAGAAGCGGTTGGCGCAGAAAAATAATGAGCAAGGCAAAGGTGGCGGCGAGCCAGAAGGTGAAGTAGGCGGCGAAGACACTGCGATAGCTGTTGGTTGCCTGCGGCGCGGCCAGAGGGACGACTTTGCCGCCCTGGGTCGTCAGCATCGGACGGATCCAGGTGCCGCCGCCCTTGCAACGCCAGTCCACCAGGCGGCCGGTGAGCCAGAGGCCGGCGATGCGATTTTTCAGGTGGGGGAACATGTCGCGGAAATCGCCGCCCTGTGCGCGGGCGTTAAACATCCATTCGGTGAGCTGGTTGTTGATATTGCTGCACGGGACGGTCCAGACCAAATTGAACCAGTAGAAGCACAGGACGATGGCGAGCCAGATGGAGATGAAGTGGTTCATTCAACAAAATTCCTCATGGTCTCGCGGAAATAGGGCGGCTCCCAGCAGGTGGAATGGCCGTAGTTTTGCCACCAGGTCTGGCGGACCTGGCCGGCTGCGTGAGGAGAAACATTCTGCGCGCCCTTCAGCCCGAGCGTGCCGTAGCCGAGCAGCTTGCCCGGTATCGTGTGTGCCAGGCGCAGCGCCCAATCCCGGCAGCCGACATAGACGAAGACCTTGCCCACCGCCGCACGCGCGAGCGCGGCGTTCAGCCCGTTCCTCTCGAAGTCCGCCTCGCACGCGGCGCAGACCAGGTGCACCCCCTCCACGCGCGGCCAGCCGGCGCGCTTGAGTCCTTCCAGGATGATGGCCGCGCCATTGCTGTGGCCCACGCAAACAATCTTCCAGCCGGCGCGGCTGTACGCGCGCACGGCCCGGTCAAAATGTTTGGCTCGCTGGTCCTCCTTGAAGGGCCGCGTGAGCGGAGTGGTAAAATACTCAAACGCCTCGGCCCGGTGCGGCGTGGTGAGGTGCGTAAACGTGACCGCGCGCTTGTTCCAGTTCGTCGCGTCGCCCGGCCAGGTGGCGATGCCATTGACGTACAGGTAGATGGTGGGGGATGGGGTCACGACGTCGCCTCCTCGATCCGCGCCAGTTCGCGCCCAAGCTGGCGATTGCGGATGCGGATTTCCTTCAAGAGACGGTTTCGTTTCAGCGACGGCGGCGCTTTGAGAAAGACCTTTGCGCCACGCTCCAGCCAGCGCGAGACTCGCTCGATCAGGTCAAGGGTTTCGTCGAGGTTCATGCTACTCCGGTAGGGCGGCGCTGCTGCGCCGCCCCAAATTAATGCGGGAAGATCCGCCGTCGCGGCGCCACGATCCCAAGCGGACCTTCCCTTTCATGTTTATAAATTGGTTTGAATGGGGCGGCGCGGCAGCGCCGCCCTACCTTAGAAGGTCACGCCGCCAAAAACGCTGGCCAGAGGATACGCAGGGCCCTTGGTGGGCAACTGCATGGCCATGCCGGCGCCGATGAAAGTATTCGGGGTGGGCTTTTTCATCACGCGGGCGCCGAGTTCACCGTAGCCGCGATGGGTGACTTCGTTGTAGCCGCCGTCGGCGTAGCCGCCCAGGCGCACATCGAAGTAATTATAGTTCAGCCCCGCGCCGCCCTGGCCGCTGACGATGGTGCCGGCGATCCCGGCGTTCCGCATCCCCCCTTCCAAGGACGCGGTGATGCCGCCCGTGTAACACCCCTTGGGCGCGTACACGTCGAGGGAACCGGCCAGGTCATCGGCGATATTCACGCCGTTCTGGTACTCCATGCCGTTCCAGACCAGGACGCGGCTGAAGGTGTAGTTGGTATTGATGCCGGTGAAATAAATCTCCACCGATTGGAAGAAGTTGGTGGTTTGAGCCTGAAGCGAGACGGAGAGACTGAGCAGGGCGAGCGCCCCAAAAAGGACAATACTTTTCATAAGAACCTTTTCGTTGTGGCCTTGGGGCAAAGGCCGGTTGAACTAAAACGAAAATATTATCTCACGCCCTCATTCGAACTGGAAGCAAAAGAAGGTAAAACTTAGGCGAGCGTTATTCTCTAAATCTGTCTCTAATTCTGACCAGATTTAGAGAGGGGAGAAACGGGTTATTCGCGAAAGGGACGCGGGTGCTACCGCGCCAGCAGCGCGCGGATATGGATCAACTGCGCAATGAGGTGGAACCAAAGCGCCAGGGCCGCCAGGCCGCCGGCCACGGCCAGCCCGCACAGCGGCGCCGCGGCTGAATCGGCGCTGATCAGGCAGATCGCCGAGCCTGTGCCCGTGAGAATGGCCGCCACAAAAATCAGCCCCGCGCCCAGGCTCCATCTGCCCGCTGACATCGCCAGTTTCTCGGTCTCCGTGTATTGGGTTTGCATAATTTTTTATCTAATTTTGCCTGTCAAATCCGCCACCGTGGCGGATTTCTTTGTTGATGTTCAACGATTTACGGCGTGTTTTTGGGCT
>JBEKSF010000113.1:0-20409 GCA_049517295.1 Verrucomicrobiota bacterium
TAATAACTCGGGAGTGAAGTCCCGACCGCAGACCGTAATGGTATCGAGCATCCCTATCAGATAAAGAAGCAGGACGCACGAGTCTAGCGGAAAAAAATGCGTGTAAGGAGCAGGGCAAGAGGGAACAGGGGCGCGACGCCGCTTTGACGCACGGCGGAGAGTCGCCATCAAATAATTTGAACAGGAGCAAGTGGCCGGAGAGATTCAGGATTTGATTCTTTTGGCCCTGCGCGCGTTCTTGTAGCGAACCGGGCGGGCCGGGGCGGATTGGGCGGGCGCGGTGGGGTCGAAGGAGCGCTTCAATTCACGAATTTGGTCGCGCAGAAGGGCGGCTTTTTCGAATTCCAAATTGTTGGAGGCCTCGACCATTTCCTCCTGGAGCGCGCGGAGGGTTTCCGTCACGTCGAAGTTGCCGCCGACCTCGTTGAGAACCATCGCCGCCTTGCGGCGCGTGTCTTGATAGACGGCCAGGCTATCCTCGACGGCGCGGCTGACGCCGCGCGGGGTGATATGGTGCTCTTTGTTGTAGGCGAGTTGCTTTTCGCGACGGTAGGCCGAGACGGCGAGGAACTTGGTGATGCTTTGCGTCATCACGGCGGCGTAAAGAATAACTTCACCATGCAGGTGGCGGGCGGCGCGGCCGGCGGTCTGAATCAGGCTGGTGGCGCTGCGCAAATAGCCCTCCTTGTCGGCGTCGAGGATGGCGACGAGGGAGACTTCCGGCAGGTCCAGGCCCTCGCGCAGAAGGTTGATGCCGACGAGGACGTCGAAATCGCCTTTGCGCAGGGCGCGCAGGACTTCCACGCGCTCGATGGCGTCGATCTCGCTGTGGAGGTAGCGGACGTTAATGCCCAGGTCGCGGAGATAATCGGTCAACTCTTCGGCGGAGCGTTTGGTGAGTGTGGTGACCAGAATTCGTTCCTTGCGAGCGGCGCGCAGGCGGACCTCCTCGATCAAATCGTCAATCTGCCCTTGCAACGGTTTGACGGTGACCTTCGGATCAATCAAGCCGGTGGGGCGGACAATCTGCTCGACGACGTGGTCTTTGGACCACTGGATCTCCGTTTGGGCCGGCGTGGCGCTGACGTAAATGGTCTGGCCCTGGAGGGATTGAAACTCCTGGAAGTTGAGTGGGCGGTTGTCCAACGCGCTGGGGAGTCGGAAGCCGTGCTCAACCAGGACCGTTTTGCGCGAACGGTCGCCGGCGTACATGCCGCCGATCTGGGGAATGGTGGCGTGCGATTCGTCGATGATGAGCAGATAATCCGCCGGAAAGAAATCCAGGAGGGTGCCGGGACGGGAGCCTGGAGGACGGCCGGCCAAATGGCGGGAGTAATTCTCGATGCCCGAGCAGAAGCCCATTTCCTCCATCATTTCCAGATCGTATTCGGTGCGCATTTTCACGCGCTGGGCCTCCAGGAGTTTGCCGCGCGCCTCAAACCAGGCGATGCGGTCGCCCAATTCCTCGCGAATGGCCAGAAGGGCGTTGTTGATCTTGGATTGCGGGGTGACGAATTGTTTGGCCGGGAAAATGACCAGCGTGTGGGGCGAGCCGGTTCGGGCGCCGGTCAACGGATCGAATCGGGAAAGGCGCTCGATCTGGTCGCCGAAAAACTCCAGCCGCAGGCCGTCCTCGGTCCAGGAGGGCCGCAGTTCCACCACGTCGCCGCGGACGCGGAACTGGCCGCGCTCGAAAGCGACGTCGTTGCGGGAGTATTGCAGATCGACGAGGCGGGCGAGCAATTGATCGCGGGAGAGGGACATGCCGAGATGGACCTGCTGGATGAGCGCCTCATAATCGTCCTTGCTGCCGATGCCGTAGATGCAGGAGACACTGGCGACGACAATGACGTCGCGGCGTGTGAGCAGGGAACTCATGGCCGCCAGGCGCAGTCGCTCGATCTCCTCGTTGACGCTGGAATCCTTCTCGATGAAGGTGTCGGTGCGAGGGATGTAGGCCTCGGGCTGGTAATAATCGAAATAACTGACGAAGTATTCGACGGCGTTGCGGGGGAAGAAGGTTTTGAATTCGGCGTAGAGCTGGGCGGCGAGGGTTTTATTATGCGAGATGACCAGGGTGGGGCGGTTGGTCTGCTGGATAACGTTGGCGACGGTGAAGGTCTTGCCGGAACCGGTCACGCCCACCAGCGTTTGATGCCGGGCGCCGGACAAGACGCCTTCGACCAGGCCGGCGATGGCCTGGGGCTGATCGCCGGCGGGTTGATACGGGGCGGTCAACTCGAACATGGCGGCACAACGTACGAAGGCGGCGTGCGCATGTCAAACCGGAGAGGATCAATGATGTCCCGATAGATTGCTGTCGTGGACAAAGCAGCACTCCACTGCGCCACGATCCCGCTTCTGCCCCTGGGTGAAAACCGGCACGGCGGGGAATCTGGCTTGACTGGCCAGAATTTGAGTTCTAAGGTTCAACCATGAAAGAATGGGCGGTGCAGAGCGCAAAGGACCAATTGAGCCGGGTGATTGAACTGGCTCGAAACGAAGGACCGCAAACCATCACCCGGCACGGCCAGCCAGTGGTGGTGGTTGTGGCAGCTAATGAGTTCAAAAAACTTTGCACACCGAAGGAAACTCCCCTGGAGTTTTTTTCACGCTTCAAAGGCGTGGGGCGCCATTTTGTTCGAAGACAGGACCTGCCCCGCAAATTGGAGACCTGATGTTTCTTCTCGACACGGCGGCCGTCTCGGAATTGGATCGCCCCAAACCGAATCCGGGGGTGGTCGCATGGTTCTCCAGCGCGGACTGGATCGACCTGTACTTGAGTGTGATCAGCGTCGCTGAAATCTGGCAAGGGATCGCCCGGCTCCCCGCCGGGAGAAAGCGCCGGTCGTTGGAGGCTTCATTTGATCTGATTCCAGACCGGTTTCCAGGACGTGTTCTGGCTGTGGATTATGAGACCGCCGTGAAGTACGGTGAACTTCAAGCGAAAGCCGGCCCGCTGCCGGTACTGGACACACTTATTGGCGCGACCGCGCTCGTGCATCGCCTCACTGTAATTACGCGAAACACCGCCGACATGGCTCGCACCGGAGCTCTGATTCACGACCCCTGGATTTGAAATGCCTTGCGGGCCCGTCGAAATATGCCTCGGGGACACGACACGGGGACAAGTTCACCTTGCGCGAAGCGGTGATTGCCTCTAGACTGCGGGGCGGATGAACAAAAGCATGGAACGAAGCCGCGGAGAAATAATTCTGTTTGCCGCCGCCGTATTCGGCGTCTGGCTCTCGATCTGGGCCGTGATATTTG
Organism: Verrucomicrobiota bacterium; assembly: GCA_049517295.1. Classification (GTDB taxonomy): domain Bacteria; phylum Verrucomicrobiota; class Verrucomicrobiia; order Limisphaerales; family Palsa-1400; genus JBEKSF01. The sequence goes on from JBEKSF010000113.1 coordinate 3,271, forward strand.
TCAGCAAATGGCTCGAAGCCATTTCGGTGCTGATCACGCTCTCGGCCCTGATCTGTTTCGCGCTCCGCGACTCCGATTGACCTCCAGAAAACAGGATTACCCCCTTTATGCGAACACTTATCATCGGCGTCGATAGCGGCACACAGTCAACTAAAGTTTTAGTGATCAACGCGCGGGACGGCGCCGTGGCGGGCGAAGCCGCGCGCGCTTACGACTTGATCGCGGGGCTGCCTCCGGGCGCCAAGGAACAGCATCCCCATACGTGGCGGGAGGCCGCCCGCGAAGCCATCCAGGAGGCCCTTCGGAACGCCAGGGCATCGGCGCAGGAAGTCGCCGCCATAGGAGTCAGCGGGCAGCAGCACGGGTTCGTGCCGCTGGACAAGGAGGGCAACGTGATCCGGCCCGCCAAACTGTGGTGCGACACCTCGACCGCGGCGGAGTGCGACCAGATCATGCGCAAACTGGGCGGCGTCAAGGCCTCGATCGAGGAGATCGGCAACGCGGTCCTGCCGGGGTTCACGGCGTCCAAGATACTCTGGCTCAAACGCAAGGAGCCGAAGAATTTCGCGCGGCTGGCCACGGTGCTGCTGCCGCACGATTACCTGAATTTCTGGTTGACAGGCAGGCGGGTCATGGAATATGGCGACGCCAGCGGAACGGCGTTGCTGGACGTGAAGAAGCGGCAGTGGTCGCGGGCGGTTCTGAGCGCGATCGACCCGGACCTCGAGCGCGCGCTGCCGCCGTTGCAGCCCAGCGACCAACCGGCGGGGCCGTTGCGGGAGGAGGCGGCGCGGGAATTGGGCCTGAGCGCCAAAGTCTTGGTCAGCGCGGGCGGCGGGGACAATATGATGGGGGCCATCGGCACGGGCAACACGGAGGCGGGAGTGGTGACAGCCAGCTTTGGCACCAGCGGCACGATTTACGCCTGCTCGGAACGGCCGGTGATCGATCCGCAGGGGGAAATCGCGGCGTTCTGCGATTCGACCAATCGGTGGCTGCCGCTGCTTTGCACCATGAACGTCACGGTGGCCACAGAGATGGTGCGGACGGATTTCGGATTGACGCACGAGCAATTCGCGGCCGAGGCCGCCAAGGCGCCGCCGGGTTCGGGCGGACTTCTCCTGCTGCCGTACCTGGAAGGGGAGCGCACCCCCAATGTTCCGGACGGCACGGGCACTTGGTTCGGGGCCAACCCGAAGACTTTCACCGCGGCGCATTTTGCGCGCGCGGCGATGGAAGGAGTCACGCTGGGGATGAATTACGGGCTGCGGCGCCTGAGGCAACTGGGGGTCAAGCCGCGGCAAATCCGCGTCACAGGCGGCGGGGCCAAGTCGAAATTCTGGCGGCAAATCATGGCCGACGTGTTTGACGCCGAAGTGGTCACGGTGAAAGTGAGCGAGGCGGCGGCCTACGGCGCGGCCTTGCAGGCGCTGTGGTGCTGGCGGCTGCATCGGGGCGAGCGTGTCAAGATCAATGACATCACGGCGCGCTTCGTGCGTTTGAACAAGGGCGAGATCGCGCGTCCGGGCAAGGCCGCGGTGTCGGTCTATCGCGAGGCCCAAGCCATTCAGGACGAGCTGTCGCTGGCCTTGCGCCCGGTCTTCGCGCGCCACCGGCGGTTCGTCAGCCGCCTGGCGTGAGCGCCTGTGAACGTGGAATCCCAGCCGGCGAGCGACCCGACCCCGATCTACCGCTATCGCGACGGATTATACGCCGCCGATCTGTTGACAGCGGCGGTGTGCCATCTGGACTTGTTCAGCCGGCTGGCGGAGGAGCCGGCGGACAAGCCTGCGCTTTGCCGGGGGCTGGAGTTGCGGGAACGGCCAGCGGACGTGATGCTGACGTTGCTGACGGCGATGGGACTGCTGCGCAACGAGGGGGGCACATTTTATTTGACGGAAATGGCGCGCGAACATCTGGTGGCGTCCTCACCGTGGTTCATCGGGCCTTATTTCGCCTCGGTCAAGGAGCGTCCGGTCTGCCGGGACATGGTGGAGGTGTTGCGCACGGATAAGCCGGCCAATTGGGCCAGCTTGCGGGAGGAGAAGGACTGGGCCAGGGCGATGGAATCGGACGGTTTTGCTAATCGATTCACCGCCGCCATGGATTGCCGGGGGACGTATCTGGGTCCGGCGCTGGCGCGCGCGCTCGATTGCGCGGGGCGCCGCCGCCTTTTGGACATCGCGGGCGGTTCGGGCATTTACGCCTGCGCGCTGGCGGGGCGGCATCGGCATTTGCGGGCGGGGGTATTGGAGAAGCCGCCGGTGGACGGCATCGCGCGGCGCAGCGTGGCGGCACGGGGCTTGGCGGATCGGGTGGAGGTGATTGCCGGCGACATGTTTGGCGACCCGTTGCCTGAAGGTTACGACCTGCACCTGTTCTCGCATGTGCTGCACGATTGGGAAGAGAGGCGGGTGAGAGAGTTGCTGGGCAAATCGTTTGCGGCGCTGCCGCCGGGGGGGATGATTGCCATTCATGACGCCCATATCAACGCCGACAAGAGCGGGCCGTTGGCGGTGGCGGCCTATTCGGCCTTGTTGATGACGACCACCGAGGGCAAATGCTACTCTGTAAAGGAAATGGCCGATTATCTGTCGGGGGCGGGGTTTGGGGATTTCAAGTGCGCGGCCACCGCCGCCGATCGCAGCGTCATCACGGCGCGGAAAGGGGATTGAAGTGTGAAGACTGAATTGCTTCTGACGACGTTGGTTGGCGCGCTATTGGCGCAAGGCAGCGGGGCAAGCGATCTGGTTTTGTGGTACCAGCATCCGGCCAAGCGCGGCATGAATGAACCGCTGCCCATCGGCAACGGGCGCATGGGGGGATTGATTTGCGGCGCGCCCGCCGAGGAACGCATCATCATCGACGAGGACAGCTTTTGGACCGGCGATGACAATCCTTCGGGGGAAGACAACACGATGGGCGCGTACCAGTTTTTCGGCGACGCGGTCATCGCCTTGCCGGATCACACCAACGTATCCCATTACCGGCGGGAGCTGGACCTCGGCACGGCGCTTTCGGCAGTGAGTTACGAGGCCAATGGAGTCAAGTATAGGCGCGAGTTTTTTTGCGGCCATCCAGCCGGGGTGCTGGCGGCGCGATTGACGGCGGACAAACCGGGGGCTTGCAGCGGGCGGATCGAACTGGAGGATTCGCACGGGGCAACCGTTGTTGTTTCCAACAACGGCCTGCGGGTGGCCGGCGCGCTGCCCAACGGGCTGAAATACGAATGGCGGCTGGCGGCGCTGCCCGAGGGCGGGTCGCTGCAAACCAACGGCTCGTCGCTCGTTTTCAGCAAGTGCGACGGCCTGACGCTCCTGATCGCGGCGGGCACCGATTACGCGATGGATTACGCCCATCATTATCGCGGCGCCGATCCGGACGCCCGGCTGGCCGCCTGCCTGGACGCGGCGTCGGGCAAAAGTTATGAGGCGCTGAAGGCGGAACACGAATCGGATTATCAAGCCCTCTTCAACCGCACCGCGCTCGACTTGGGACCCTCCAGCGAGGCGCAACGGGCGCTGCCCACCGACGAGCGCCGGCTGGAAGCATTTCGGACGACCGACCCGGAGTTGGAGGGGCTGCTGTTTCAATATGGGCGTTACCTGCTGATCTCGTGCTCGCGGCCCGGCGGGCTGCCGGCCAATTTACAGGGCCTGTGGAACGACCGCAACGATCCGCCCTGGCACAGTGATTATCACGCAAACATCAATGTCGAGATGAATTACTGGCCGGCGGAAGCGGTCAATCTGGCGGAGTGCCAGGCGCCGTTTTTTGACCTGGTGCGCAGCCAATTGCCGGCTTGGCGGCAGGCGACGGCGGCCGAGCCGGAATTCAAAACCGCGGCCGGGACGATGAGCGGGCGCGGCTTCGCGCTGCGGACCTCGCATAATATATACGGGGGCATGGGATGGAAATGGGACAAGACGGCAAACGCGTGGTATTGCCAGCACTTTTGGGAGCATTACGCATTCGGTCAGGACAAGGAGTATTTGCGGCAGACCGCCTACCCCGTGATGAAACAGACGTGCCAGTTCTGGGAGGATCATTTGCGGGCCTTGCCTGATGGGCGGATGGTCGTGCCCCAGGGATGGTCGCCCGAACACGGCCCGGCGCAGGACGGGGTGAGCTACAACCAGGAGATCGTGTGGGATTTATTTGACAACTACACCCGCGCGGCCGATGCGCTGGGGATCGACCGGGAATACCGGGACAAGATCGCCGCGTTGCGGGATAAACTGGCGACGCCCGGCATTGGCAGTTGGGGGCAATTGCTGGAATGGATGACGGAGCAAACCAACGCCAATTCGGGCTTCCCGGAATTGGACACGCCCCGCGATCATCACCGGCACACCTCTCATTTGTTCGCGCTGTATCCGGGCCACCAGATCACCGCCGGCAGAACGCCGGCCCTGGCGGCGGCGGCGAAGGTATCGCTCGACGCGCGGGGCATCGCGGCGGACAGCGACGTGCGGGAGTGGTCGTTCGCCTGGCGCACGGCGCTCTACGCGCGGCTGGGCGACAGCCCGAGCGCGCACCGGATGTTGCAACAGCTTTTTTCGGCGCGAAACACCTGCCCGAATCTTTTTGGCCTGCATCCACCGATGCAAATGGACGGCAATTTTGGCATCACGGCCGGCATGGGCGAGATGCTTTTGCAAAGCCAGGACGGCGAAATCCTGTTATTGCCCGCGTTGCCGCCGCAGTGGCCCGCCGGCTCGGTCAAGGGCCTTCGGGCGCGCGGCGGCTTTGAAGTCGATGAAGACTGGAGTGCGGGCAAACTGGTTTCCGCCGCGATTCGAAGCGCGCCAGGAATGCGCTGCGCAGTGCGTTACGGAAACAAGCTGGCCAAAATCTCCATTGAGCCGGGAAAACCAGCCCGGCTGAATGGGGATCTAAAAAGCGAGTAAGAAGCCCGTCAATACAAATTCTTCGCCCGCAGCAATGGCTCCGGGACATTCAATGCGCATTTGGCGCCTCATAAGCGCATCTTGCCCCAGTCTCTTCAGCCCCGCACGCCCCTAATATGGACAAAGCTATGGTTGACCCCATTGATGAGAATCAGAGGGAAAGGCGGGTTGCGTGCCGGGACGTTTATGTTGCATAGGCGAAGCCCCAATGCCATGATAACCTCACAAACAATGGAAAAAGTCGTCTATTTGCTCGGAGCAGGCTTTTCGGCACCCCTTGGGTTGCCGGTGATGTCTAACTTTTTAATCAAGTCGAAGGATGCATTTGCCCAGGACCCAGGAAAATATGCCCACTTTAGCAAGGTCTTTGACACGATCAACGCGATGCACGCCTGCAAATCGTACTTTGAGGCGGATCTTTTCAATATCGAGGAAATCTTATCCATTTTGGAGATGCAGGAAGGATTGGAGAAATCTCCTGCAGCGAGGTCGTTCACTCAATATATTAAGGACGTCATTCAGCATTATACACCGCGCCCCCCGAGTCCTGACCAAATGCCTAACGAAACGGATACTAACAATAGAGTCGGAGCATGGCAACATTGCATGTTTGGCGAAGTTGATTGGTCCCCTTACGGTTCATTTGTGGCAAGCCTCTTCTGCTTGCAGGCAAAACCCAGTTGGATTGGCCAAACAGATCCTGGAAGAATCCAATTCGTCCCTATTGAAAGGCCATCATTTGATTATTCTGTTGTGACCCTCAACTATGACTCCGTTCTAGAAGACGTATGCTCCTTTATAAATAAGCATCATCCATCTGCTCGTAAAGTCCAGTTTCAACGCGATCCACAGTGGGCTGGTGATGAAAACGTAATACATATACCACTCGCCAAGTTGCATGGGAGCGTTGGCACTGAGAGCATTATAGCACCGACCTGGAACAAACACCTTTACCCTCAAATCGTCTCCGACTGGAGGATGGCACACGACCTGATCTCACAGGCTAACCACTTAAGGATATTAGGTTACTCCCTCCCAACAACCGACGCTTATATCAAATACTTGCTTAAGTCTGCGGTGTCAAAATGCCAGAATCTAAAATCAATAGACGTCGTGTGCAAGGGGTCCACAGCCAAGAAACACTATGATGACTTTATCACATTTAATTTCTACCGTTTTAAAGATGTGGATATCGCAAAATATCTTTTTGAGATTCACGAAGCATCACTGGGTATGAAATACTACGGTTCTGACAGACCTTTCGACAAGATCGAATTTGTTCACAAGGACTTTATGAACCGCCCATAAGGGGTGCCAGTGTTGCCGGTGTCCTCGCTTTTTGCACTTTTGTGGCCCCGGCCGAGGGTCTTCTAAAAGTCGATCAACGCTTTCGCTCAATATGTGCGCTCACTTCTCACCAAACAAGGCGTCTATGTCCTGCGCGCCGTGGTAGATGTGGTTCACCTGAATACCGTCGGCAACGCCACGGTAAAAAATGAGGTAATTCTCAAAACCTGAGATGCGCCAGGAACGGACATCACGGAGCCTGGGATTGCGAAATTGTCGCGGCCTGCCAAGGCCGGGATTGGCGGCAAGCGTTTTGAACGTCTCGTAAGCCGCGTCAATGACACGCGTCGCGGCATCAGGATTATCTTGGGCGATGAAATACCAAATGCCCCACAGTTCATCCTCGACGCAAGGATCAAGGATAAATCTAGGCATCAGAGCGGGATTCTCTTATCCGTTTGCGGAGTCGGCGAAACACTTCCTCGCCGTCAACGCCTTCGCCGCGGTCAAGGCGGTCAATGCTTTGCAGCAACTGCGTCTCCAGTTCCTCAACGGTCTTGGGGGCTTGGCTCAGGCGTGCGGCTTGGTCATCCTTGAGACGGCGGAGACCGGCGCGGACAACTTCACTGGCAGTCTGATACAGACCGCTCTCGACTTCTTTTTCCACAAATTTTGCCAATTCCGGCGTTAACGATATATTCATGACGGAACCTCCATAAAATCAACTTCACTGGTATTTTACCACGAATAACAGGATTGAGTCAAATCTTGTTATTGATGTTTTTTGGAATTTCTCCCCTCAAATCCCCTTATCAAAACCTCCTTTCCCGGAAGAACTTCCACTTCCCGTAACCGGCTCTTTCCGCCCCGGTCCGGCCCCTCCAAAAAAACCTTCAAAAAGAACTTGCAAATCCCATAATAATATGGGACATTACGCAGTGTCGGATTGCTCTTTGACATATCGGCAAGCGCCAGTCGCCCGCCCGCCGTGCGAACGACCCAAAACCATTCAACCCGATCCGCGTTATCGTTAAAGCCAAACCTCCCAGTCAAGCCTGGTCAAGGCAAGTCAAGCCTGGTCAAGGTTAGTCAAGGTATCGCTGATTGTGCTGCATCTTCCTCATAATCATAGCCTTGGCTCCGTCCCAAGCTCCGAACCGTCAAGAAGAAGTCAAGGTGAGTCAAGCCTTGTCAAGGTGCCCAGCCTTCCAAGTCAAGGCTTGCCCTTCTCCGCGCCGTCCGCGGTGCAATTCCCAAGAACTCTGCATTTTTGGCAAAGTTTTCCCCTGTCTTCGTTTGCTTCGTTTCCTTCTGTAAACTCTTTTGGTTGCGGCTTGCCCCTCCGCGCCTCCGCGCGAGCCTGCCTTTTTTAGACTCGCTCAGACCCCAATATCCTCAGAAATGCCAATGATTGCTGATATTTGCGACCCTTTGCCGCCACTGGCGCGGGGCGCATTCGACCCCTGTTCAAATCCTTCCCTTGCCTGCCTTCGCGAAGTCGCCCCGTTTTCGCGCGCGGCCTCAAGAATGGACTTTCCCGTTCGTGCGTGGCAAATTATGTTGTGTCTTTGAGCAAACTCGAACAATTGCAAAGCGTTCTGCGCTCCTACGGTTCCTGCCTGGTGGCCTATTCCGGCGGCGTCGATTCCGTCCTGCTGGCCTTTGTGGCCCGGCAGGTCTTGGGAGACAAATCGCTGGCCGTGCTGGCCGATTCCCCCAGCCTGCCACGGCGCGAGTTGGAGGAGGCCATCGCGATCGCCGGGCAATTCTCCATCCGCTTGCGCATCGTGCGCACCGATGAATTTGACAACCCCGCCTATCTCTCCAATCCCACAAACCGCTGCTACTTCTGCAAACACGAATTGTTCACCCACCTGGCCCCGCTGGCGCGGGAGGGACGCTTCGCCGTCATCGCCTACGGCGAAAACGCCAGTGACAACGGGGATTTTCGCCCGGGCGCCCAAGCCGCCCGCGAATTCCAGGTCCGCGCCCCGCTCAAAGAAGCCGGGTTGGCGAAGCCCGACATCCGCGCCTTGTCCGCCCAGTTCGGCCTTCCGACGGCCGAGAAGCCCCAAATGGCCTGCCTAAGCTCCCGCGTGCCCTACGGCGAGCCGGTCACTCCCCAAAAACTGCGCATGATCGAAGAGGCGGAGTGCGTCCTGCGCGACCTGGGTTTCTACGACGTGCGCGTGCGGCACCACGAGCTCAAAGGGGCCAATGGAACGGCGCACCTGGCCCGCATCGAGGTCGGCGCGGAGGAGATTCCGAAATTTTTAGTTGACGGCACGTACACCCGCGTGGCCGAGGCGCTCAAAAAAACCGGCTATGCCCACGTCACCCTGGATTTGCAGGGCTACCGCCGCGGGAGCATGAATGAAACCCCGCCGGCCTGACGGCTCCCCGCCCGTTTGGCGGCTTTCATATTCTCACTTTGAATTCCTCGTTCTTCTTCAATGAGCGGGCGAAAGCGGCCAATAGCTGCGGGATTTGTTCCAGGTCTTTCAAACTCACCACCTCGACCGGCGAGTGCATGTAACGGTCGGGCAGGCTGACCAGCGCGCTGGGGATGCCCCCCCGCGTCCGAAAAATCACGTCCGTATCGGTGCCGGTGCTGCTGGACGCCGCCTCGTGCTGAACTTTGATCTTGTGCGCCCCCGCCACTTTTTCCAGCCGCGCCACCACCTCCGGATGATTGCAGCCCCCGTGCGTCAACGTCGGGCCGCGGCCCACTTTGACGTCCCCATGCTGCGCCTGGCTCACGGTCGGATAATCGGTCGCGTGCGTCACATCGACCACCAGCGCCACATCCGGCTTGAGCGTGTAGGTGATTTGCCGCGCCCCCAGCAAGCCCACTTCCTCCATAATGTTCGAGACCGCCAGCACCTCCGCCTTCAGGCGCCCCTTCTCCTGTTTCAATTGCCTCAGCGCCTCGGCCACCGCGAAGGTGCCGACGCGGTTGTCGAAGGCCCGCGCAATGGCCAGTCCGTTGCGCAGCAGTTCAAACTGGTCGTCCAGCGTGATGGGATCGCCCACCCGGATCAGCCGCTCGGCCTCCTTGCGGCTCCCCACGCCGATGTCCACAAATAAATCCTCCATCTTCGGTGCCTTCCGCTCCGGTTCGCTCTTGGTCAGGTGCGGCGCGACGTTGCCGACGACGCCCTTGACCGGCCCGCCGTGGGAGTGGATGATCACGCGTTGGGCCTTGGTGATGGCGGGGTCAATCCCCCCCATTTTTCTCACGTACACAAAGCCCTCGTCATTGATATAATTGACGGTCATCGAGATCTCGTCGGCGTGGGCCGCCAGCATCAGGCGCGGCGAGCCGCCTTTGTTCAGCGCCGCCACCGTGTTCCCGTAGGCATCGCTGTACGTCTCGTCCGCGAAAGGTTTGACATAATCGAGCCAGACCCGCTGTCCGCGGGACTCGTGCCCCGAGGGACTCGGCGTATTAACCAATTGCTCCAAAAACTGCAGGGATTCCTCGCGCATCGGGGCATTCTACCGAGCCGCAGTTGACAAGCAACTTTCGATTTTGGATCGCCCGTTATTGTTCGGAACTTTCCCGGCGGGGTTCGACGCGTCCGCCGTCGGCGGTCCGCAGGGACCAACCGCGCGGGGTCACCCCCAGCGTCAGCGCGCCGGTGTCCCGGCAATAAACCACGCGCGCCGGGCCGCGCTCCAGGCGGCTGCGCAGTTTGGGCGAGGCACGGCGCGTGGCTGGAGATTCGGAATCGACTATAATAACCAGGCCCGGTCGCAGCATCTCCAGCAGAGGCTGGCTCAGTGGCTCGTCGCGCGCCGGCAATCCCGCCACCACAATCTCCGCCCTTAGCTCCGGGCGCCGCCCAACCAGCGCGTCCTGGCCCTCGCGCCCAAGGGCGGGCAGCAACAGGATCGAATGGCCATTGAATTCGCGCCACAGGGCGCACGCGTTGTCGTCGGCTTGCGCAAACTGATTTGTTCCGGCGGGGTGCAGCACCTGCCAGCCCGCAACCTCGTCGCCCTCGTGCAGCATTTGACAGCGCGATCGGGAGGCGAGTTCGTCGAGCAATCCGCGATACGCCACCGAGCGGGCCGGCGCCGGCGCGGTGTAAATCCGGCCCACGGAAAAATTGCTCCGGACAATCTCCGCCCCGCCGACGTGGTTTTGGAGACCGACCGCCAGGCAAAACGCTGGCAGCCGGTTCACGCCCTGCCCGCACAAAAACGGTTTCAAGACCCTTTCGACGCTTGCGGCGTCTCCGCAATCGAGCAACAAGTTGTTCCCCCATCCAGGAGACTTCACATAAATGGCCGCCGCGCCGTTGAGGGGCAGGACGTCAATGCGCGCCGCGCGCGATGCGATGGCCCAATGCGCCATCAGGCAAAGTCCGGCCGCGCCGATGGCGGCCAGGGCGGGCCGTTTGAATTTGGAGCGGAAAATCCACCCCGTCACCACCAGCATCAACACCCCGTAATAGAATACAATGGTGGAAAACGCCGGGGCGGCGGCATTGAAGTTGCCGCACGGCCAATGCGCTGCCCAGCCGCTGAACCAGGTAATAAACTTGAGCAACGCCCAGGTCGAATTGTTCAATAGCCCCGCCAATCCCGGAAGCCACGCCCCCGCCGCCAGGCTGCCCAGGCCGCTCATCAACGCCAGCGCCGTGGCCGGCACCACCACGCAGTTGGCCGGAACGCTGGCCGGGGTGAACAGGTGGAAATAGCAAGCCGCCAGCGGAATCGACCCGACCCACGCCGCCAGCGACACGGCGAATATGTCCGCCATCCAGCGGGCCGGTTGGTAAAACATCGCCGGCCAGCGTGTTTGCAGCGTGTCCGGCAGAAACGGGTCTCCTTTGAAAAACCTGTCCCACAGCGCCTCATGCAGGCGCGGCACCATCAAGACAATGCACAGGACGACCAGGAACGAAAGCTGAAAGCCCGCTTGAAATAGTTGGCGCGGCTCCCACAGCAAGATGATCAACGCCGCCGCGCACAGCGAATTGACCCCGTCACCCGGTCGCTTCAATACCCAGCCCATAATGACGACGCTGGCCATGATCGTGGCGCGCACCGCCGACGCCGGCCAGCCCGTCAGCCCCGTGTAGAACCAGAGCACCGGCAGCACCATCGCTCCCCGCCAGGCCCGCGGGACGCGCAACACGCGCAACAAGCCCAGGCAGATGCCCGCCAGCAACCCGATCCGCAACCCGTCCACCGCAAAGATGTGGTAGGTGCCCGCGCGCATAAACGGGTCTTCCACCGCCGCGCTCAGGGGCGCCTTCCAGTCCAGCAACAACGTCCGGCTCAATCGCTGCGCTTCATCTTCATACGGAAGTCCCACCGCCAGCGTCTTTGTGGCCCACCGCCGAAATCGTTCGGAAACCGGCAACGTCACCCGCGCCCCGTTGGCAGACACACTCCAATCGTTGGTGCCGCCGGTGCGCAATTGGTAATAAACGCCTTCCCGCCCGTAGAATGTCCGCGGATCAAACAATCCCTCCGCCAGCGGCCCGCGCGGAACCTGCAATACGCCCGAAACCTCGACCGATTGGCCCTCGAAAAAGCTGGCCGGCAGTATCTCCGGCGCGGTGGCGATGACCGTCCCTACGGCCGGATGCCACTCATTATTCGTTGAAATCGAGTTGACTCGTATCAGGGCCGCCGAACTCCATTGCTCCCGCTGGCCGCGCGTGAATATGCGTTGGGTAGGCGGCGCCTCGATGCTCCCGCGTAATCTGGCCGCTGCTGCCTCGCCCCCCGCCACCACCCGCAAATCCGCCGATGACACAATAGCCTCGCGCCAGGTGGCGTTGGTCCATCCTGTCAACACCAACAGCACGCAGAGCAACGGGAGCCGCAGCCGCGTCCAGGCCAGGGCGGCCGCCGCAACCGCGAAGGAGGCGATAAACAATACAAGCAGAGAGGGACGCGCGCACTGGCCGCACAGGACGCCGCCGACATAGAGCAGCGCCACCGGAAGCAGCGGGCGCTTCATGGCTCAGGGCGTTTTTTGCGCACGGCGCTGGCTCCAAGCGGCCGCCACGCCGAAGCCCGCGCCGCAGGTATCCAGCAGCACGTCCAACACCGCCGGCTGGCGGTTGGGCACAAACTTCTGGTGAAATTCGTCCGTCGAGGCGTAGAAAGCGCAGAACAAAAGCGCCCACCACAATTGCCGCCCCGGGCTGAATGCCGAGAACGCCGCGTCGCGATGAAACAGCCGCCAGGCCAGGACTCCCAGGACCGCGTACTCCGTGAAATGCGCGCATTTCCTAACGATATGATGCACCCGCTCAATCGTTTCCTCTGACATCCGCGGATTCAGCCAGAGCAAAAAGGGCCGCACAAATCGCGACGTGTGGGCAGGGGCGCCGAGTCCCGTCGAGGCGCTGAATATCAAACACATCCACAGGATCAACGGCAGCCAGTATTTGCCAATGCGCCGGCGCACGCTCCAAAGAAACATCGGCCGCCGCGCAAAATCAACCGCAAAAACTATGCGTTGCGTGTTGCATCGCGCGCCGCGGTGCGCGCCATTCCTATTGAAATAATCAATGTTCGCCTCAGTATTATCAATTACCGCTCGGCGGGCCGACGGGGTATAAATTGGAGTTGATGAAATACACCGACATCCAGCGTCTTCACGAAGCCGGACTGATCTCGGAGGATCAACGGCGGAAAATCATCGCCCACTTCCAGCTCAGGGAAGAGGGCGGAAAACTGCTCGCGATTTTGTCGATGGTCGGCGCTGTGCTGATCGCTGCCGGCATTGCCCTGCTGATCGCGGCCCATTGGAACGGAATCTCCCGTGGCGTCAAAATCGCCGCCGGCATCGTCTTGATGCTCGGCGCGCAGGCGGCCGGCTGGTGGCTGCGCGAGGGTCAGGGCGAATACCGCAAGACCGGCGAGGCCCTGCATCTTGTCGGCTCCTGCCTGTTTTTGGCGAACATCGCGCTGCTGGGGCAGATCTACAACATGGTTTCGCGCCCGCCCAATGCGTTTCTCGCCTGGTGGCTCGGCATCGCCGCGCTGCCTTGGTTGCTCCGCTCAAAGGCGCAGCACATTTTGCTGCTGCTCGGCTTCGGCATCTGGTTTGGTTTTGAGATCAACCAGGCGGACAGTTGGATTCGTTGCAATTCCGAACATCAAGCGCTGCTCTACTCGTTGCTCGGCCTCGTTTATCTGGGTGTCGGATGGATCTTGCGACGCTCTTCCTTTGCCGAATTCGCGCCGCCTTCGGAAAAACTGGGCCTGCTGATTTTCCTTGCCTGCGCCTATCCTTCGACGTGGAAAAACTTTTTCGGGACCGCAATCTCTCCAGATGCCCACAGCTGGATTTTTCCCGCGCTGGCCGCGGTGGCCATTCTCCTGATCGCCAGCGGAACCAGAAATCTCACCACACTTGACCGGCAGTGGCGATGGACGTGGTTTGGCGCGTTGGCTGGCCTGACGGCGTTTATGGCGACGGTCTGGTTCGGTCTTTGGCAACTCGCCGCCTTCGGCGGCCCGCACCATGCGTATTGGCAGGAATCCTGGAGTTACGTCCCGGGCGCGCTGGCGCTCTTCGTTTACTGCCTGCTGCAAATTCAGGTGGGAATCCAGGAACGATCTTCTTTCCTCGTCAATCTCGGCGTCGTCTTCATCGCGCTGGACATCATCGCCGCCTACTGCGACCTGTTTGGCTCAATGGCGCGCACCGGCTTCATGTTCGTGATCGGCGGCGCTTTTCTCATTGGCTTCGGTGTGTATCTCGAAAAGAAACGCCGGGCCTTTATGCGCCGCATTAAACTCCAGCCGCAGCAATCGGACATCGACTAACTTCACCTCACATGAAACTGAAACTCCTCATCCTTGTGCTGGCGCTGCAAAGCGCGTGGTTGCTGTCCGTAACCTTTGTCCAGGAACGCGGCCTGTCCAGCGGCAAAGTCATCCTGCTGGAAACCGCCCCCGTCGATCCCCGCGATCTGATGCGCGGCGATTACCTGATTCTGAATTACAAGATCAGCGACGTGGCCACCAATTTGTTCTCGCCGCCGGCCAAAACAGAGATACCGCCCGGCACGATAGTGTTTGTCGCCGTGGCGCCGGGCACCAACGAGTTCTTCAGAGTCACGCGCGCTGGCACCAACCAGTTCGCGCCCGCGCCGAATGAAATCATGCTGCGCGCCCAGGCCGCTTATCCGTGGTGGAACAGGCCCGGCTCGGTTCATCTTTACTATGGCATCGAGCGATTCTATGTCGCCGAGGGCACTGGCCGTCCGACGGGCAAACTGACCGTGCAAGCGGTGGTGTCCTCCTCGGACCGCGCGATGCTGAAACAACTCTTCGTTGACGGCAAACCATACGCCGACGCGATGAAATCCCTCTCCCCCTCAGGAAACTAACCGACCACCCATCACGATCTCCCGCCCTGGCTTTAAAAAGTGACCCTAATGCCCTCGACTCGATTGAACCCAGTCCCGGCGAACCTCGTTCAAAACGAAATCCAAATTCGGCGACTCAAAGCTGATTCCCGGCGTCACCCCACTCTTTTTTAATGCAAGTTTGACCAGTTTTACCCATTATCTCCCAATGCCGCGCATTTTCGACAATATCGAAACTGAACTGCTGCCAGCGATCGAGCAAACGTTGCTGGTGTCCGCGCGGGCGGATTTCATCATCAACTACGACATCAAATATCGCCTCGGCCGCGACAGGGAGGAGGAAGAAGAATGAGCAACCCCACAGGGCACGGAAATCACTGGGAATGTCTGGGTGGGACGGCGGAGGAGCGGGTCAGCCAATTCATTCCGCTGGTCACCATCGAAGGTAAAGTCGGAGCGTCGGCGAAACGCGCCGCCGGCTCTGCTAAACTAGCTGGTATGACGAAGGAGGAAATCGTTCCGCTTATCTATCCTGCGACTCCGCTTTGTTGCATGGCTCTCATTGTCTCAAACCCAACGCGCAAGAAAAACGAATTCTATAGCGGGTTTCCCTACACGGCTTCCGGCGGCAAACAGCGACTGCGGATTGAGCAAGTGCGCGACTGGGGCGACCAGGTCGAAGGCGTGTTGTTTTGTGAGACGGCGGCGCACGGTCAGCCCATAGCGTTTTTCGATCCGCATTTCTACGCCAACCACGGAAAATACAAAGTTGGCCAAGAATATGATTTCGTCATCGCCGGTTTGATTTATTGGGCCGAATGCGGCAATGAGAAAACCGTCACGGTGACCGACCAAGCAGTGTTGCGGGAAAGGTACGCAGCGATGAATGAACATCCTGAGCCTTTGCCCGATGGCGCCTTGCCGCCGGAGGTTTATCACTTGGCTGGGCTTACGGCGCTTGTCCCTGGTGAATCGGTGATGGAGGACGCCGAATTCTACTGCGTCGTTGATAAAGTGTCCGAATTCGATTTGGAAGACATTCGGATCTTTCAAATCACGCCACGGTTTGATGACGACTGTCGCCACAGCCCGCTGCCGACCGTAATCTACGGCGCGGCTTCGAAATTCAAGGACGGTTATCTTCCAAAACCCGGAGACAGCATTTGCGGCACGTTGTGGGTACAGGGTTTTTTGCACGACGAGACAGCGTTGCCTACGTCATCGCACTTGTCCGGTCCAGATCATACACACGAATGAGTGAGAACATTCCCCAGTTCATTAGCTCGGCTTTCGATCGGCTGGTGGTTGAAGTCCGCGCGCACTCCACGAAGGCAGAAAACAAATGAAGGTCGCCATCCTCGGCTGGGGTTCGTTGATATGGGACAAGCGGGATTTGCCCATCGTTGGCGATTGGCAGGAGGGTGGCCCGGTTCTTCGCATTGAGTTTTCCCGGATTTCCAGCGATGGGCGTCTGACGCTGGTCATTGACGAACGAAACGGCGTTGAGGCAAAGACACTTTACGCCCGCGCCGAAAGCGGCGACCTCAACGGTGCAATAGCGAGTTTGAGGAAACGCGAAAACAACCCGCCCAAGGAACGGATCGGGTTTGTCAATTTGGTCGGCAATTCTGTGCGCGAATGGTCGCGGGCGCATCACCCCATCGCGTGTGGCCACATCAAGGAGTGGGCACAAAAACACAACTGGGGCGCCGTCATTTGGACGGGGTTGATCTCCAATTTTGCGGAGAAATTTGGCGAACCGTTTTCGGCACCTGCTGCGTTCCGGTATTTCAACGGCTTAACCGGAGAAACAAAAGCTCGTGCCACGGAGTATATTCAAAACGCCCCACCCGAAATTGATACCCCCTTCCGCCGGCTCGCTCTCGCCGCTGCCAATCCCCACCGTGAGCCTGCCGCCTAAAACCATCTCGCGTGATGATCTCCTCTTTCCCGCGCTCCTACGCAATCGCTTGGGCACAGAGACGCCTGCAGAATTGACCGCTCTCGAGAAACCTTGACCTGCTCGCCCTGCCTGAAACCGCACTCTTCTGTTCTTCCCGCTGTCCCGGCAACGCCAACCTACTCTCCATCAATGGATTGCGCCTATCCCAATCCGTCATCTTCGTACTCTTTGTGCTCCTTCGCGGCCAACCTCTTCATCTTGGTAATCTTGTCAAAACCTGCTTTCCATCAACCTGTTCCGCCTCCCCCGTCTCCCTTTCAATCCCTGTTGATCCGTCCAGGAGAGGTCAGGCCGAAGTCTTTCGCGTCTTGCGTCTCGAAGCCGGGCGAATGGACACAATGTGCAGCGGGTCAATAATATCCAGATAACCATTCGGGTGTTCCACCACCACGTTATGTCGGCCGATGAGAACAAATTCCGGGTGCGGCACGGCATATTGGCGCCCGTCCGAGGTGCGGATGATGGCTCCCTCATGCGAGGCCAGGTGCTGGCGGATCAGGTCGCGATTCATGGGGATTTATTGGCGCATAAACCCCGCGCCGTCAAGGGCCAACCGGAATCCCGAATCTGTCAAAACCTGCCTTCCCCAAATCCGTGTCAATCCCTGTTGATCCGTGGTCGAAATAAATCTTCA
>JBEKSF010000114.1:0-20190 GCA_049517295.1 Verrucomicrobiota bacterium
TGACGGCGTGCCGGCAGACCGTTTTGGCTATCGTCTGTTCGCCCAATCGCAACGCGTTGATCCCCTGCCCCGCCGCTTTCAACTCATCCACCAACGCCAATATGAATTGACGCGGGTTGCCCGCCTTGACAAATGGCGGCAGTGAGTCCAGCAGAAACGTCCGCTCTCCAAATTCGCTCAAGCCCACGCCCAGCCGCGTGAGCGCCGGCAACTGCTCCCGCAAAAACTGGGCGTCCCGCGCCGTCAACTCCACTGTCTCCGGCAACAGCAGCCGTTGCGACGGGCCGGGGCCGCTTTCCTCCAATCGCCTCAGCATTTGCTCGAAGAGTATCCTCTCGTGCGCCGCGTGCTGGTCCAAAAGCACCAGCCCCCGGTCCGACTCCAGCACGACATACAGACGCCCAATGACGCCCACCAAGCGCAATGGCACCCCCAACAACCCCGCCGGATGGTCCCCGGCGGGCGGCGCGGGCGGCGCAGACACCGCCGGCGGCCGGGCAACCGCGGGCGCGACGACGACACCAGGCGGAACTGGCGGCGGCGAAGAGGGTAGGTCTGGAAAATCAAGCCGCTCGCGCCGGGGCGGCGGGGCCGGCGGCGCCGGCGGGGGCGGGACGGTTGGCGTTGCCATCGTCTTGACGCCTGGCGCGGCGTGGAACTGGAGCAAGGCCTCCCGTACCGCCCACGCCAGGTTCAGCCGGACCGCCTTCTCCCGATGAAATTTCACCTCCCGTTTTGCCGGGTGAATGTTGACATCGACTTCGGCGGGATCGGTTTCCAGAAACAGGCAGCAGACCGGGTAGCGGCCTTTCATCAACGCCGTGTGATAGCCCTCCAACAGCGCGAAGTTGATCCCGCGGTTTTCCACCGGACGGCGGTTGACGAACACGTGCTGGTCCTGGCGGGTCGCGCGCGATACGCCCGGAGGCCCGATAAATCCCCAAACCGCAAGGCGCGACGCCGGCGTGGAAGGCTCCTCCCCCTCCTCCTCGCCGATGGCGGGAAGTTCGGCGGAGAAATCCACCGGCAGAAGATCGCCGCCGCCGCCGGAAAGCGTGCGCATCCGCTCGCGCAAGGCCTGGAGCTTGTCGCCCGTCTTGACAGCCGGCAATTGCCACACCGCGCGGCCATCCTTGAAAAACTCCATCGCCACCTCGGGATGCGCCAACGCCGCCAGCGTCAAGTAATGCTGAATGTGGGCCGATTCGGTTTCCTCGCCCCGCAGAAATTTGCGGCGCGCCGGCACGTTGAAAAAAAGCTGCCGCACTTCGACGCTGGCGCCAGCGGCGCTGCCACAGGCCCTGACGGCCGCGATTTTGCCGCCGTTGACGATCACCTGGGTGCCCTCCGGCGAATCGCTGCCGCGCTCGCGCGTGGCCAGGACAAAACGCGAGACGCTGGCGATGCTGGGCAGGGCCTCTCCGCGAAACCCCATCGTCGCAATCGAACTCAGGTCTTCCGCCCGCCGGATTTTGCTCGTGGCGTGGCGCTCCAGGCACAGCAACGCATCGTCGCGGCTCATCCCCTCCCCGTCGTCGGTCACCCGAATGAGGCTCCGCCCACCGGCCTGGATTTCGACCGTGAGCCGTCCGGCGTGCGCGTCGAGGGAATTTTCCACCAATTCCTTGACGACGCTGGCGGGCCGCTCAACCACCTCGCCCGCGGCGATTTGATTGGCCACTTGCTCCGGCAACAGACGTATGCGGTTCATCTTCCACGCGCCAACGGACTACGAAGCCGGCTTGGATCTGGCCGCCTGGGGAGCCAACGGCAAGGTGAAACCGAACACAGCGCCGCCATTGGGAACATTGCGCGCGTAGATCCTTCCCTTGTGGTCTTGCACGATCTTCTTGCAAATCGATAGGCCCAAACCCGTGCCGTTGGCCTTGCCGTATGTGGCAAAGGCCTGGAAGAGCCGGTCGAGGATTTGCGGCGCGATTCCCTTGCCGGAGTCCTCCAACTCGGTGAAGATTTCCGTCTCGCTCCGGCTGAAACTGGCTTTGATCGTGCCGCCTCCGGACATCGCGTCGGCGGCATTGCCAATCAAATTGTGAAAAACCCGCGAAAGTCGCTGCGGATTGATCCGCACCAGCGTCGAAGGCGGGGCGTTGACATATTCGATTTTCACCGATTTGATCGCGACCTCCGGCTGAATCTCCTCGATCAATTGCTCCACGAACGTCTTGTAATCGACCTGCGCCAAAACGAAGTTCGTGTGGGCGCCCTGGGCGAATTCAAGCAGTTCATTGACCATGTTGTTGATCCGCTCGACTTGCTTGCGGATGCGCACTTTGGCGAGCTGGCGCGACTCGTTGGTCGCCGAGGGCATGCACGCCATGTCCGACGAGATGCCGATGATGTTGAGAGGGTTTTTCAGGTCGTGTACGATCGAATTGGCAAAGCGCCCGACCAGCGCCAGGCGCTCGGATTCCAGGACCTCCCGAACGTACTGCCGGTTGAAATCACGCAAGCGCCGGGTGATCTCCTTCACCAGCGCGCCGGAGAGCCGCGGGATGCGCTCCACCAGGTCCAGCAAATCCGACCGCGCAATGAAATAAACGGTGGTCGGTTCCTCGGCGGTGACGGTTGCGGAACGGTTTTCATTATCCATCACCGCCATCTCCCCAAACAAATCGCCCGGCGTTACGCGCGAGAGCGCTTTTGAATCCGCGTGGCCCACCACGGCGCAAATCTGCGCCGAACCTTCCTTCACGAAATAGACCCCGTCCCCGGCGTCGCCCTCCTTGAAGATCGTCTCTTTGGCCGCGTAGTTGATTTCACGCGTGACGCGTCTTAATTGCCCGAGTTCGTCCGGTGTCAAGTCACGAAACAGCTTGTTGGATTCCAGCGAGACCATGCCCGCAGTTTAGGCCAAAACCTGGCAAGGTAAAGAAAAAGCGAAGTTTATCGCCTTAGCAGTTCGGCCACATCGACCGTCACGTCGGGGAAAGCTTGCGGATGGACTGTGCCGCCCGCGCGCAGAATGGCTTTGGCGCCGTAGCCGGTGAAGTTTGGTTCGCGGAAAACTTCAACCGTCAGTTCGTCCAAATTGACAATCCAAACCTCGGCAATTCCCGCGCGCGCATAAGCGGGCAGCTTCCTCTCGCGATCCGTCTCGAGCGTTGTGTCCGAGACCTCAACGAGTAGAAAAACCTCCTCCGGCCGGGGATGACGGCTCGTGTAATCGTCCGGCGAAGGCCTGAGCAGGAGCATGTCCGGCTGCGGCTCCGAATGGTCATCCAGGCGCACCGGGTTTTGGACGGATGTGATCCATCTCTCTTCTGAGTGTTCGGTGAAAATCCGGTTCAGCCGGTTGACTACTCCACAGTGAAACGGCCCGATCGGTGCCATGTCAATTATCGTTCCGTCGAGCAACTCGACCCGTGCGCCGGGCTTGAGCACACCCCATTCCGCCATCCGGTAATAGTCCTGAACGCTGAAGCGATGCTCCGTTTGCATTGCTGCCGCCTTAAATCACGGCGCCACTGCCGTAACCGTCCGCTTTTCCACCCAGCAAACCAAACTCTCGAAAATCAGCCGCCCGTCCGCGCTGCCCAGCAATGCTTCGCTCGCCCGCTCCGGATGCGGCATCAGCCCGGCCACGTTGCGTGCGGGGTTGCAAATGCCGGCGATGTTCCGCAGCGAACCGTTGGGATTTGACCCCTCGGTCAGTTCGCCGCCGGCGTCCGAGTATTGCCAGAGAATCTGTCCATTGTGTTCCAATTCCTCCAACGTGCCTTCCTCGGCGAAGTAGCAGCCCTCCCCGTGCGCAATCGGCACGCGCAGGATTTTTCCGGCGGGGATTCTGTTCGTGAAGGGAGAATCGTGACTGACGGTTTTGAGAAAGACATGCTCACAGCGGAATTGCAGCGAGCGGTTGCGGATCAGCGCCCCCGGCAGCAGTTGCGCCTCGCAAAGTATTTGGAACCCGTTGCAAATCCCCAGCACCGGCCCGCCCGCGGCGGCGAACGCCCGCACCGCCCCCATGATCGGGCTTAAGCGCGCAATGGCCCCCGTCCGCAGATAATCCCCGTAACTGAAACCGCCGGGGATGATGACCGCGTCAAATCCCGCCAGCGAATCCTCCTTGTGCCAGACAAACCGCCCCGAGTGCCCCAGCACGGTCGTGACGGCGTGGAGCGCGTCCTGGTCGCAATTGGAGGCCGGAAACTGGAGCACGGCAAAATTCATATCACGCGATATCTTGGCGGCGCTGGTCGATTTCGCCCGCGCGGCACCGCCCGATATTAGGCGCCGTCGCCCCCCGCGCCAGTCTTTTTTGATGGACGCGGCGCCCGCGTTTGTATCAGTCGCCAACCCCTTTGAGATGCAACAAGGAGCGATTTCGGACTGAACGGTGTGAGACAGAATTCTTCGCCGACCGGTTTTTGCGAGACAGAAGTATATGCGACCCAATTTACTCCTTTGGGGTCACGTTCGCCCTCTCTCCCCGCGTGCGGGGAGAGAGCCGGAGAGAGGGGACCCTTTTTCGTCACCTGAAGAATTCTGTCTCACACCCCGCGAGGCCGACGCGGAGGCTGACGGGTCAGTCCTTGTATTTTGCTGTTTTTGCGGTTCATGGGAGGGCGAAGTGAAGGATTCGGGTCAGTCCTCGGAATCACGTATTTCGCCCGACGATAGCCACGATGCAGGCACTTTACTTGGTTCCGAGGACCCTTCGGCTCTCCATGAACTCCGAAAAACAGCACAATACAAGGATTGACCCCTCGGCCTTCCCCGGCGCCCGCCCGTCTCAGGAAGCGCCGCCCTCGGAAGTAAGCCATTTTTCAGCAGAATCAAATGTTAAGATGCGACCCCGATGCCTTCAGGAGTCGGCGTTGAATGATTCTGAAGGCTCTTTAATATTTTATACTCGACACGAAGATCGTGGCAGACCAGAAGAGGCTTCAGAATAATCACAAGAGCGCATGGAGCGCATAGAGCTAACCCTGGAGGCTGACGGGTCAGTCCTTGTATTTTGCTGTTTTTGCGGTCCATGGGAGGGCGAAGTGAGGCATTCGGGTCAGTCCTCGGAATCACGTATTTCGTCCAACGATAGCCACGATGCAGGCACTTTACTTGGTTCCAAGGACTTTTCGGCCCGCCACTGCGCCGCCCGTAGCTGTCCTGGGCGGTGGCGGTATAAGTTGTCGTCAGTGGCAGGCCCGCGGCGGCGAACGTCGCGTCGCCATAAAGGGTCGCGCTGCCGCCGTTCACCGTCACACTCGTGGCTGGGGAAGTCGTCGTGCCCACGACGGTCAACGTGCCACCGTTGGTGTTGGTCGTCAATTCATTCAAGTTGTTCACCTGGAAGTTCTCGAGATCAGCGCATTGTTCGTGCGGTATTTCAAATTCCCAGCCGAATCATAAACGTAATGAAGCTGTTCATTTAGGCATGGCCTCTCCTTTGGCTCCGCACCCGGTAAAGACGTTCTGTGAAGCCGCCTTGTTCCACGAATGCCTTCTCCTGGGCGGCGATTTGTTTGTCCAGCAGGTGGCACGCCAGGTTCACCAGTAAAAGAGCCGCATTGGCCACCAATTCCCCCGAACCGGGCCTACACGGACGTTCACGGACTTGCACAGACACTGGCACGGACGCTTTTCTTGCCGTGTCCAGTCCTTGCCTGTCCGCGTTCGTCCGTGCCAGCCCGTGGCGTTCCTCCTCCACCCACGCCCGCACCTGCTCCAGCGTGGCGCAACGCTTGGCCTTAAAGCGCATCAGCGCCGGGTGTTCTGGTGGCCACTGCGCAAACCCACCCAGCCGCAGAGAATCCTCATAATCCAGGCGCAGTTCCTCCAAGCCGGCGCGGGCCACGTTCGTGAGCTTGAGTTCCGTTTTCTTGGACGTGCCGCTGGCCTGGCTGCCCTCCGCGATATTCTGCACCCCCGACCGCGCCGCCTGCACCATTTGATCACGTGTCCTGCTGCCCTTCCCAATGTAGCGCTCGCAGAAACGCGCCGTGACATCGTATGTCAGTTGTGCCACCTGGAAGCTCTTCAACTTCCGGTAGCCCCCGTGCGGGGGAATCAATTTCTCCCGCTCACTCATTGTTCCTCCCATGTCCGTGTCCGTCCGTGTTTGTCCGTGTAGCGTCCGTGTCCGTCCGTGCTTTCAGAAAACTGTTCATCCGCCGTCCTCCACAGCTTTGGCGGCTGCGTGTCCTGCAACGCCGCGATCACAATTACCGCCAGACCCGGCGCGGTTATATTGCTTCATATTATCCGGGGGCACCGCCATATCGGACATATCCTAAGCAAAGCCCCCTTCCAGACAATCCAAAAGAGCCACCTAGCCGTAGCTTTGACAAGGGAGAGCAATCCCGGAGGACCCCACCCTCATAAACCCCTCCCCATCAAGGCATTCCAGCGTTCCCATCCAGTCATTTTTCGCCTTTTTCCAACTTCCCGCGCCAAACCCCGAAAATAACTCCCAAAACCCGCTTGACATTCCCATTATTATATGGGACATTAGCCGGTGATGTGTCGGTTTGCTCTTTGAAATATCGGGAAGTGACGCCCGCCCCGTCGCGCCGGGTCAACGTCAGTCAAGCCAAGTCAAGGTCAATCAAGGTGCCGGTCAAGGTTGGTCAAGGTATCGCTGATTGAGCCGCATCTTCCTCATAGTCATAGTCTTAGACCCTTCCATGGCTCCGAGCCGTCAAGAAGAAGTCAGGCTCAGTCAAGCCAAGTCAATGTGACCCCGGTCCAAGTCAAGGTTCCCCTCAAGTCCAGGCTTGCCGGTTTCTGCGCCCTCCGCCTTCTCCGCGCGAGATCCAGGATAACGGGCATAAGGTTGCGGCCAACCGCGCCGTCGCCCCCCGCGCCAGTCTTTTTTGATGGACTCGGCGCCCGCGTTTGTGGCATAAACCAGCCATTCAGCAACAAAGCGGCACAGTCGTTCAAACGAGGGTGTCCGTTATGCGCACATCCACCCTCCCGGGCTTGATTCTTGGCAGCCTGACCTAACCCGCCAGCGCGCCTTGCGCTTCGTCGCGCCGGCGCAAAAAACGCATGATGCTGTCCCCGTGCTTCAGCAGTTTGATTTCCTCCCACAGGGGCGGAATACTCAGGGTGTCGCGCTTGGTGTGGCCAAGGATGAAGAGGCCCCCGGGCCGCGGGAGCCGCGGCAATGCCGCATCGTCCAGCAGTTGCTGGGCAAGGGAAGTCGAGCGCCGGCCGATGTTCTTCACGCCATACGGCGGGTCGGCCAGTATCAAATCGAATTGCTGACCGGCCGCTGCCAATTGCCGGATGGCGGCGAAGGCCTCCTGCACCCGGATTCCCAATGCGGCGGCCGGCAGGCCCGCCCGAGCAAGGTTCTGGCGGATGAATTCAGCGTGCCGGCTGGATTTCTCGACGCACAGCGCGCCCTCCGCCCCCCGGCTCAGGCACTCCAGGCTCAACGCGCCCGTGCCCGCGAACAGTTCCAGCACCCGCGCCCCAACGACGCGCGGGCCGAGGCTGTTGAAAACCGCCTGCCGCACGAGGTCGGGCGTGGGCCGCACCTCCAGGCCTTTGGGCGCGCGTAAAATCGCCCCGCCCGCCCTTCCGCCAATGATGCGCATGGAGGACTAAATCCCCTTGGCGATCATGAATTTGACCAGGTCCGCCACGCGGCAGCTATATCCCCATTCATTGTCATACCAACTGATCAATTTGAAAAACCGCTTGTTCAGTTCGATGCCCGACCCCTGGTCGAAGATGGACGAGAACTGCGAGTGAATGAAATCCGTGCTCACGACCTCGTCCTCCGTGTAATCGAGAATGCCTTTCAAATACGTCTGGCTGGCCTTCTTCATCGCGGCGGAGATTTCCGCGTAGCTGGTGTCCCGCGCCGTGCGCACCGTCAAATCCACGCACGAGGAGGTGGGCACCGGGATGCGAAATGCCATGCCGGTCAGTTTCCCCTTGACCTCCGGGCAAACCAGACCCACGGCCTTGGCCGCTCCGGTGGTGGAAGGGATGGTGTTGATCGCGGCGCTCCGGCCACCTTTCCAATCTTTCTTGCTGGGGCCATCGACCGTCTTTTGCGTGGCCGTATAAGCATGAATGGTCGTCATCAGGCCTTCCTCGATCCCGAAGCCTTCCTTCAGCAGCACATACACCACCGGCGCCAGGCAATTGGTGGTGCAGGAGGCGTTGGAGATGATGTTGTGCTTGGCAGGGTCGTATTTGTCGCTATTGACCCCGATGACCACCGTGATGTCATCGTTTTTGGCCGGGGCGGAAATGATGACTTTTTTGGCGCCGGCGGTCAAATGGCCCTTGGCTTTCAGGCCATCGGTGAAAAGGCCGGTCGATTCGATGACCAATTGCACTCCCAGTTGGTTCCACGGCAGCCCGGTGGGATCCTTGGCGCTGACCACGTGAATGTCGCGGCCATTGACGACCAGGATGTCGTCCTCGACTTTGTCGGGCGCCGATTTGCGCGAGGAAACCTCGCCTTTGAACCGGCCCTGGGTTGAATCATACTTTAGCAGATAGGCCAGGTTGTCGGCGGGCACAATATCACCGACGGCCACCACATCGACTTCCTTGCCGATCATGCCTTGCTCGGCGATCGCGCGGAAGACCAGCCGTCCGATTCGTCCAAATCCATTGATTGCAATTTTTACTGCCATAGTTTCACATCTTTCTTAATGTTTCCCGGTAGTACTTACCGATGTTGCGCTTAAATGTGGATGGCACGGCCCCCAACCGTCAACGAAATTCAGGAATGCGCGGGCCTCCTTTATTGGCCGCGCCAGGGCAAGTAACGTTATTTCCGCTCCCCTCTGCTTTCCGCCGCCTGCATGGCCTCCATTAACACGTGCGTTTTGAACGGCTTCCACAGGACCAGTCCGCGGACGCTCCGGATAAAATCGTCAATTTTCCGCTCTCCCTGATGGCCGGTCATGAACAGAAACCGCTTGCACAGATGGGGTTTGACCCGTTCGACCGCCATATAAAACATGTCGCCGGCCAGGTTGGGCATGACCATATCGCAAAGGATGACCGAATAATCGTTGATCATGATCTTCTTTATTCCCTGCACCCCGTCGGCGACCGTTTCCACCTCGTAACCATTCTCTTCAAGGATTTTCCGCGTCAACTCGGCCAGAGGCATGTCATCGTCCAGCAGGAGGACCTTTTTGCGCACGGTCACCTTAGGCACTTGATCCAGGTCATGCGTCTTTTCCATTATTGGCGCATAGTATTTTCTCTTACTCATATCGGGCTGCCCTCATCTGGGCGTCTTTGAAATCCAGGCCAAGGTAATTGCCTCCGCTCTCAAATCTCTGCTTGCCGGCCGCGAAGCTCGCCCGCACACCCATTCAGCCGTGAATGTGATTCTCCCCTCAGCCGCTGTCGAAATCAAGTTCATTTTCTTACCCTTGCAATTGGGGTGCCACAGCTATTCTGATGCCAACCTGCTGGCGCGATGCTATCGGCCCGAATCATTGGCGAATTCTGGAAAGCGCGGCACTTGAGGTTGCCTTGGCCTGCTCTCCCTGGCCGCATTCCTGGCCCCGCCATTTCATTCCAAACTGCCCGCCCCCGCCCTTGGAAATCGGTTGACCCGGCAAATTCCTCCCGCCGTGCCGGCCTGGCGGAGCATTCTTGCCTGTTTTTGGGGTGGAAACCGGGCAATTTGACCGCATTTGGCGGAAAAAACGGCGTGGCATATTGCTTGCTCAGCAATGCTTGCCGATGCGACTGTGTACATGAATACTTTAGAACTGATGGAACCGGAAACGCAAAGAACTCATGGAAATGATGTGATTGAACTGCCCTTTGGCTTGCTGGGCTTCGAAAGCGTCAAGAATTACGTCTTGTTGACCAGGCCCAAGGAGGAGCCGTTCATGTGGTTCCAAATGCTCGACGATGCCAAACGCGCCTTCCTGGTCGTCCCGCCGCAGTTTGTCGTGCCGGATTACCAACCGGACATCAGCGAGGAGGATGTTGATTTCCTCGGCTTGACGGATCCCACCGATGCTTTTGTCTTGAATATCGTCACCTTGCGCAAGGGCCGGCAGGCCACCGTCAATTTGAAAGGGCCTATCGTCATCCACCGCCGCACTTTGGTCGGCAAACAGGTCATCCCCGTCAACGCCGCCCAGTACGCCATCCAGCACCCCTTGCCCGCCTCCTGAATGTTCTCCTTCGCGACACGCCTATGCTCATTCTCTCCCGAAAGCCCGGCGAAAGCATTGTAATTGATGGCCGGATCACCGTTACGATCCTGCGCCTGGAGGGCGACCTGGTGAAGGTCGGAATCGACGCCCCGCTGAAAGTTCCGGTCCACCGCCAGGAGGTCTATGACGAAATCCAAAGGGCCAACCGGGAGGCCCTGACCCAACCGCGCGCCAGGCTTCCGCGATTGTCCGACAAATCCAATCCGGCCGCGCTCAAAGTGCCGGCGCCAGCCAAACTAAACTGACACCATGCTCATTAACACCGACCTCTCCACCGATTCCGCCCCCGCCAGCCTCCTGGCCAAAAGAAGCGATGGCGGCGCGACCGCCACCTCTTCCCCCGCCCTTTCCAACGCGGCGTCCAGCCAGATTGATCCCTCGCTCCAGCGGCTGACGGAATTGCCGGCATCGACCCTGGATGCCGATTCGACCCTGGATTCTCTTGGAGCCGTTCAGACGGCGGAGGCCTTGCGCAACGGGATTCTGGGGCAGCCCGGCATGGCCCTCGGCGCGCAGGCCAACCAATTGTCCCAGAACGTCCTGAGTCTCCTCCAATCCATTGATTGATCCGGCGTCGGGCCGGGCTGAACCATGATCGCTCCCCCAGCCCACTCCGATTCAGGCTCTGGTTTCAATGAGTCCGGTCAAACGACACGCGCGATCCACTCCGCTCCCGACACGCCGCGCACCTTTCCGTCATTGCCGTTATTGCCTCCCATAATGACCGCCGCCAAAGCGCGGCCCGCCCGGGTTTGCATCGCCAGCCAGGAGTTTGTCGGTCCCACGCGCAACGGCGGCATCGGCGCCTCCTACACCGCGCTCGCCCAATCCTTGGCGGCGGCAGGGCACCAGGTGACTTGTCTTTATGTCGGTGCGCGGCGCGCGGCGCCAGCCGAACTGCAACCGTGGGTGGAAACTTACAAGCGCGACGCAATCGCCCTGGTTCCCCTGCCGGAAATCAAAACGCCCGCGCTGGACGGCCCCGATCATGTCATCCGATCCTTCGAAACATACGATTGGCTCAGGAGAAACGACCGCTTCGACGTAATTCATTTTCCAGATTGGCAGGGGCCGGGCTATTTCACCCTTTTGGCCAAGCATCAGCGCCTGGCCTTCGGACGCAGCACAATCTGTGTCGGCCTGCGTTCCATGACCATCTGGCTCAAAACCGCCAACCAGGAGTTTCTGGGCGATCTGGCGGAGTTGGAACTGGACTTCATGGAACGCCAAAGCGTTGCCCTTGCCGACGTGGTGATCAGTCCAAGCCACTTCTTGCTGAACTGGATTTCCCGGCGCGACTGGGAACTGCCGGCTCATTGCCTTGTGCAACAGAACATTCTCCCCCAATCGGCGCGCCTGGCCCTGCCCCCCGCGCCGGGACGCGCGCGGGAAATCACCGAGCTGGTCTTCTTCGGCCGCCTGCAAACGTCCAAGGGTGTGGCGCTGTTTTGCGACGCGCTGGACCGGCTGCCTCCCGTCGCCGCGGGCAAAATCCAATCCGTTTCGTTCCTTGGCGGCGAAGCCACTGTGGACGGCATACCGGCGCGGGATTACCTTCAAAAACGCGCCCAACCCTGGCCCTGGAAAACCGACATCATCTCTGACCGCAACCAGATTCAAGCGCTGGAATTCCTGCGCCAACCGCATCGCCTGGCGATCATCCCCTCCCTCCTGGACAATTCCCCCAATACCGTCTGTGAATGCCTGGGGGCGCAGATCCCCTTCGCCGCCAGCCGGGTCGGCGGCATCCCCGAATTGATCGCGCCGGACGACCTCGCTCGCGTCTGCTTTGATCCAAATCCCAACGCGCTGTGCTCGCTGCTCAGCAGGGCGCTGACTGACGGCTTCAGCCCCGCCCGCCCCGCGCTGGAGCCGCGCGCCAATGAGCTGGCCTGGACGGCTTGGCATCAGAGCCTGGCCGCCGCGGGACCGGATTCCCCCGCCACGGCTCCCCTGCCGCCGCGCTGGCCGAAGGTCAGTATTTGTTTGACAACATTTGACCGCCCCGCCCTTCTCCGACAGGCGATGGCGTCGATTCAATCGCTCTCCTATGCCAATCTGGAAGTGGTGCTGGTCGATGACGGCAGCACCCAGACGGAGGCGCTGGACGCCTTGGACCAACTCCAACCGGCCTTTGACCAGCGCGGTTGGCTGATCATCCGCCGGCAAAACCGCCATTTGGGCGCCGCCCGCAACACCGCCGCCCGCCATGCCACGGGCGATTTCCTCCTTTTCATGGACGACAATGATTTCGCCGAGCCAACTGAAATCTCGACCCTCGTGACGGCGGCCTTGCGAACCGGGGCGGATATCGTCGTCTGCGGCATGAACTGTTTTGAGGGATGCGACGCTCCAAACGCGAGCACCGCGGCAAAAAGCCGCTGCCTGCCGCTGGGCGGCCCCGCCGCGGTGGGTGCCTTCCGCAATTGCTTTGGTGACGCCAATGCGCTGGTGCGCCGCTCCTGCTTCGACAATCTGGGCGGTTTCACCGAGGATGACGTCCTGACGCGCGAGGATTGGGAATTTCACGCGCGTGCCGTCCTGCGCGGCTTTAAGTTGACAGTGGTGCCGGAATTCCTCTTTTGGCGCCGGCTCAACCCGGATGCCACGATTGGAAGCGCCAGCCAATTCCATAATCATGCCCGCGGCATCCGCCCGTATCTGGCTGCCGTGCCGGCGGCCCTCCAACCGCTGGTGCAACTGGCCCGGGGCCAGCAGATGCTCCTGGCCAAAACCGCCGCGCTGGCCTTCCAGGCCAACGACGGCCCCCTGGTCGTCGCCTGGCGCTCGAAACTCGAAGCGGCCCGCATTTTTGCGAAGCAAAACCAAAATGACACCGCCACGCGTTTGCTGGTCGAAGCGGTCAAGTCCGTTGAGAATTCCCGCCATCCGCCAGTCATCTTGGACGCGCTTCTGAACGTCGGCTCCGAAATGCGGGCCCTGGACCCCGCGCGGGCCGCGCACTTGCTCCGCCTGGCTTGCGATCTGGCCAAGGCCGTTGGAAATGAACCAGCCCGCCAGGCCGCCGCCGCTCTCATGGCCTCGCTCCCCGGCCGGACACCTGTGGCCGCCGAACTACCGCCGCTGGTCTCCATCGTCATCCCCATCTTCAACAAAATCAACTTGACACGTCAGTGCCTGCGGGCCTTGATCGCCAACACCCCGGCTCCGCGTCACGAAATCATTGCTGTCGATAACGCTTCCACAGACGGCACTCCCGCCTTCCTGCGGTCTGAGGAGTCGGCCGGACGGCTGCGCGTCATTCTCAATCCGGAGAACGTCGGTTTTGCAAGAGCCTGCAATCAGGGCGCCCGCGCCGCGCGCGGCAAATACGTCGTGTTTCTGGGCAACGACACCGAACCGCAGTCCAACTGGCTGGGCGCTCTCTTTTCCCTGGCCGAGGCAGACCCTAAGATCGCGGCTGTGGGCGCCAAACTGCTTTTTCCCGATGGCACTCTTCAGCACGCGGGCGTGGCCCTGGCTGATTGCAAAGGGCACGACCCGTTGCTGGCCTTTCACCCCTTCGCAAAGGAAAAATCGGACTTTCCCCTCTCCACCCAGCGGCGGGTCTATCAGGCCGTCGCCGCCGCCTGCATGCTCGCCCGCAAATCGCATTTCGATCAGGCGGGCGGATTCGATGAGCAGTACTGGAACGGTTATGAGGACGTTGACCTGTGCCTGCGCTTCCAGCAGCGCGGCTGGCTCAGCGTCTATGAACCCGCCAGCGTGGTCATCTACCACGAATCCCAAAGCGGCCCGGAACAATTCCCGCGCGTGAGCGAGAATGTCCAGCGCTTCCATCAAAAATGGCTCGAAAAGGCCAGCACGGACGTTATTATTGACGAAAACGGCAAGTGCGGCATTTCCCCCGCCTCCCCCATGCGTTTGTATGCCCCGCCCCCCGGCAAGCTCGTTTCCATCATCATCCTGGCTCACAACCAACTCGCCGACACCCGCCAATGCCTGGCCGCCATCGAAAAGCACACTCCGCTTGCCCACGAATTGATCCTGGTGGACAACGGCTCCACCGACGGCGCCGGACAGTTCTTCCGCCAATACGCCGCCAAACGCCAAAACGTGCGTGTCATTCTCAATCGACCCGACCTCGGCGTCTCCGCCGGCAACAACCTGGGCCTGGCCTGCGCCAAAGGCGACGCCCTTCTGCTGCTCAGCAACCAGGCCGTCGTCACGGCCGGCTGGCTCGAACGGATGCTCTCCGTCCTGGAACTCTATCCCGACTGCGGCCTGGTTGGGCCGGTCTCCAACTCGGTTTCTGGTCCGCAACTGCTCTCCACGGCCAATTATTCGAGCCTGGAGGAATTGTCGAAATTTGCCCTCCACTGGAGCGCCTCTCACGCCGGCCAGTCCGCCCAAGCCCCTCGCCTGGTTGGCTTCTGCCTGTTGTTGCGCCGCGCTGTTTTGGATAAAATCGGCGGCCTGGACCCCCAGCTTGGCAGCGCCAACTTCCAAGACGACGACTTCTGCATGCGCGCCGCTTTGGCCGGCTTCAACCTCCGCATCGCCGTCGATTCTTTCGTCCATCTCACCGGCAACCAGACCTCCAAAGCGGCCAAGATCGACCCCGGCCTCGCCCGCAATTGGGAAGTGTTCAAAGCCAAGTGGGGCCTCCCCTCCGATGCCTCGCCGGAAAAGGCCTGCCACGTGCCCTCCGCCGCGCCCGCCGGACTGACGCTGCAATTGCCTCTGCCCGATTTAAGCCGCAGCCACGCCTCCTCACTCGGAGGCCGCCTGTGGATTGATAAGATGCTGCCCCAGGCAATGCGAAAAAAAACTCCTCGCAACGCCCCTGCCCTGGTCTTGCCCCCCTGTGCCCTGGCCGGCCACCTTGGCCAGGCGCGGGAGATCCATAAGAACAACGACTGGGCCGCCGCCTGGCAGGCAACCACCGCCGCCATTTCCGCACGGCCTCATCATCCGGAGGCCTATTTGCTCCTGGCCGAAATCGCGCTGGCCACCAACGACGCCGAAGCCGCGCGCCTGTGCGCCCGCCACGCCTGCGGCCTGGCTCCCGGCTGGGCGCCGCCAAAGCAATTTCCCCATCACGCCCCGCGCGGAAACCCCAGGCCCGAGTGGCTCAAACTGCCGCCCGCTTTGCTCCGCTCCGCCGCCCCGCGCCTGACCGTTTGTTTGATCGCCAAAAACGAGGAGAAATTCCTCGCCCAATGCCTGCGCTCGGTCCGCCCCCTGGCTTCCCAAATCATCGTCGTGGACACCGGCTCGACCGACCGCACCGTCCAGATCGCCGCCGAACACGGTGCTGAAGTGCATCATTTCGCCTGGTGCGACGATTTCAGCGCGGCCCGCAACGCCGCCCTGGAGCACGCCACCGGCGACTGGGTGCTGGTGCTGGACGCCGACGAAGAATTGATGCCCGGACAGGCGGAGGTGCTGGCGCGGGAGATTCAAGCCTCCGACATCATGGGGTATCGACTTCCAATAATTGACATCGGCCGCGAGCAAGACGGCTGCAGCTACGTGATGCGCCTGTTCCGCAACGCGCCAGGCTTGTTTTTCGTAGGGCGCGTTCACGAGCAGGTTTTCAGCAGTGTTTACGTCCGCTGCCAGCAGTGGAAACTCAAACACCAACTGGGCAACGCCCGCCTCCTCCATCACGGCTACACCGCCGCCCTGGTGGCCGCCCGCAACAAGCCGCAGCGCAACCTCCGCCTGCTGGAGCGCGCCGTGCAGGAATTGCCCGATGAACCAAACCTGCTCATGAGCCTGGGCCTGGAATTGGCCCGCTGCGGCCAATCCGACGCCGCCATCGACCGCTATTGGGAGGCCTTCCATCTCCTCTCCACCTTGCCCGCCCAACAGGTCATGCCCGAATTGCGCGAAACCCTGCTCACCCAACTCAGCACCCGGTTGATGGCCGCCAAACGGCATTCCGACCTGGTCCATCTGTGGCAGATTCCCTTCGCCAATGCCGGCGGCCTGACCGCCTCGCAACATTTCAACCTGGGCCTGGCCCATCTCCACTTGAATCAGCCGGCCGAGGCCGCCGAACAATTGCGCCTTTGCGTCGCCAAGCGCGGCCTCCCCGCTTTGTCCCCGATCAATGCCGGGATTCTCCGCGCCGGCCCCAACCATTGCCTGGCTTTATGCTTGACCGCCCTCAACCAGCCCGACGCCGCCCGGCAGGCCTTCGAGGCCGCGCTGGCCGACGAACCGTCCTCGCGCCCGGCTCGGTTTGATTTCGCCCGCTTCCACGCCGCCCAGGGGCGTCCCGTTGACGCCTTGAAACTGCTCAATCAACTTGCCTCGGAGAACCCGGCCGACGCGCCTGTGTGGCTATTGGGGGGCCGCATCGCGCTCAATAGGCCCGAATGTCTGGAGTTTGCCCGCAACTGGACCGGCGAGGCCGTGAAGAACTTTCCCCAAAACCCGGCGATCCTCCTGCTGCGGGCCGAGGCGCTGCTGCTCAGCCAGGAGGCCGCCCGCGCCCTTCCTTTATGGCGTCAGGCTCACTCGCCCGGCTCCGCGCGCCACCGCGCGGCCATCGTGCTGTGCGAACTGCTGGTCGGCGATCGTCAACATCATTTCCTTCCCGCCGAGGAGCCGGCCATCAGCCAGGAAGCCGTGCATTGGTACCGGCAATGGATCCGCGTAGGCGCTCATTCCCTGGTCAGCCAGCTACACCAGCGCATGGACCAGGCTCGGCTGGTTTTGCCCGGCTTTGCCGGCGTCTGTGAAGCTGCCCACCGCCAGGCCCGCCGCGCCGCCGCTTAGGGTCCCTTCCGATTTTGCCAGATCTTCTCCCTCGCCCCGCGACGAAGGAGCGGGGAGAGGGTTGGGGTGAGGGGTTGCCTCCTGTCGCCTATCTTGCGGACTCCTCAGTACGCCTCATTATCGGAACTTGCTTCTGCGCGGTCCCTTGGGCGCTCAAAACCGTCCCTGACCTTCGCGGAGCACCTGGTCCATTTCGTCAATCACGTGTTTCAACACCAGCATCATGCCTAATTCCGCCGTGTCCTTCGGCCGCTCCTTCTTGGGCGAGTCGGAAATAAAATCGGACAATGCAATGCTGAGGAATTGTATCAGCGCCGGTTGTCTGCCCTCGGTCAGAACCGGGAGCAGGGCGTCAGGATCGCAGCCTGGTTTCAGTGCGCTCATCTCTTTGAGTGTCTGTTCAAAAGCCTCTTCCATCCGGTCATAATTCAATGGCGGCATTGCAAATCCGCGGGGCGACAAAATCAGGCGCGCCTGCAGCAGGAAAGGTATCAAAAACTCGAAGTCCTCGGGCCCAACCCAGTCACCGCACAGTTCGAAGGCGTCATCCAGGTAGCCGGGGCTGTCAAATTCTCTCATCGAACCGCTGTGATTGACAACATCCTCCGTCGAGGTCTTGAAACGGACCTGCACTTCCTCCAGTGAAAACGGCCCCGGCGGAAGCGTGGGAAGCGGCAAATCCGCGTCGTCACCTGGCAATTCCTCCGCCTCTTCTTCTTCTTCGTCGTCTTCGTCAAACTCCGGCGGGCGCGGGCGCGGCGGCGGCGCGTCAAACAGAATTTCTCGCGCGTCCAGTTCGCGCAGCATCCAGTTGATATCGTCGTTGCGCCCGGTTTCCAAATTGCGTTCGTCGCGCGACCTCACGAATTGCTTGAGGAGTCGAATCAAGCGCGGCCGTAGCGCGGGGTCGCGCGCCGCCTCGCGCGGCGTGTGCCCGTCCAGGGCTGGAACAGGTTGGTCCAGGAAGGCATGATGATAGGCGTCCGCCTGCGCGGCTTCGATGTCTTCGGCCGACTCCCCGGCCTCGGGTGCCTTCAAGATGGAGGCGCTGATGAGAATTTTTGAGGGTTGTTCGAGCAGTTTTGGCGGAACCAGCGCCTCATTGGGCTTCGGCTCGCGCTCGGCCAGCCGGGCGGCCATATCATCGCGCAGTTCTCCGGTAAACCGCGCTCGCTCGCCCAATTGCGCTTCGAATCGACTCCGCAGTTGCGCCATGTTCCCCGCGCTCATGGCCTCCAGGCGGCAGTGTGATTGCCCCAGCAGCACCCGCCCCAGCGTCGGGCGCCCGGCCCCGACCTTGACTGCCTCCGGCCCGGCCAGCCAGACCCGCGCCTCGGCGAACCCTTCATCGCGCTCCGCCACGGACAGAGTCTCATGCAGCACCTCCGCCAATTCGTCAAGGTTGTCACGGCACTCGGCAAAGGGGGCGCGCAGCTCATAAACAGCCTTGCCATATTGGACGTCCAATCCCGCAAACATTTGCAGCCGCCTCATGCGGGCGGTGGCCTGCACCGCTTCATCCACCTGGACAAAGTGTCCGGCCAGCCACAGCCGCAGCGCGTCCTCCGGCTCCGGCCCTCCCAGATGGCGCGCGATTTCGCGAATGATTTCCACCGGTTCGAACTGAGTCATCTCCGGCATGACGATGGCCGTGCCGTGCAGCCGCCAGTAATGCGGCAGCGGATAGACCCAGCCCACGATGGGCGTGAACCGCGCGGACAACGACGCCAGGGTCCGGTCGCACACCAACATCGGCTCCGGCTGGGATGCAAGCAAATCAACCACTTCCAGCCGTTGTTTGTCAATAATGCGATGAACCTCCAGAAGCGCCACGCGAATCCGCATCTTCGCCCGCAAGATCACGCGGCCGTCGTTCTTCAGGCCCCTGAAACCCTCGCGTTCCATCTGTTCGGCCAGCGTCAACCCGCCCGCCTCGCGCTCAAAAAAAAGACGCCAGAGGAAAAGCACCTGGAAAGTGTGGAGGTTGGGCGACGCCATCGCCTTTTCCACTTCTTTGAGCAGTTGCGGGTTTCGATCCGCCGCTTCCCTGAGCCGTTCCATGCACTTGCCATCGACTTCCTCCTCCAGCTTCAGAAGCATTTCGTAATTGTCCGGCGCCAGCGGCGAATAGCCGCAATCTGCTGGGCAGCCATAGCGGCTGCCCCGGCCCTCGCCGCATTCGCCCGATGTAATCTGGCGCTGCGCCGCCGGACAAAACCTCTGTTTGGATGCCTTTGCCACAACACCGCCAATCCTTGGCAAAAATCCCGCGCCGGGCGAGAACAAAATAACCTCGCGGTCGGGCCGCATTCGTAACCGTCGCTAACCCTTTGCGTTGCAACAGGGATTGAGTTGGGAATGAACTCCCGCACGAAGACTTTTTACTCTGGCGCCATGTCGAATATACAAATCAATCCCGGTTCAGGTGAACCGATGGCCGTCAAATATATTGCGATTTATCTTGCCTCAAAATCAAATGAACAGTAAAAGCTGAACATGAGGCGGGTTTCGGGGACTCAAACAACACTTGGCTGCCAGGCCATTTCGACCTCGCATGATTTTCCAATCATGAGTCAGCCACAGAAGTGCCTGTCTCTCCCCCTTCCACCCGGCCCTCAGTTCACCCAAAATCCTTACATACTCAATTCAAATGAATACCCCAAAACTGCTCCGTTCACTTTGGCTCCTCCCCATGACCGTGCTCGTGTCTCTCACCAGCACTGCCCCGGCTCAATCCGGCCCGCCACCGCCGCCCCCGTCCGTTTGGTCCGACGCTCTCAATTTCTGGCCCCTGGAACGGCCACCATGGTCCAGCGTCTTTGGCGACCCGGCCCGCGCATTCACCAACCTCGCCACCGCGCCAAGTTGGGATTACAGCGGCACCGCCCTCAGCATTGACACCAACGTTTGCGCCTTCCTCGACCTTGGCGTCTATGAGTCGGGCTGGACCAACCTCATCGTCGGCCAGACCAACGGCTCTCTTTCCTTTTGGTATCAAGCCAATTACACCTCCGTGGCCGACGGCGGGACGGGGCCGGGAGATTGGGCCGCCTTGCTGGACATCGGCGCTTACACCACCAACGCTTCGGCCGGCTGCTGGCTGCTGGCCGTTGATCCGTCCGCCAGCAACCTCGTCTTCATCGCCCAGTCCGAGGGCACCAACCAATTTGTCTTTGACGCTCCCATTGATCTGGACGCCGGCGACTGGCATAACATCTGCCTGACCTACACGGCAACCAACTGTTGCTTGTATCTCGAAGGCCAG
>JBEKSF010000115.1:0-24428 GCA_049517295.1 Verrucomicrobiota bacterium
TGGAAAGAGGAGGGGGTGGGTCACTTTCGGGGACGTTTGGTCAATTCTAATCTTAATCTCCTAATCGTATGTCTAATGATTAAGATTAGGATTAAGATTAAGATTAGGAGGGGAGGGGAGGGGCGTCATAGCGGGATGGAGGGGTCGGCGGGGCGGCGGATTTCGATTTTGGAGAAGGCGGGGGAGACGGGAGCGTCGGAGGCGGCGCGCAAGGCCAAGGCCAAGGCGGTGCCGCGGTCGGCGTGGCCGTCGGCAGTGTGCGGGGCGCGATAGGTGATCTGACCGCTGGAACTGGCGACACGGTTGAGGCTGTGCAAGTCCTCCCGAATGGCGCGGTTGACGGGGACGCGGAGGGCGCGTTTTTCAAAGGCGATGCGGAGCTTGGAGAAGATCTCGACTTTCAAGGCGTTGGTGAAGGAGCAGAGTTCGATTTTGCCGGCTTTGTGGCGGGCGGGGTTCCATTCGCCGAATTGCTTGACAAGGTAGTCGCCGAGGCCGATGCCGGGGCCGGTGTAATCGAAGCAAACGCGGGCGGAAGCGGCGATGCGGGGGGAGAGGATTTCGACCTGTTGCGGTGTGGGCATTTTTTCCAGCGCCAGGACTTCGAGGGTGTGGAGAACGTCGCCCTGTTTGCCCAAGGCCCAAGAGACGGTGAGATCGCGGCGGCGACCGAAGTCGATGCCCAGGACGACTTGGAAGGGAGGGCGGGTTAGCCAGAAATCGGGAGAGGGGGCGGCGGGGGTGTCGGGACTTTCGCAGGTGGCGATAAGGTCGTAGGGGAGGAGGACGGCTTGGACGTCGAGGAATTGGCACTCGAATTCCTGGGCCCACCCTTCGGGGTCGTCGATGGCGTCGCGGAGTTCGTCGATGTTGAGTTGGAGGCCCTGCTGGACGGCGGTGTGGATATCGACGAGGTGGCAGGACCATTGGGAGGAGGTGGGAGGGGGAGTAGGATTAAGATTAAGATTAAGATTAGGATTAGGGGTTGTAATGTCGGGGTGGTAGTTTTTGAGCCAGAGGTCGTAAGCTCTGTTGCCGATGCCGTTGGGGGTGGTGATGAGGCGGACTTTTTTGACACCGCCGCGCAAGGGGTTGGTAATGCTGGGGAGGATGGCGCGCCAGGTGGCGTCGGGGTCCTCGAAGAAGGCGAATTCTGTCAATAATATGTTTGCGGAGTAGCCGCGGACGGTGTCGGGGCGGCCTGGGACGGCGATGACGCGGGAGCCGCGGGGGAAGGTGATGGTGGCGGATTTGAGGAGGGCTTCCGCGCCGCTGGAGCGGACCTCCTGGAATTCGTCGATTCCCAATTTATAGACGGCGGCCCACTCTTTCCATTTGTCGAGGGATTCGAGGGACTGGCGTTCGGAGGGGGCGGCAATAAGCCAGGTGGTCTTTTTTTTGTCGGACTCGAAGTGGAGGCAGTCGCGGATGCCCTCTTCAGCGGAGGCGTGGTCTTTGCCGACCTGGCGAGCCATGAGGCCGAACTTCCACCTGGACGGGTCGTAGGCCCATTTGATCTGGTAGGGCAGGAGCAGGTCCAGGGAGTTGATGAACCTGGGCATGTCCGGGGGGAGAGCGTTTTCAGGGAGCATAGTTACATTCCGAAGACAGCTTTAATTTTGGCGCATTTTTCGTCCTCGGTGAGGGGCGGGGGCTGAGGAGCGGCGGCGGGTGCTTTGGCCTGGTCTTCGAGGAATTGCATTTTGCGGTCCCAGCGGCGCTGGTCGGCGCGCTTGAGGAGGAGGCGCATGGAGACGTTGCGATCCTTGGTGTCGAGTTGGTGGAGTGTTTTTGCGATGACTTCCTCGGCGATCATGGAGAGGGCGAGGTCGATGGCCAGTTCGGGATCGCGGGGGGCGAGGGAGGTGAGGTTGGAGAGTTTGTCGAAATCGGTTTTGAGGCGGACGTTGGATTCGGCTTCGATGACGAGGGATTCGAGGCGGAGTTTGTGGCGGATGTTGCAAAGGGAGGTGAGGGAAAGGCGCTTGCCGGCGCGGCGGCCGGGGCCCCAGGGGGGAATCTGGAGGACGGCATCGACGAGCTTGACGGTGGGGTTGAGCAAGAGGGCGTGGACCTTTTGGCGGTCGTCGGCGGAGAGGGAGTTGAGGTAGGTGTCGCAACGGGATTTGCGGGGGCGGTTGAGCGGGGAGGCTGGGTTCATGATCAGAGTCCTTTCTGTTCGAGGTCGTCGATGCCGGCGGCGGTGATGCGCCAGATTTTGTAGGCGCGGGAGTGGGATTTGAGGATTTCAACGGCGAAGCCCTTGTCGCAGAAGTACTGGAGTTCGCCTTGGAGTTCGTCGAGGGAGAAATGGCGGAAGCCGCAGGAGCGGAGGGCGATTTCAAGTGTAAAGAGGTTCATGCCCGTGGAGCGGGCGTTTTTGAGGGAGCGCAGGAGGGCGTCGCGGAAGAGTTCGAGTTGTTCGTTGGAGATCATAGGGTTGGCGGGTTTAGGAACGATGAATTAGAGTTGAAAACATTAGAATTAGAGTTGATGATTTAAATGTTGTGACGAAACTTTGACCCAGGTGGGACAAAGTTTTGTAGGCCAGCGGCGCGACAACGGGGAAGGGGTTCGAGTTGTTCGTTGGAGATCATGGGGAGTGAGGATTAGAGTTGAAAGAATGAGGGATTAGAGTTGATTGTTGAAAGGTTGTGACGAAACTTTGACCCAGGTGGGACAAAGTTTTGTACGCAAGGGGGGCGCGAGCACAGGAAAGGAGAAGAGAGGCGGACGGAGAGCCTGTGATACAAATCGCCCGGTCAGGGGACCGGGCCTACAAAAGACTGGAATTCCGGTCGTTTCCCGCGGGCCGCGTGCCCCCACGCGGCGCTTTGTCACCTTTTTAAAACACACTCTTACCTGGCTGAGATAAAGTTGGGTGCTGGATGTCATCATTTTCTTTCGATGAGGTGGTCTATTTTGGAATCCATCTGGAAGGCACGCTGGTTGGCGAGTTCGGCTTCCTTTTTGAGGGCGGCGACGTCGTTGCCAATGGCGTTGATGACCTGATGGATGAGACGGCGGGATTCGGTGGAATCGGATTCGAAGCGGTCCATGCGAGAGGCGAGGCGGGATTCGATGCCGCGTTCTGCGCCGCCGATTTTGGCGAAGAGCTGGGTGTGAACGGCGGCATTTTCGGCGACGTGGCGATCGAAATCCTTTTTGTCAACGGGCTCGCCGGCGAAGGAGATTTCGCGGCGCTGCCTGGAGTTGATGGTGACCAGGACGGTGACGGTGGCGGCGAGTTGGGCGACGGTGGCGGCGGAGTAGAGCCAGGCGCCGAGTTCGGAGTTGGTGATGTCGGCGAGGATCATGGGTTGCAATGAGCCGCGGAGACCGCGGAGGGCTGGAAGAGGTTGAGGTAAGTGTCGATGTGATGATCGGCAATGAGGGCGAGTTTGCCACGGGTGCATTCGGCGGTCAGGCCGAGGAGGTCATAGGGGAGCTTTTGAAACCAGACGGGGTCGAAACGCCATTTGGAATTGGTCATTGAGAAATTGTCATTTGTAATTTGGGGCCGCGGAAAAAAGATTTCGTGGCCGGCGTGGCGGAAGCTGGCCAGGAGCCAGGGGACGCGGGGGACAATGTCGGCGGCGTGGACGCAGCGGAAGGCGCGGGGTTTGAGGAGGCGGTCGCAGGCGTCGCGGAAACGGGCGTCGCCGACTCTGGGCTGGCCGAAGGTGTAAACGCCAGCCACGAGGTCTGTGGCAGTCGTCTCGATGTGGTGAGCGGCGAGCATGGCAAGAGCGCCGCCGAGGCTGTGGCCGGTGAACCAAAGGCGGCGCGGGGCCAGATCGGAGAGGGTCGTGCGGAGGTCGCGCCAGACGGATTGGAGGGCGGCGTGGAAGCCGCGATGGACACGGAAGGAGTCGAGTTGGACGAGGCGGCAATCCAGGTCGGTGAGCCAGTTGCGCAGGTCCTGGGTGCCGCGAAAGGCGACGATGAGGTCGCCTGAGTCGCGGAAGGCGATGACGCGAGTGTCGGTTTGGGAGTTGTCAATTTGAGCGGCGGGGGAGAGCGGCCCCGGCGAATAGGCGGCCTGGCTTGCGGCGCAAAGTGCGGCGGCATTGGCCGGGTCATATTGGTTGGAGATGGGGGGGTTCATCAGAGGGGATTAGGATTAGGATTAGGATTAGGATTAGGAGGGGGGACGCAGGATCATTTGATTGCGGATTTGGCGGCGGCGCCGATGACGTTGCCGGCGGCAGTGCCGATGACGCCGATGATTTTGTCGGTATTGGTGTCCACCAGGACGGTCATGGCGCCGGCAGTGAAGGCGGAGCCGCCGCCCAGGGCGGTTTGGTTGGTGTGAATGGCGGACATGGCCTGAACCTGCGGGTCGGTGAAGAGAAAGAATCCACCGCCGCCCTCGGAGTCGCGCCAGGATTCGCGGCGGACGAGGCCGTCGGGGCGACGGTCGAAGGTTTCCAGGAGGTGGACGGACTGTGCCTGGCGGTGTGGCAAAGCACAACCGGCGGCCAGAGTGAGGACGCAAAGGAATGATTGGAACGGTTTCATTTTTGCACCCCGATGGTTCCGGTGACGTTGGTGGAGCCGGTTTGATAGTCGCCGGAAAGAGTGAGGGCGTTGGTGGAGGCGGAGAGGGAGCCGCCGATGGTCTGGCCCGGTCGCTGGAGCTGGCCGGAGAGGGTGAGGGTGGTGGAGCAGCCGGCACAAAGAAGGCCGGCGGCGAGGACAATGATGGTGATTTTTGTTTTCATATCATAGTTGGGATGCGGGCCACCCGGCTTCGCCGAAGGGACGGCGAGGCAGGCATTGGCCGGTGCCTGGGAGGGATTCCCAAGCGATGCACCCGCCTTTGCCGAGGCTCCGGCGGGCAAGCAAGTTCGTGCTCACGCGCACGACTTGATCACATTTTCACCTAGGCAAAAAACCGACTGGGGGAAAAAACGCAGTTTTTTGAAAATTTTTTTGGGGAGCGGGTGCGGGCGGGGTGATTTTGGTCTAAGTGGTTGATGGAGAGAGGGTAAGGTGAAAAAGGAGTTGAACAGGAGGAAACGGAGGGAACGGAGAAGGAAAAACCGGGTCGAAGATGCGCAAGTTCTGGGGATGGCACCAAAGTAACTGATTAAACCCCTTCAGGGTTTTGTGGTGATAATTGCCGTGACCCAGGGTAGGCCCTCTGAGACTCGGGCCAACCACTGGGCTGAATGATCCAATCCCGTTGGGATTGAAAAACGGAGATCTGGAAGGCAGGAGAAGATCGCAGCCGGCATACGACCGAAAAAAGCGTGGGTTTCGGCCTTATACCCGGGATATGGCGCTCCTGACGGAGCTGAATGATTTTTTTCGGTGTGGTTCTACACCGAGGTCGCGCCTACGGCGCTGCAAGCGGCAAAGTCGGTTCCGGGTTCAGGATGGCGTTCCAGCGCCGTAAAGGCGCTTTGTGGAACCCAGGGATCCAGAGGATTAAAGCCCCAGCGGGGGGGCATAGACGCACACAACCTTTTATGAATCAATGTCTTACGTCTTATGTAAGCGCCATTCCCCCTAACGGGGCTGCGACTGGGACGCGCATGACCTATTGATAATCGAGGTATTAACCACTGCCGGTTGCGAAAGCGGGGCTAGGAGGCGGCGGGATCTGCGCGGAGGGTGGCGATGGTGGCGCCGCGGCCGCCGTAGTGGGCGGCGGCGAAGGAGAAACGAACGACGTCGGGGCGGCGGGCGAGGATGGCGTGGACGGTGCGCTGGAGGTTGCCAATGCCTTTTCCGTGAATGATGCGAACTTCCAAGATGCCACGCTGGCGGCATTCATCGAGCCAGACGGGGACGAGGCCGCCGATTTCCCTGGGGTTGAAGGTGTGCAGGTCCAGGACGCCGTCGATGGGGAGGGGCACGGGGGTTTGATTGGGATCATCGGAGGACATT
The DNA here is from genome assembly GCA_049517295.1 of Verrucomicrobiota bacterium. GTDB lineage: Bacteria > Verrucomicrobiota > Verrucomicrobiia > Limisphaerales > Palsa-1400 > JBEKSF01. The sequence goes on from JBEKSF010000115.1 coordinate 5,896, forward strand.
TGGCGTCAAGGGGGGTGTCAAGATTAAGATTAAGATTAGGATTAGGATTGAGATTAAGACGGGGAGGGGGATTGCGAGGGGGGTGGGGGTTTGGGAGGGGCGGTGCTGGAACGGATGATGAGTTCGGCGGACAAGGAAGTGGATTCGGGACGCTCGCCACGGCGGAGTTTTTGCATGATTTCAAGGGCGGCAACGCCGAGGCGCAGTTTGGGCTGGCGCATGGTGGTGAGGGGAACACGGAAGTGTTCGCAGAGGAAGACGTTGCCAAAACCGGCGACGGAAAGGTCGGCGGGGATGCGGATGCCCTGGCTAAGAAAGACGTTGGCAGCGCCCATGGCGACGAGGTCGTTGACGGCCTGGATGGCCGTGGCGGCGAAGGATTCGTTGAGGGCCTGCAAGGCGGCTTTTTCCCCATCTTCGAGGGTGGAGCCGGCGGCGAAGATGAGGCGGTCGTCGGGCTGGATTTGGTTTTCACGAAGGGCGCGGCGATAGCCATCGAGACGTTGGAGCGCGCAGGGGGAAGCTTGCGGGCCGCAGAGGAAGGCGATGCGTTTGTGGCCCAGGTCCAAGAGGTGGCGCGTCATCCGGGAGCTGGCGGAGAGGTCGTCAGATTCGACGTTGAAGAATTGGGAGCAAAATGGGGCGCGCTGGCCGAGGATGACGACGGGGACCTGACGTTGGAGCAGTTCATCGTAAATGGGGGCGGCGGGCGCCAGGCGGTAGGCGGGAGCAATGAAAAGGCCGTCCACGCGGCGGGAGAGGAGGCGGCGGATGCAGGCTTCTTCGCGTTCGGGGACGTTGAGGGATTGGGCGAGGATGAGATCGCAACCCAGTTCGTGGGCGCCTTCCTGGAGGGCGGAGATGGCGGGGATGAAGATGGGATCGGCGAGGCTGGGGAGGACGAGGCCAAAGAGTTTGGTGTTGCGGCTGCGGAGGCTTTGGGCCATGGAATCGGGCACGTAGCCCAATTGCTGGGCCAAGAGCTTGAGACGGGTCTTGGTCTGAGGGGCAATATCCGAGGCGCCGCGCAGAGCCTTGGAGACGGTCATGACGGAGACGCCCGCCTGAGCCGCGATGTCTTTTAAGCGAACCATGCGTCGGACATGAGTATGGAGAGCGGCGGCGGAATGTCAAATGGAGGGGATCATTTATTAGCTTTCATTGGGGAGATGCATTTGCTATGGAGGTTTGAGTGATGCGATGGGTTGCAATCATCCTCTTTTGCGCGATGGCACTGACAGCGCGCCTGGCTCACGGGGGCACGTTTCCATTGACGGATGGAACGAAGATCACAGGGGAAGCTGTGTCGATCAATGAATACGGCGTCCAGTTCAAGCCGGAGGATGGCACGTCGCCGTCTCGCACGGCGTGGGCGGAATTGACGCCGGAAGCGTTGAAGGAATTGATGGCGGAGGCCAAGACGGACCACGACAGGGAACTGATCGAGCCGATGCTGGAGAACCAGCCTCAGGAGGTGAAGGCAACGGAGATTGTGGTCAAACCAATAGAAGAGCCGGCGCGGCCGAGCAGGAATTTGGGCTTGACGGCAATGTTTGGCAGTCCCGTGGGCCTGTTCCTGTTGCTGGTGCTATACGGGGCGAACATATTCGCGGCCTACGAAGTGGCGATATACCGGCACCAGGCCAAGCAGACGGTGTGCGGGCTGGCGGCCATCCCGTTGCTCGGCGTGCTGAGTCCGATTATTTACATAGCGATGCCGCCAAAGATTGTGCCGGAGGAAAGCCCCGTGGTCATGGAGCAGCCAGCGGAAGAGGCCGCGGCGGAGTCGGCAGGCGAAGAGCCGGCCAGCCCTACGAGCCCGGCGAGGGAGCGCCGACCGCTGGCGATGCCCGGCGCGACAAATGCGGCCGGCCAGGGCGGGACGCCGGCGGCGGCATTGCCCGACGCGGTGGTGTTTGCGCGCGGCGAATATTCGTTCAACCGGCGATTTTTTGAGACGAAATTCGCGGGGTTTTTCCGGCTGATTCCGACGGAAGCGGAGAAGGACCTGGTGCTGTTGTTCAAGACGCAGCGGGGGGATTTCGTTGGGCGCAGGATCACGCGCATAACGCCGAGCGAACTGGACCTGCAGGTGTTCCACGGTGAGGCGACGGCGGATGAGATGATACCGTTCACGGAAATCATGGAAGTGCAGATAAGGCACAGGGACTCATTCTGAGCGACAAGCGCACCCATTCCAAATGAGACCAACCAAAGCAAAAGGACGATTGCGGAAATATCGGGCAATACTCCTTTTCGGCGCGCCCGGCTCCGGCAAGGGGACGCAAGGGAGAATCCTGGGGAGCATCCCGGGTTTCTACGGTTTTTCGAGCGGGGAAGCGTTTCGGAAGCTGAGGCCGGAGAGCGAACTGGGGAGGATATTCCGGGAGTATTCCAACCGGGGGCAACTGGTGCCGGACGAGCCGACGATCCGGCTGTGGCGGGAGAGCATGGAGCAGGCGCGGAAGGAGGGCCGGTTCAATCCAAAGAGCGACACGCTGCTGCTGGACGGCATCCCGCGCAACGTGAATCAGGCGCGGTTGCTCCAGGCACGGCTGGATGTGCGGTTTGTGTTTTACCTCAGTTGTCCGGACATGAGCAAGCTGGTGGCCCGGCTGCGACGGCGCGCGGTGATCGAGAACCGGCTTGACGACGCCAATATCGATGTCATCCGGGAAAGATTGGAGACCTACGATCGGGAGACGCGGCCGGTGCTGGAGTTTTACGGGCCGAAGGTGGTGCGGCGGATCGACGCGACGCAGACGCCGATCGGGGTTTTGCGCGAGATTTTGGGCTTCCTAGCGCAAGGGCCGCCGTGAAGCCGCTGCCGCTGGTTTTCATGGGAACGGCGGACCTGGCGCGCGCCAGCCTCCAGGCGCTGCTGGGGTCGGAGCGATTCCGCGTGCTGGCGGTGGTGACGCAGCCGGACCGGCCGAGAGGACGGGATCTGAAGGCGGAGCCGACCGCTGTCAAGAAACTGGCGGCGGAGGCGGGACTTGCCACGTGGCAACCGGAGCGAGTCCGCGACCCCGGGGTGCGGGAAAGGCTGGCGGCGTTGGCGCCAGAGGTCATTGTGGTGGCGGCTTACGGGCAGATTCTGCCGCAATCGATATTGGATTTGCCCAGGCTGGGATGCGTCAATGTCCATGCCTCGCTGCTGCCAAAGTATCGGGGCGCGGCGCCGATTCAATGGGCGATCCTCAACGGGGAGACTGAAACTGGAGTGACGATCATGAAAATGGCGGGCGGAGTCGATACCGGAGCTATTCTGAGCCAGAGGGCGACGCCGATCGGTCCGGACGAGACCGCGGCGGCGTTGCACGACCGGCTGGCGGCGCTGGGGGCGGAGTTGCTGGTGGAGACGCTGCCGCGTTACAGCGCCGGGGAGATCGCGGCGCGGGCGCAGGACGAGGCGTCGGCCACATACGCGCGCAAGATCACCAAGGAAGACGGGCGGCTGGATTGGTCGCGGGGGGCGGGGGAATTGCGCAACCGGATTCGGGCGCTGACGCCGTGGCCCGGGACTTACGTGTACTTGACGGCACCCGGCGGGCGGCGTCTTCTGAAAATCTGGAGGACGGCGGTGGAGGAACGGGCGGGCCGGCCGGGGGAAGTGCTGGAGGCCGGGCGGGGGGGGTTGGTCATCGGGTGCGGCGCGGGCGCGTTGCGTGTGGAGGAGTTGCAACTGGAGGGCGGGCGGCGGATGAGCGCGGGGGAATTTCTGGCGGGGCACCCGTTGCGGACGGGGGCGACGCTGGAGTCCGGCCCTTCCACGGGCGGATGATTGCCGTAATGGCGCGCGAGGGCGGCGGTCAGTGCGTGGTGACGGCGGCCAGGGGGGGTGGAAAATTGGGAAACATGGCAGTGGCCGGCTTCGCTCAAAAAGAGGGGGAGGGCGCACTATATTTGTGCCCGGATAGTTCTGTCTTAATCTTCGAGAGAATCGGGAATAGTCTTTGCGCGAATCCTATGTCGCCCCTGACGGGGCTCATCATTCGTTTGGGTTTGCGTTCTACAGAGATGCCGCGCCTACGGCGCTTGGCTGGAGCATTGGAAAGTGCGTTATATCGTATGCCGCGACTACGGCGCTTGGGTGGAGCATTGAGAATTACGTTTTTATCTCGTCCACGGGCGGATGATTGCCGTAATGGCGGGCGAGGGCGGCGGTCAGTGCGTGGTGACGGCGGCCAGGGGCTCCCTGTTGATCAAGGAAATGTAGTCCGCCAGAATGGACTTGGTTTCGTCGAGCGTGGGATCGAGAGCGGAGGCGTCGCGGCTGGCGTCATCAGCGGCCGCTTCAAGCTCGTCCTCCAGGTCGGGGGCCGTGAGGGCCGTGACGGAATTTGTTTTGACTGGCGGCGGCTGCAATTGGGCGAGGTCCACGTTTTTGAGGGTGATTTCAAAGATTTTTTCGTTTGATTTGGGGCGGGCCAGGCGTTCGGTTTTGCGGGCCTGGGCCTTGAGGTCCCTGGCCTTTTTCTCGGCGAGGCGGCCGGCCAGATTCAAGAAGATGCTTCTGTCGGCCTGGTCCTTGAGGAACTCGGCGATGTCCTCCTGGATGGAGGCAAAGTCCTTGCTGACGGCGACGCGCTCCCTGGAGCGTTCGCGCAACTCGGCGACGTAGGGTTGGACGCGATTGAGGTTGATGATGTTGGCGCTGGTGACTTCGTCGCACGGCAGGGCGTTGGGGAGGGAGCTTTCGCCGACTTCCTCCGTTGCGTAATTCCAGATGGAGGGCAATTCGACGTCGGAGACGACGCCCTGGAGTTGAGTGGAGACGCCGCCGGCGCGGTAGAATTTCTTGATGGTGACCTTGAGGGAACCTGGATCGAAGGCGAATTCCATGTGTTTTTGTTTCAGGTAGGCGTCGAGGGGTTGCATGGTTTGGACGGTGCCTTTGCCGAAGGTGGAATGATCGCCGACGATCAAGGCGCGGTTATAGTCCTGCAAGGCGCCGGCCAGAATTTCCGAAGCCGAGGCGCTGAGGCGGCTGGTCAGGATAACCAGAGGGCCGTCGTAGAGCGGGGCGGAACGGCGGCAGGAATCGATGACGATGTCGCCGTTGGGGTCTTTGGTTTGGACGACCGGGCCGCCCGGGATGAACAAGCCGGTGAGCTTGATGGCTTCTTCGAGGTAGCCGCCGCCGTTGTGGCGCAAATCGAGGATGATGCCGTTAACTTTCTCCTGTTTGAGGCGCTTGATAAGACGTGCCACGTCGGCCGCGGTGCTGGTGGCGGCCGCGCCGGCGGCCTCGCCGGTCATGTTGGGAGTTTCAGTGTTGGCGTAGAAGGAGGGCAAATCGATCAGTCCCAGGCGCAAGGGGCGGCCGGAGTTGTCGGGTTGTTCGTAAAGGCGGGCTTTGGCGGCCATGTCTTCCAATTTGATTTCGTCGCGGATGAGGGTGACATCCTTGCGAGCGGAGGGATCGGAGGCGTCAAAGGGAATAAGGGTGAGGGTGACCTGGGTGCCCTTGGGGCCGCGGATCAACTGGACGACCTTGTCCAGGGGCATGTTGACGACGTCCACCGCGGGTTCGTTGGTTTGAGCGACGGCGACGATGCGGTCGCCGGGCTGGATTTTACCGCATTTGGCGGCGGGGCCTTCCTTGAGTTCGGAGATTTTGCAATAACCGTCCTCGCTGGAGAGCAGAGCGCCGATGCCGAAGAGAGACAATTTCATCTGAATGGCGAAATTCTCGGCCGATAAATGGCCCATATAATCGGAATGCGGATCGTAGGCGTGAGCCAGCGAATTCATGTACGTTTCGAAGACGCGATCGGTGTCCAGTTCCTTGAAGCGGTTGAGCAATTGGACGTAATGATTGGTCATGGCCTTGTAAACCTCCGGGAGGTTTTTCTGGTCCAGGTGAACGACGGCTTCGAAGTTGGTGGCGGGGGTGTGGGTCGAGGCGTTGGTCTCGGCCTTCTCACGACGAAAAGTGATGTCGCCCAATTCCTGGCCCGAGGCGGCATAGAAGTGGTTGGTGATTTTCCTCAGATTGTCGGCCGAGGGGAGGTTTAGGCGCAAGGTGGCATTGGATTGGTTGGCCGTGAAGTCGAGCCATCCGATCTCGTTGCCGTCCTTGGTCAAAAGGGTCTTGGGCAAATAATCGAAGGTCAAGGGATGGGATTTGTCGCGTGTCAACGTGACGGTGGCGAATTTGGCGTCGAAGCGGAGCGGCCCGGTATATTGGAGGTCGGGGGAGGAGAGGAATTGGTCGAGATAAGCGCAACGCAATTCCTGTCGCCAAAACTCGCGGGCCTGGGCGATGTCTTTGGGGTAGGGGAGTTTGTGGCGGTTGACAGTGAAGCGGTCCTGGGTGGAGAAATCAAATTTCTCGGTGTTCAGGAGATTGGTGACGTAACTGACGCGTTGGGCGGCGCGATCCATGAAGCAGTCAAAAACGACCCAGCACGGGTTGATGTCATTGCTTTTGAGGGTAAGAATCTGGAGATTGGTGCGATAGCAATCAAAGCCGTTGATGTCGGACTGCAAGAAGTAGAGGTGCGAATAGTCCAGAGTGTCCAGGTAACGGTCGAGGAATTTGCCCGCAATTTCGTGGTCGAAGGGATGCTGGGTGTAGTGATAGGATTGGAGCAGGTCGGCGCACATCCAGGCGATGTTTTCGTCGGTCGGCTCCCTGGTCCCGATCATTTCCGCCGGCGGGGGTTCCTGGGTTGGCAAGGCGGCGCGGGCGAGGAAAGAAAGCTGGCTCAGGGACAGCGCGAAAACCAAGCGGCCGGCAACAAACAAAAATCGAACACTCATTTATTTAACTGCAATAATTTTTACCATGGAGGCCACGCTTCGACTTGGGGTGTTCCCGTGGCGCTGATCCAATGGGAGACAGCATAACAGACTTTGGCCAATATGCCAGTGGTCTTTTCACGTCGAAAATGCCGCTTGCGCGGGGGCGGGGGTTGCATTTTGATGGCGCGGTGAAACCAGGACGCATCCTTCTGGAAGCCGGCGCCAGGAATTGCTCGGACGCGCAACTTCTGGCCATCCTCCTGGGCAGCGGAGGAAAAGGGTACTCGGCCCTGGACAGCGCCAATGCGCTGCTCGACAGGTACGGGACACTTGCCGGAATGATGAACCGTCCGCTCGACGAGGTGGCGCAAATTCGAGGCATCAAAGTCGTGCGCGCGGTTCGTCTGGCCGCCGCGTATGAAATCTGCCAACGCTTGCTCAAAGAAATCGACCGGGAGGCCTGATGAAGATACGCGAATTAGCCAATGCCCGAATCGGCAAGGTCACGCCGCCGAGGTTTGAGCACATCAACCGGCAGATTCCGCCCGAGCCTCACTCGGCGATGTATGTGTGGCACAAGTACTGGTCGCGCAAGACTTGGAATGTGGTGGGCGAGCACATTTGCGCTTACACCAAAGCGCAACAGGTTGTTTTTGATCCGTTCGCGGGCAGCGGGGTGACGGCCATTGAGGCGGCGCGGCAAAAACGGCGGGCCATCGTGTGCGACCTCAACCCGGCGGCGACTCGAATCACGGAATTGACGTTGCGGCCGGTCAACACGCTGAAACTGCTGGAGGCATTTGAGCAAGTTCGCGAGAGAGCGCAGAAACGGGTATCCCAGCTTTACACCGTCCACTGTATGAAATGCGGCGAAGCGTTGGTCGCCGACGCGTTTGTGCGCGAGGGGGAGAGACTGATAGAAGTGCGTTACAAAGGATGTCCGCATTGCGAGCATCGGTGTGAAACGGGGTGCAAACCCCGCAATGAAGACCTTGACGCGCTGGCTGAAATGGAAGCCAGACGCATCAAGGAATGGTATCCACGCAATCGGCTTTATTACGCGAACGGCGAACCGTTCAAGGAAAAGCAGCGATACGAGTCGCTCGATCAGCTTTTTACGAAGCGCAACTTGCGCGCGGCGGCGATAATCCATGAGGCGATCGAACAGGAAAGCAGCCCGCAAATGCGGAAGTTTTTGCTCGGCGCCTTCACGTCGATGATTCACCTATGCACGCGGATGTGCCCGGCGCTGGAGGCTGGCGAAGGTAATCATCAAACCGCCTTCAGTTCAACCTGGACGCAGCACAGTTACTGGTCTGCGGGGCGGTATCTGGAACAAAACGTCTGGCAGAAATTTGAGAGCGCGGTGACGGGCCATCAAGGCATCATTAACGCCAAGAACGAATCCAACCAGGAGTTGGGCAACGTCAAGGTGACCGACGATTGGCGGAAGGTGCTGGACGGGGAAGCCGACATTGCCGTCGTGACCGATGACTGCGTGGAGTTGATGAAGAAGATGCCGGAGGAGAGCGTCGATTACATTTTCACCGACCCTCCGTACGACGCGTCCATTCAATACGGCGAACTGTCCTATCTTTGGAACGCGTGGCTGAAAGCGGATTATCATTACACGGAGACTCTCGAGGCGCATGAAATCGTCCGCAATGAACGGCAGAAAAAGCCGTTTGAGGTTTATTATGCGTTGCTCAACAACAGCTTTGAGGGTTTTTACAAGGTGCTGCGGGCGGAAAGCTGCCTGACGCTGACGTTTCATAATCCGACGTTTATGGTTCGAAACGCGACGGTGAGGGCAGGGGTGTTCGCGGGATTCGATTACGAGCACATTCATCACCAGCCACTGGGCCAGGTTTCCGCCAAAGCGATGTTGCAACCCTTCGGCAGCGCGCAGGGCGACTTCTATCTCCGCTTCGCCAAGACGGCGCGCGCGGCGCGCCAGCTTGAGGAAGTGAGCGAAGAACGGTTTCGCAAAATTGTCATTGAAACCTGCCGCGAAGTCATCGCCACGCGGGCCGAGCCGACGCCCTATACGATCCTGATCAACCAGGTCGATCCGGTGCTAGCGAGGCGCGGTTTGTTTGGCACGCTGGACACGGGATTGGACGTGAAGACGGTCCTGGAAGAGAGCCTGGGGCGGGAGTTCGAGTTGGTGGACGCCAAGCTGGGCGGCGCAACGGGGAAACTGTGGTGGTTCGCGGACAAGGCCTTCGCCGCCAGGCTGGAAGCGGTGCCGCTGAGCGAGCGGGTCGAGGAAACCGTATTCCGCTGTCTTCAGGCCAAAGGCCGCGTCACTTTCACGGAAGTGTGGGACGCCGTGGCGCGGGAGTTTCCCAATTCGCTCACGTCGGACAGCACGAGCATCACCGAGGCGCTGGAACTGTTTGGCCGCAAGGTCGCCGGCGGCACCTGGCTGCTGCGAGAGGAGATACGAGTGCATCTGTCGCGGCACAATGAATTGATTGCGTTGCTGGCGAAAATCGGCGCGGCGCTCGGACACGGGATATGGATTGGCAAGCGCGAACAGCCGGAAAGGGCGGGCGGTCTTGCGGGCGAGGTTCGATTGCGGGATTTGGTCACCGCGAAGCCCGCCGCGTTGGCAGGGGTGAAAAACCCGCGGCCCGTCCTGGACATGGATTTGCTCTGGCTCAATGGCGAGGAGGTCGTTCGGGCGTTTGAAGTCGAGTCCACCACGACCATGACGAGCGCGCTGCAACGGGGATCAAACCTCGCGGCCAGTGTTGGCAAAACGATGGTCATTCCGGAGGAGCGGGAGACGGATTTCGAGCGGAAAATGAAGTCGCCGCTGTTCAGCGAGCGATTTGTGAGGGATCAATGGACGCTCATTTATTTCAACGCGCTGCGGGAGGCGTTCACCCGGACCAAGGCCCAGACAGCGCTGGAGCCGCTTTTTGGGAAGAAGAAAAGCGCGCCCGCGCGGAGAAACGAGCCTGAAGGCGACAGCGGGCAAAGGCTTATGGAATTTGGCGGTGCAACGTTGGCGGAGGCGGAAGTGGTTTTCAAAGACGAAGCGGTTGAGGAGTGACATCCGGGCGCAAGGTGTTTATCGCGCAGGTTTTTTTGGCATCAAGGGGGATGGACAAGATGCAAGTATGCCGCCCCTGATGGGGCTTACCGTTGGTTTGGGTTCGGGTTCTACAAATATGGCGCGCCTACGGCGCTTGGTTTCAACATTGGGAACGGTGTCGTCTCGTCCGCCGGGGGCGTTTTGATACATCCACCATCAAAGGGTCAAAAGACATGGGGCCGGGAATGTGGCTGGCGAGACGCCAGCCACGGCGACCGAGACGGTCGCGCTACCCAAAACGGGGAACCGCCACCGTGATGGAAAGGGGGTAGTCGAGATGCGTCTCGTCCGACTCATCGCGGGGAAAATGTTTTGCGAAATGGGGATGATGCTTTACAGTGAGGCTTATGTGCGACGCGACTCGACGCCGGCGAGCCGTCGCTTGAAATCCTAAACGAGACCATGACGACAGCCGCCCAGCCTGCCGCCAGCGCCGCGCCGCCCAAGCGCAAGGCGCCCAGCGTCCGTTTGTCGTCGCGCCTGGCCGACGCGGCGCGGGCCGAGGCTGCGGAGGCCCTGCGGTTGCTGGAGACGTCGATGGACGGACTGAGCGAGGCGGCCGCGGCGGAACGGCTGGAGAAAAACGGGCCGAACGAAGTTTCCCAGGAAAAGCATAATGCGTGGACCGGCCGCCTCTGGCACGCGGCGCGCAATCCGCTGGTGATATTGCTCTCGGTGCTGGCCATCATCACGTTTGCGACTGCCCGGGACCCGACGGACGCGCAAGCCACGGCGGCCAACATGGCGGGGGGCTGGATCATGGTGGCGATGGTGGTACTTGGGGTTGCGTTGCGATTCATCCAGGAATCGAGGGCGGACGCGGCGGCGACCAAGCTCAAGGCCATGATCAGCGTCACGGCGACGGTGGTGCGCGAGGGCAAAGCGCGGGAGGTGCCGTTGCGGCAATTGGTGCCCGGGGACATTGTCAAGCTTTCGGCCGGGGACATGATTCCGGGGGACGTGCGGGTGTTGACCTCGAAGGACCTCTTCATCATCCAGGCGACGTTGACCGGGGAATCGTTGCCGGTGGAGAAATTCGACGCGAGGGAGACGCGGGAAAACATATCGGCGCTGGAGTTTTCGAATCTCTGTTTTTTGGGCACGAGCGTGGAAAGCGGGGCGGCGCAGGCGCTGGTCATTGAAACGGGGGCGCAGACGTATTTGGGGACGATAGCCAAGGGGATGCAGACGCAGTTGATCGAGACGAATTTCGACAGAGGGATCAAGAAATTCACGTGGCTGATGCTGCGGTTCATGGCGGTGATGGTGCCGCTGGTATTCCTCATCAACGGGCTGACGAAGGGGGAGTGGAAGGAGGCGTTCTTTTTTGCGCTGGCCGTTGCGGTGGGGCTGACGCCGGAGATGCTGCCGATGATCGTGTCGGTGTGCCTTGCGAAGGGGGCGTTGGCGATGTCGGGCAAGAAGGTGATCGTCAAGCGGCTCAACTCGATCCAGAATTTCGGCGCGATGGACGTGCTCTGCACGGACAAGACGGGCACGCTGACGATGGACCACGTCATATTGGAAATCCATTGCGACGTATTTAAGAACAAAAGCGAGGTGGTGTTGGAGGACGCCTACCTGATCAGCCATTTCCAGACCGGGCTGAAAAATGTGCTTGACCGGGCGGTGTTGGAACACCCCGACGCGGGCCGGCAACGGGGTGTGGAGAACTACAAGAAGGTGGATGAAATCCCGTTCGATTTCTCGCGGCGGATGATGTCGGTGATCGTGGAAACGCCGGAGGGCGATTACCGGATGCTGACCAAAGGGGCGCCGGAGGCGGTGTTCAGCCGGTGCGCGCAATTCGAGAGCGACGGGGAGTATTTCCCGATGGAACCGATCATAACGGGGGACCTGATTCAGGAATACAACGATTTGAGCGCGGACGGATTTCGCGTTTTGGCCGTGGCGGAGAAGAAACTGGACAAACGCAACGCCTATTCGAAGGCGGATGAAACGGAACTGATCCTCAAGGGATATATCGCATTTCTGGACCCGCCCAAGGAAAGCGCCTCCAAGGCCATCGCCGCGCTGCAACAACATGGAGTGGTGGTCAAGGTGCTGACCGGGGACAATGATTTGGTGACGCGCAAGGTGTGCCATGAGGTGGGGTTGGAAACCGAATCGATCCTGCTGGGCAACGCCGTCGAGAACATGAGCGAGGCGCAGTTGTCGCAGGCGGTGGAGAAGACCCACGTGTTCGCGCGGCTTTCCCCCGGGCACAAGCAGCGGGTGATCGAGGCGTTGCGGGGCAACGGGCACGTGGTGGGGTACATGGGAGACGGGATCAACGACGCGCCGGCATTGCGGGCGGCGGACGTGGGGCTGTCGGTGGATAACGCGGTCGATATCGCCAAGGAGTCGGCGGACATGATATTGCTGGAGAAGAGCCTGATGGTGCTGGAGGAAGGGGTGCTGGAGGGACGGAAGGTGTTTGTCAACATCCTAAAGTACATCCGGATGGGGGCGAGTTCGAACTTCGGGAACATGTTCAGCATGCTTGGGGCCAGCGCGCTATTTCCGTTCGTGCCGATTCTGCCCATCCAGATCCTGACCAACAACCTGCTCTACGATTTTTCGCAGGTGCCGATACCGACCGACAACGTGGGGCCGGATTTGATCGCCAAACCGCTGCCGTGGGACATGGGGGAGATCACGCGGTTCATCGTGTTCATCGGGCCGATCAGTTCGATATTCGACTACACGACCTTCGCCATCATGTGGTTCCTATTCAAGAGCCGGCTGAACCTGGTGGCGCCGCCGGCGCTGGCGGCGCAATTTGCGCACGGCACCGGGGATCACGCCTACCGCGCGGCGCTGTTCCAAACGGGGTGGTTTGTTGAGTCGCTGATGACCCAAACGCTGATTATTCACGTCATCCGCACCAAGAAAATCCCCTTCATACAGGCGCGGGCGAGCCTGCCGCTGACGGTGACGACGGTCCTGATCATGGCGGTGGCGGCGTGGATGCCGTATTCGCCGCTGGCGCGGATGCTGTGGTTTGTGCCGCTGCCGGGGATGTTCTGGCCGCTGCTATTCTTGACACTGCTATGCTACGTTGTGCTGACGCAATTGGTCAAGATGTGGCTGATTCGCAAGAAATGGCTCTGAGGGTCAGAGCGTGTGATAAAAAGCGCCCGGTCGGGGGACCGGGCCTACAGGACCGCGGATTTCAGGCCATTTCCCGCAGGCCGCGTGCCCTTACGCGCGGCGTCTGCGCGGAGTTTTGCAACACGCTCTCAAGCAACTCCCAACTCAGGGCGGGTTGCCGGCGCGGGCATGGGAGGCGATTTGAGCAAGGCCCAGCGCAGGCTCAATTGGGGGGCGATTTCGGTGAGGTTATTCATGCCAACGGGCTTGATGATGTAAGCGGCGGCGCCCAGACGTTTGCTGATCTGCAAATCGCGGTCGCTGTCCGACGCGGTCAACACCACCACGGGGATGGAAGCGGTGCGGGAGTCGGATTTGACGCGGCGCAAGACGTCCAGGCCGTTGATTTTTGGCAGGCCCAAGTCAAGCAGAATCAATCGCGGTTGGTCGGGGCGGCGGGGCTGGAGGGCGTCGCCGGAGCCGAAGAGCAAGTCCAACGCGGCCAGGCCGTCGCGGGCGACTTGGACGCGGTTGGTGATGTTTTTCAGGGCGGCCAAGGTCAGCACGACGTCACTGGGGTCGTCTTCCACAAAGAGAATATCCACCAGGCCGTTGCCGGGGATTTGGCGCGCGTCGGGCTGGGCGGAGGGCGATTCGTAGGAGAAGAGCGAGGCGACGGAGATTTGGAGGGCGTGGGCGAGCTTCTCGATGCTTTCGAGGGAGAGATTGCGGGCGCCGCGTTCGACGTCGCAAACATAAGTGCGGTGCAGACCCGCTCGTCCAGCCAACTCCTCCTGCGATATGCCGAGGCGGCTTCTCCACATTCTCACCGAGGTCCCAAACGGCTTTGTCACGTCAGAATTTAACACAAGCGCACCTTAATCTCCCTAATGTTACCCGCCGTCGCAACAGACTATGAGTGAACCGACTATAAGTGACAGCGATGTATAGTTGTTTCCGAACGCTTTAAGTGGCCCTCGAAGGCTTGCTTATTCCCAGAGGAACCCGATCTAACAGTCAGATCACCCAATCCCATGCAGGTAACCTGGCAGAATTGGCGAAAAAAGCAAGCAAAAAACGGGACTTTTTTCGATCCGGGGTGTGAGACAAAATTCTTCAGGTGACGAAAAAGGGTCCCCTCTCTCCGTCTCTCTCCCCGCACGCGGGGAGAGAGGGCAAACGTGGCCCCAAAGGAGTATATTGGGTCGCATATACTTCTGTCTCGCAAAAACCGGTCGGCAAAGAATTTTGTCTCCCGACAGGGGGTGAATTGTTGCGCTTGATCTTGGCCGGGGTTTCTGGCAGAGTAGCCCTGTTGACAACGGGTGCGCTTATGGTGGAATTGGCAGACACGCTACTTTGAGGTGGTAGTGGCGAAAGCCGTGCAGGTTCAAGTCCTGCTAAGCGCACCAATTCTCCCTCGGAAGAGGCTGAAAATGGTGTCTGCCGCACAGATTCCGCACAAAAACCCGCCGAATCTGAAATTGAAGCCGTGAAGTTTCCAAAAGTCATCCGGCACCGCAAAGGCGAGTGCAAAATCTACGGCAAAAAACCCGACTACCCGTTTTACCGCGTGGCGTGGTATGTCACTGGGCAGCGTCGCGTCAAACAATTCGGCACCTACTCGAAAGCCAAGGAATTTGCCGATGCGCTCGTTAAAGACCTTGCCAGCGGCTCGCAAAGCACCGCCCTTACGCCAAGGCAGGCAACCGACGCCCTTGCAGCCGTTGACCGCCTCAAGACGTATTACCAGCAAACCGGGCGCAGTGTCTCCCTGTTGCGGGCCGTGTCCGAATATGTCGAGGCTTCCATGAAAGCGAACGGGCGCACCCTGGCCGATCTTGTCGAGGGATATATGGCCACCGTGGCCAGCGTGACGCGCAAAGACGTGGCGGAAGCGGTGGAGGAGTTTATCAAAGCCGATGAACCGCGTACAAAGGCCAGTGACGGCCAACGGGCGCAATTGTCCGCGAAATACGCTTACAACCGCGCCATCATGTTGCGCCGATTTGCCAAGGCGCTGCCGGGCCACGCCGTTTGCGATTTGAGCAAGCAACACTTGGACGCCGTAATCGCCTCGCTTGGCGACTTCAAGGCGAAGAGCCGCAATCATCATCGGGCCGCGCTCAGGCAATTGCTGCAATGGTGCGTCCGCAAGGATTACCTGCCCCTCACGCATCGCCTGTTGGAAGCCGACTCCATGCGCCGCGAACACGCGGACAACGGGGAAATCGAATTTTACACGGCAAAGGAATTCCGCGCCTTGCTGGAAACGGCGGACGGGCCGATGCGGGCAATGGTTGCCATCGGCGGGCTTGCCGGATTGCGAACCGCTGAAATCTTGCGCTTGACATGGAGTGACGTTATCCGCGTGCCCGGCCATATCGAAATCACGGCGGCCAAGAGCAAGACCCGCCAGCGCCGCCTTGTGGAAGTCTGCCCCGCCCTTGCCGCATGGCTTGAACCCTTCCGGCAATTGACGGGCAAAGTCTGCCCGATTACCGCCGCCAGCGTTGACGTAATCTGGCAGCAGCAATTCCTCGCCCTGTGCGACCGGGCGGGCGTATCCCGCAAGCGCAACGGCTTGCGCCACAGCTTTTGCTCGTTTCACTTCGCCTTGCACGCCAACGAGAATTTGACCGCCGCGCAAGCGGGCAATTCCCCCGCCATGATTCACGCCCATTACAAGGGCTTGGCAACAAAGGCGGAAGCGGAAAAGTGGTTCAACGTGCAACCGGCGAAGGCGGCGAATGTCATCCAGCTTGCCGCCGCAAAAAGCTGAGAAAACGAAATGGAATTGTGAACCGAGACAGGCGCAACCAGACAACCTCATTAAGAACTACGTTTCACGAGTCCAAAAGGTTCGTGGACTATTTGCACGGGGACATACGCCCCCAAGAGGGTTGGTTTGCCTGTTACTACGAATTTGCGCGGGAATCGAATGCGCTTTGGACGGCGGCGGACAAGCGGGACAAGATCGTAAAGGCACGTCATTGCAAACCCGCCACTGCGGTTGCTCAGGTAGCCAGCCAGGTCACGCCCTGGGCATGGTGCTTTCTCTGCTGCGCTTCATTTCCGCGCAAGGATTGGAACGAATTGACCCCGCACGAACGAAATGAGATTACGAGGCTGTATCAGACCAAGAAGCGACCGCCGTTGCCCGTCATGGATGCTTGGACGCTCCTGGCGCTGGCGCGCGAACGAACGCTCAGGCGCAAACTATTGAAAACCGTCCTTGAACGGATTGAAAAACTCGCCAGAGAATCCGAGCCGCACGTAATAGACGTGCCGCCGGGCAGTAGTGCGCCCCCATACAATCCTCTCCCCGCGCTTTTGCAGTTGAACGAATCAGTTTACCTCGTCGCCTTTGAAGCGGACTATTCCAAAAGTGGAAACGACCTCAAAGAGCAATTCGGCGCATGGCTGAAAACGCCCGAAAATCAACAGCTTTTGAAGAAGCACAAGAAGCCAGTGACCGGGGCAACCGGGCTTTATGTTGACAGGTTGAAAGACCTTGCCGCTTGGCGGCTATACCGGGAGTTTGGAAATGATTGGTGCAGGGCCAATGACTTTGCGAAGGAGCGCCGGAAGAAATTTACATTGCTGGAAATCCACGAAAGGTACAAGACCAAAGAGGAACGGAAGCAGTTCAAGCCTGGCGACCCCAGACCCTTTCACAGCGCCAAACCACTAAAGGAAAAACAGACGACGGGACAATTGGTTTCCATCCCCGCCAATCAGGCTAACCTCTTTCGCACGGATGATGAGGCGCGAAAAGCCAAGCAACGTGCCCTGCAATTTCTCAGAGAAATAATGCCTCAAGAGTTCCGCCAATTCCCGCTCCGTCCGTCGGACGAAGAAGAAATTCGCTCGTTTTTCTGAACCTCCATGCCGCCGTGTGGTTTGAATTTGAAAGAATTCCTCCTTCACGCCACAGACGTACTTGCCCCCTCGTGCCAATGTGGAAGCGTGAAATACAAAGAAATTCACCAAGCGCCCGAAGCCGCCACGGACAAACCGAAGCTGGCGGCTGAGTCAAGCACTCCCGGATTACAGGATATACGCTGGATGATGGCCTACAGCCACCTTTGCAGAAGAAGCGTAGCCAACTTGATGCGAAAAGGACTGCCTTATCTCAAACTCGGAAGGCGCATTCTTTTTCATCCAGCGTCGGTTGAAAGTTGGTTACTTCGTCAACAACAAGGCGGGAATCAATGAAAAGGATAAGCCCCGGCTGCAACCGAGGCTTGAAAGTTTCGGGGCGGGCATGGTGCTGCGTCCGGTTTGACAGCCGTGGCCGCATCGGGGTTCAATTCCCCGCCGCTCCACACACCGCCGAAACGTATGGGTGACGTTACCTTCCAATACGCCAAGCGTCAAGACCAACTCCCGCCCTTTTTGCGCGAGATGCTCGCTGCCCCGCCTCGCGCCGGGGAAGGGGTTCACTGTTGGTTGTTTCGAGTCGCCCGGCAATTGCACGCGCACTTGCCCGCCGGAGAAATAATCCGCTTGTTGGAAAACCGCGTAACTGGTTGCGGTCGGGTCGTTACGCGAAACGAGATCGTTGCCGCCGTCCAAAACTCGCTCCCGTGTGCCTGGGAACCTCGCCCCGGCGGATTCGCTCCTTCGCCTGCATCCAAGTGGCCAGTGCTCAATCGTGAACGCCGGGAGGCAATTACCCGTGACGGCGGCGCGTTGGTGGATTTGTGGGAAGCGTCGAAGCCGCGCCTTGAAGATGAGGCGGCGCACACTGAGGAAATCATTGACCGTCTGTTTCCGGGCAATCCGCTCGTGTGTTGCGGAAAATCTCAATCAGACTTTGACACCAAGCCACGCGAGGCATGGCGAGGGCAATTGACCGCCCTTCAGTTCGTTGTTCCCTCACCCATGACCACGCCGACCGGTTTGACCAAGGAGGGCCGCGAATCCGCCCACACCTTGAGCAACACCGGGCTGCGTCGCTTCCTCGTTTGCGAATTCGACACCGGGACAACCGATGAGCACGCTCCCTTATTGATGCACCTGGGCACGTTTGCGCCGCTTGTCTGCGTGGTTCACTCCGGCGGCAAATCACTTCATGGATGGTTCTATGTCCAAAGCCAACCGGGGGACAAGATAGAGAGGTTTTTCAAGTATGCCGTGAGTCTTGGCGCAGATCGCGCAACCTGGACGCGCTCGCAATTTGTGCGGATGCCCGACGGCACACGGGACAATGGCAACCGTCAGACGGTATTCTTTCTGAGCCTTAAACCAATGGAGAACAATGAACACATTACTTGACTCGCCCGGAATCCGCGACACGCCCGAAAACGAAATGACGCCCAGCCCCGAAACAGACCTGAAAACGGAATGGCTTGGGCACTTTGCGCAGGCTATTTGTTCCTCAGAAGGAATGACGCGACTCAACATCCCGCCACGCGAACCAATCTTGGGCGACTGGTTCAGACAAGGAGATTTGGGGTTCATCTTTGGGCTGCGTGGTTTGGGCAAAACTTGGCTTGGTTTGTACATTGCGCGCCAATGTGTCGAAGGCGGGCAAGTGGCAGGCTGGAAAGTCCACAAGCCCCGCCGCGTTCTCTACGTGGAC
>JBEKSF010000116.1:0-19954 GCA_049517295.1 Verrucomicrobiota bacterium
CAAACGCGCGCAGCAGAAACGATCCGGAACCCATCGCGGGGTCCAAAACTTTGACTTGCGACAGTTCGCGAATTTTGGCCAATGCCCCCTTGAAATTCCTGTAGCCGAGCAGCGCCTTGGACTCAGCGAGGATGGGATTGATTTTTTCTCCGAGCGTGTGGGCGACGATGTAATCCACGATGTATTGCGGCGTGTAGTAGATGCCTTCCTTCTTGCGCAGTTCGTCGGTGTCCTCGATCACCACCCGCCCGCCGTCCTGAACAAGTTTGTGCGCCAGGAAGCGTTCATAAACCGCTCCCATCACGTCCTGTGACATTAGGCTGAAGTCGTAGCGGTAGAGATGCCGGAAGGCCAGCAGTTCGCCCTGGCCCGTTTCAAAACCGCACTGCGCGGCCAGTTCCGGCCCCAGCGGTCCATGGCCGATGACAGCGGAAAGCACGGCGTTGTCAATTTCCAGTTCATCGCAAAGCAGCGGCTGCTCGAACAATTCGGTGTTGAAATCGTTTTTGATTTCGACAAAGAGCGATTCGCGCAAGATTTCGCCAAACGTTTTGTCGGCCCGGGCATAAAGGATTTCGTAGTGGCTATAGGTGCGGGCCAGTTTGTTGTATTCGACCAGCCACCGCGTCTCCAACATGCGGCAGAAGATGAAGCGGTCCAGGAGTTGTTGGCTCGCCAGCGTGATTTCCTCCAGTGAACGCCTTCGATTGCTCATTGCAAAACCGTTGGCGATGAGCAACCGCCAGCGTTTGAGGTCGGCGAGGAACATCTGGTCCAGGCCGGCCTTTCTGTGCTGGTCGTATAGTTCGTCTATGCGGCCGGCCTCCACATTCTCAAGCGCCAGCAGTTCCCACAGTTCCGCACGGCGGGGCCACAGTTCATCCAGTTTAAACGAGAACGAGGGCGTGATTTCATTCACCCGGATCAAATGGATCTGGGCAAAATTGGTAAGCAGAATCCATTTGACCGGCTGCTCCATCTTCGTGATTTCCGGGCTTAAGCGGTATTTCTGAATGTAGCCCAAAACCTGCTCGCTGTGTTTGTCGAACAGGCTTTTGTCAGGGCTGTCCGGCAGTCCCTTGGCCTCCAGGAACAGGAGCGGGCGGTCCGACTCCAGCAGGTAATCCACTGAATCGCCGAGGATTTTGAATTCCGGCTTGATGTTTTCCTTGCGGAAACCCAGGGCGTCGAGCAAAGGGAGAATCAACTCGTGGCACGTGGCCGCTTCCGGTTCCTGCTCCCCAAATCCCCGGACCTTCAGCCGCCGCGCTTCCGCGATCAGTCCTTCAAGCTTGTCGAAGAATTGCTCTTTCCCGCTTTCCACTGGCACCGCGCAACTGTGCGCTTCAAATCCGGCGCCGTCAATTCCCGCTTCATTGCCTTCGGCCACGCACTGGAATGCGGGACGGACCATCCAGAAGAATGCCATCCCGGGAAACGCAAACCGTCCCGCATAATCGCATGTTTTTACACTCGATGACCCTCTGAGAGAGCGCAACCTGTTGCTCGGCGCGCCCTCTGCCCTCCTCCTCTTTGACCGTTCCCTCATCCAGGTCAACGCCTTCTGCCTTCTCCCTCCCTGTGTCAATCCTGTCACTCTGTGGCCGAATTGAATCTTGTTCATCCTGTCAATCCCGTCAAAACCTCCTTTCCTCCAACATCTTCCGTTCCTCTCCCGGCCCATCCAAAAAAAACCTCAAAAACCGCTTGCAAGTCCCATTATTATGTGGGATATTGAACCGTGTCGGTCCGCTCTTTGACATATCGGCAAACGCCCGCCGCCCGCCAGCCGCGCCAGCGGCCCCAATGGATTCAGCCACCAAGAATCGACCGAACGTGCGTTATCGTTAAAGTAAAACCCAGTCAAGCCCCGCTCGCCGCGCCTCTTCTTTCGTCTCTTTGGTCCTTTTGGTCCCTTTCGTCCTTTTCCTGCCCCTCCTGTTTCCCAACCCTCCGGCCCCCAAAAATCCTCAAAAATGCCAATGATTGCTGCTATTTGCGACCGATTGCCGCCCTGTGCTGCCAGTGACTGTCAGCGCGCGAAAAATCACCAACACCCTTGTCGCGCCAAAGGCTCGGCGACGGCGGACCCTTGTCCTGCCGGACGGTCCCGGTTCCGCGCCGTCCGCTTTCCCCGTGCGCGCCTCCCTTTCCACCATGCCCAAAAATCCTCAAAAACCCCAGCAATTGCTGATAATTGCGACCGTTTGCCGCCCTTTGGTGCGCGCGTTATTCTGGCCGCGGAAACGGCTCGATACCCGCTGCGTGGGCTGCCCCGTCCCCAAGGTCAGGCCGGACGCCCTGGAACGGAAGCGCCACGCCCTGGCCGCCTGCCCACGCCAGGGGCTGGTCCAGCGTCAGCGTGTTCGCGGCCTCATCAATATGCACGATGCGGGCTGCGTTGGTCTGCCCCTCAAGTTGGATCATGTCGCCGGCTTCGCCCGGAATTCCGTAACCATCGTAAAAGTAAGACGCGTCGGCGACAGGAATGACGTTGCCGCGGCCCGCCCCAATCGTCCGGGTCAGGAAAGCCCCGGCGGCGATCAACGGGCTGCGGGGCTGCAAGCGGAAGTTACGGGCTTCTTCGTCCAAAAACGAGGGCGGCGCCTCGATGTTATTGGTAAAAAGCCCGGGATAGTTCGACTGCCACCAGGCCAGATCGCGCTGGGGCGGGTTGCTTGGACTAAACCGGCTGCCATAGGTCACGGCGCCGGGCTGGCCGGGGACGGCGCCAAGGATGTCGTTTTGCTCGAAGAGGTAGCCATCCAGACGCCCGGCCATGACCTGGATTGGTTTGCAGGCAAGTTGGTTCGCGTACCATGGCCATCGAGTGTCATTGGCCGCAAAGACGCTTTTATAGAAGACATTGTTCTTGAAGATGTGGCCGCCAAAAGCATTGGAGCTTGCTTCACAAATCTGCACTCCGGCAAAGCGGGTTCCGTAAAAGACGTTTTCATAGACGCGGCTATCGGTGTTGTAACGCGCCTCCTCACCGTAAAGGGTCATTTCCATTCCCGGTCCGGTCGTGTCATAAAACCAGTTGCGACGAATGATGCCCTTCTGGGCGCTATACTGGATGCCGGCGTACGGAGCCGAGTCGCCGCTCGATGGCGTGCATTCGAACGTGTTTCCCTCCACCAGGTTGCGCTTGGTCGCGTCATATTTGAACGGCGCGCCGGTTGGGATACCTTCGCAATCGGTGATCTGCCCGATCTTCTGGATTTCATTGGCGAAGGAATTGTTGCGCAGAACATTGTAATTCCCGCAAAGGATGTTCCAAAGGGCGTGCCGGCCGCGCCGGAACCTGTTGCTCTCGACCACGTTGTAATTGGAGTCGATCAGACAAAGATTATCGTGCCCGTCCTCTATGTCGTTGGCGACTATGCGGTTGAAGTCCGCGGCCACAAACCGCAAGCCCGCCCGGCTGCCGCGGGCTGTCGCGTGCAAAAACACGCAGTGACGGATGATGTTATGGGACGCCTGTTCGGCCCGCAACCAGCCCACGACATTGGTGACGGTCAGGCCCTCCAGAACAATGTAGCCACGGTTGGAAAGGTCGATGGCCGGATCGAACGACGCGCCGGTAATCGTGACCGTTTCGCCCGGATACCCGCGGTAGGTGATGGGCAAGTCCGGTGCGCCGGATGCCGGAGGAACGAGCGCCTCGTGATACGTGCCGCCGCGAATGCAAACAGTGACACCCGGCACGACCCCAGCCGCCGTTGCGCCGATCGTGCGGTAGGCCGCGTTCGTCCCGTTTCCACACGCCCGCCGGGCCGGATCATAGTTGGCGCAAAACACGGTTGGAATCCGCCCATCGACGAAAATGGTGGGATGGGCCGGGGCCTTAACCATGAAACCCAACAGCCCCGCCGCCACAAGCCAGGTCCCAAGCCCTCTTGGCGCATAACTAGTCAATACTATGTCTTCTTGTCGGGCATCACGCCGCTCTCCTGCGTTGCCTGGCCGGGTCCGGGGTGGCGTGCTCATGATCGTCATAACTTGCGTTGCCCCTCACAACATGGGGGACGCCGCGAGCAGCGCGCGGATGGGCGCGTAGCTTTTCCGGTGGATGGGACAGGGGCCGTATTGCCGCAAGGTGGCCAGATGAAATCCTGTCAAATACCCCTTGTTCTCCGCAAACCCGTACTGCGGATATTGCTCGTGGTAGCGCAGGATGGCCTCGTCGCGCGCGACCTTGGCCAGGATCGACGCCGCGGAAATGACGGCCACGGTGGCGTCTCCCTTCACGATGGTGCGGGCGGGAACGGACAGCTTGGGCATCCGGTTTCCGTCAATAAGAACCATGTCCGGTTTCAGCTTCAACCCTCCGACCGCCCGCGCCATTGCCACCATCGTCGCCCCGAATACATTCAGCTCGTTGATCTCGTCCAGGCTCGCCGTGGCAATGCAAAAATCCAGGGCCGCTTCCTTGATTTGCCCGCTGAGTTCCTTGCGGCGCGCGGCGCTCAGTTGCTTGGAGTCTTTGAGACCGCCGATGGCCCGGGCCGGATCCAAGATGCAGGCGGCGGCGTACACTTCGGCGATGGCGGAACCAATGCCGACTTCATCCACCCCGGCAATCCGGTTGAAGCGGCAGTCCGCCGGCATGAGGTCAAAACGAGTCTGTTCCGGGCTGGAAGCTTTTTGCGCCATGTCGCGCTACTTTGGAACCGAACGCATCCCGGGCGCAAACAAAAACGGCATCAAGGCCCGCGCGGCGCCGCTTCGATTTCGAATTCGCCGCCGCCATCGACCTGCACCTTTCCGGTGACGCGCAGGTTTTGTTCGGCGCGGCTTTGCGGGAGCTGCTTTTGGATCATCCGGTTTTGCGCGGCCTGGTTCGACGGCGGTCGTGCGGCTGGCGCCAAGCCGCCCGCGGCTGGCGATTGGGCGGGGGTGTTTCCCGCGGCAACGGATTGGCCGGCCGGCGCGCCCGCCGCGGCCCGCGGCGATTGCAGGGCGCCGCTTTTGGCCGCAAGCCCAAGGGCCTGCCGCACCTTGCCGGTAAAGACGATATTCTGCCGTAAACTATTGTTGACACCAATGACCTTGAAGGAGTAGTTTGCGTTCGCATCCTCCATGCCCAAGGTTCTGGCCGCCGCCGGCGCGGCCATTCCCCGGTCCGTGCCGAGCCCCTCCCGGGCGCGGATGGGAGGCGCTTCAAGGACTTGTCCATTATAGATCGAGCCGTCCGAGTCCTTGACGGTCACGTTCTGGCCGCTCCGCACCATCTGGAAGACCGACAGCACATCTGTCGGCGCCAGCTTGTTGTTCTTGAAAGTCTGGCTGCTGTTGCTTATTTGCACGAACTCCTGGCCTGCGGCCGCCTCGCCCGCGGCGGCTACGACCGTCTGCGGCGCAGGCCCAGCCGCGGGCGGCGGTGCCGGCGTGGCGGCGGGCAGCGGCGCCGAGGCCACCGTGTTGACTGCCAGAGAAGAAGTCTCCGCGGGAACGCCGGGCGCGCTGGCCGCCACAATGGCGGCAGGCGCCGGTGGGGCGTTTGGCGGCATCAACAATTTGTCCGCCGGTTTGGCTGGCATGACGGCTGGCGCTGGCGCTGGCGCCATTACATTGGGAACGGCCGCCACGTCACTCGGCGTTGTTGGCGCGGCGCCAAAGGCCGGGGCCGCGGTGTGGCTCGACGGGGAGGAACGCGGCGGCGCCATCATCACGGTGAGCACAACCAATGCGGCGGCCAATCCGCCCGCCAGCGCCAGCCGCGGCCATCGCGGGCCAAGCCATCCCCACAACGATTGGCGCCGCCCCGGCGCCGCCGTCCCGCCCAGGGAACGCCTGACCTCCTCCTGCAACAGTTTGCGCGAGGCGGCGTGCAACTCCAATGGCGGCTCGCCCTGCTGGCGGCGCTGCTGCGCGTAGGCCTTGAGCAGGTCGTCCATTCTTTTGTCCGGTTGCGGCGACGGCATAATCAGTTAGACGGAAAATGGGGCCATATTCTTCCCCCGAAAAACCGCGGCCACGATCTTCTCGAGGCGGTCCAGGCATTTGCTCAAGCGCGAGCTGACGGTTTTGGGGTTCAATTTCAATTCGGCGGCGATTTCCTCGTAACTCAAATCGGCAAAATAGCGCAAGTCGATGACCTCGCGGCAGGGCGGGTCCAATTGGTCGAGCGCGTTGCCCACTTGGGCGGCGCACTCGGCGCGGAGCAGGACGGCATCCGGCGTCGGCAGCGGGCTGGGGACTTGCAGCGGAGGGTCGTTGTCCGGGTTTTCCGCCTGCAAGGACAGGACGGTCTGGCCGCCGCCGCGTTTGGCGGCCAGGAGGCGCTGGCGGTAGTCGTGCGCCTTGTTGGCGGCGATGCGGAAGATCCACGTTTGCAGGCGGCTGCCGCCAGCGAAGGAGCCAATATTCTTAATGACAGACAGAAAGGCCTCCTGGCAAATCTCCTCCACGTCCTCGCGCGAAAAGGCGGGCGACAATTGGAAGACAAACCGGCCCGTGGCGGCGTAATGGAGATCGAACAGCGCGTCCCAGGCCTGGGCGTCGCCTTCCCGGCATCGGGCGATCAACTCTGTTTCCGTCTCCGCGCTCATGTCCACCTTGTGGAGAATAGCGGACGGAGGTCCACAAGGCCAGCCTTGAGGCGGGAAAACGTCGTCGATGAGGGCCTTGGCGATGGAGGTCGATACATGGTCGTCGAATCTTGAAATCAGCCCGCTAACTCGGCTTGTCCGCATGCCCCGCCCGGCCGACGAAATAGAGCAACGCCGACAACGCCAGGAATGGTATCAGCGCCAGCAGATCGGCGTGGGGGCCGGCGTAAAAGGGATTGCGCGCCTCGGCCCAGCGCGTGACGGCGGCGTCGGCATTGCTCAAGACCCCCGCCATGAAGGCGATGACGATTCCCGCAATGGCCCCGCCCGCGATATAGCCGCTGGCCAGCAGGACGCCGGGGCCGCTGTCGCTCTCGGCCGCCAGTTGCTCCTCGGTAAGATCGTGTCCGCTCAAGCGCCCGCGCCGGGCGCGGTCCACCAGCCAGCGCACAATCCCGCCCGCCATCAGCGGCGTGGAGGAGGACAAGGGCAGATAAACTCCAACGGCAAACGCCAGCGACGGGATGCCGGAAAGCTCCAGGACGATGGAAATCATCACGCCCAGAAGCACCAGGGCCCAAGGCAGGCGCCCGTTCAGAATGCCTTTGATGATGTAGGACACCAGGACGGCTTTGGGAGCGGAGTACTTGCGCGCCTCGGTTCCGTCGGGGCGCGTCTTGAATGTGCCGTTGATGCCGGGATCGACGTAATAGACCGCCGCGCCGGTGTCATCAACAAGGTAACGGCCCGCGCGGCCAGCGGTGTCGTCGAGCTTTTGCCAGACGCGGTAGGAATTGGAATCGTCCCTGCCCTGTGGGCCGGCCAGCGGTTCGGGAGCGCCGAAGAAGGCACCGGCGGGGGCACGCAGGCCCGGCGCCACTTTTGCGATGGGAACATAGACCGTCCCCGCCGCATTGAGGCCCAGGAGAACCGGGCTGAGGGCCACGGCGGAAAGCGCCGCGCCCAGCATGATGGCGATTTGCTGGTACTTGGGCGTCGCGCCGAGCAGGAAGCCGGTTTTCAAATCCTGCGAGGTGGCGCCGCCATTGGAGGCCGCGACGCAGACGATGCCGCCGACCGACAGAGCGGTGACGTAATAGGCGGCGCCCGTCCAGCCCGCGAGCAAGAAGATCAGGCATGTCAACAATAACGTTGCCACGGTCATTCCCGAGATGGGGTTGGAGGAGGAGCCGATCTCGCCCGTCAGCCGCGACGACACGGTGACAAACAAAAAACCGAACAAGACAATCAGCACCGCTCCCAGCGCGTTCATGTTCAGGGACGGCACGGCCAGGATCAGCCCCACCAGGACCAGGCAGCCGCCGATCACCACTTTCATGGAGAGGTCCTGGTCGGTCCGGACCGCCCCGGCGCGCGCCTGCGCGGCGGCGGCCCCGAAATCCGACAACCCCGCGCGGATGCCGCGCCAGATCAACGGCAGCGACCGCAGCAGGCTGATGATGCCGCCCGCCGCGACCGCCCCGGCCCCGATGTAAAGTATATAAGCGCCCCGCACATCATCCGGCGCCATGTCGTTGATCGGAATGCTCCCCGGCGCGACGGCGGCCGTCGTGCTGGCGCCGAAGAATTTGATGAGGGGAATCAGAACCAGGTAGGAGAGCACGCCGCCCGCGGCCATGATGCACGAGACGCGCGGGCCGATGATGTAGCCCACGCCCAACAGTTCGGGGGAAATCTCGGCGGAAACGGACCCGCCTGTGAAAGGCGCGCCAAAGATCTTTTCCGGAATGTCCTTCCACGCTTTGAAGGCGGACATGACCGTCTTGTAGAACAGCCCCACGCCGAAACCGGCGAAAATGGCCGCGCCGCCGGTTTGGGGGCCGCGCGCCACCGCGGCATCGGGCGAGGCGGCGCGGGATTCCTCGTTGGCGCCGGCTTTGAGGACTTCGGCGCAGGCGGTGCCTTCGGGATATTTTAATTCGCGATGCTGCTGGACGATGAGCGCGCGGCGCAGTGGGATCATCATCAGGATACCGAGCAGGGCGCCGAGCAAACCAACGACCATCGGGCGCGTCAGTTCCAGGTCGAAACCCAGGATCATAATGGCCGGCATGGTGACGCCGACACCGAAGGCGATGGATTCTCCGGCCGAGCCGGCCGTCTGCACGATGTTGTCTTCCAGGACGGTGGAGTCCTTGAAGCCGATTTTTGACCAGAGGCGGAAGAGGGTGAGCGAGATGACGGCGACGGGGATCGAGGCGCTGACGGTCATGCCGACCTTGAGGACCAGATAGAGGGAAGAGGCGCCGAAGATCACGCCCAGCAAAGCGCCCAGGATGATGGCGCGCGGCGTGAATTCGCGCAGGCGGGCTTCCGGGGGGATGAACGGGCGCGGGGCGGAATCGGCGCCAGTCGGAGAGGATGATGGAATGGCCATGCAGTGAAGCCAGCGGCGCGGCTCAGGCGCGCTCGCGCAGGGTCAGGACCGGACAGGGGGCGTAGCGGACGACGTGCTCGGCGGTGCTGCCGAGCAGGATATGGCTCAGCCCGGTGCGCCCGTGAGTGGAGATGATGATTAAATCGACTTGCAACTTGCGCGCGGCGTCGGTGATTTCAATATGGGGCCGGCCCGAACGAACCTCGATGTCAACACTCATATCCGGCGGCACTTCCACCCGCCTCAGTTTCTCCAAACCGGCCTTGGCGTCGTCGATGGTTTCACCGCTGATCGGCACTGCGGTCAGGCTGGGATAGTCGGCGTAAGTGGGGTAACTGATCGGCTCGACGACATGGAGCAGAAGCAGGCGGGCTTGGTGTTGTTTGGCAAAGCGGACGGCGAACCGCAGCAGTTCCCGCGATTTCTCCGAAAAATCAACGGGGACGAGAATTTTCCCGAATTGGAGCGGGCCTATGTCGGTGGAGGATTTGTCCGTTGCTGTCATAGCCGCATCTTCCGCTGCCCGGCGATTGAGATCAACGGCAAAATGGCCCCGCCGCCGCAGGGTGTATTGCAACGTGCTCTGACGCAATGGGTTGGGTGTTACAGACGGGATGGCATTCATTTGGAAATAGAGTTGAAAAAATGGAAATAGAGCG
This sequence comes from Verrucomicrobiota bacterium, assembly GCA_049517295.1. Classification (GTDB taxonomy): domain Bacteria; phylum Verrucomicrobiota; class Verrucomicrobiia; order Limisphaerales; family Palsa-1400; genus JBEKSF01. Next base: position 9,612 of record JBEKSF010000116.1, read on the forward strand.
AATTTTTTAACTCTGCGAGTTGGTGAGTTGGCCCGGGGAACAGGCGGGGAAGATATTGGGAATTGGGCATTGGAGTTTTTCAACTGTAATTCTCTTGTGGTCTGCGCGCCGTTGGGGGCGAAAGGACCACAGGGACAAAAAGGACGAAAGGAAAGGAAAGGCGCGGCGCCGGAGCTTGGATGGAACCGCTGTCACCGAGACTTCCGCCGTCGCCAAGGCGCGACAAGCTGGCGCGGTTGGCGATTAGCAGCAAGTGGCAGCAATTGATCGCAATTATCAGCAATCATTGGCATTTTTGAGGATTTTCTGGGGGCCGGAGGGTTGGGAAACAGGAGGGGCAGGAAAAGGACGAAAGGGACCAAAAGGACCAAAGAGGCGAAAGAAGAGGCGCGGCGAGCCGGGCTTGACCGGGTTTCACTTTAACGATAACGCACGCTCGGTCGGTTGTTGGTGCTTGAATCCTTTCGAGCCGCTCGCGCGGTGGGCGGGCGGCCGGCGTTTGCCGATATGTCAAAGAACCCGCCTTCGCCAAGGCTTCCGGCGGGGCAGGCAAGGCAGCCCGCCAGTTTTCAATGTCCCATGTTTCAGTGGGACTTTCAAGTCTTTTTTTGAAGTTTTTTTTGAAATGGAAGATGTTGAAAGACAGGAGGTTAGCTTCGGAGCACGCGGGACACGGAAAGGGAAGAGATTCTCGTCAAGGGAATGAATGGCAGGGGAATCTGGTGGCAGAAAGATTGAGGCAGGAACATGAAGACGATTTCATTGGGAATTGGCTCTGATCAGGAGGGAAGTCGTTCAGGTGGAGAAGGTTTTGACAGGAATGCAGAGGGGATCGGTGGCAGGGGAATGTCTGGCAGAGGAATGGGAAAGGGGTGGCGCCGCTGAAACTGGTTCCATTGCCCAACGTTCCGCCCATTTGCGTCGGATGGGGGACGGAGAAGGCGGTCCTGGCCGCGTCTGGAATCCTGCTTTTCGATAAAATCCTACTTATTGGCAATTGACAAACTTTTGTTGTGTGGTAGGATTCCTGCATGAGCACGTTGAACAAGACGGAAACGGTTTGGTTCACGACCAAGGGGCAGGTGGTCATCCCGCTTCGGCTGCGGAAGGAGTTTCAGATCGAGCCCGGCACGCGGGCGGTGGTGGAGGCGACTTCCGAGGGCATCCTGTTGAAACCGGTCACGGGCGCGAGCATCCGGCGGGCGCGGGGCATCCTGAAACGCAAAGCCGGACAGAGGCCGCTGGCGGAAGAGTGGGCGGAACACAAGAAAGAGGAACTGGAATTGGAGGAGGCGAAGCATGGCATCGCCGGTGCTTGACAGTTTCGCGCTTCTGGCATATTTGCGGGATGAGAACGGCGCGGAGGCGGTGCAGGCGCTGCTGGAAAAGGCGAGCCGCAAGGACGCTCCGTTGCTGATGACGGAGGTGAATTACGCGGAGGTCAAATACATCGTGTTGCGCAAGGACGGGAGGGAGGCGTGGAAGGAGGTTGAGGCAACGCTCGGCTCTTTGCCGATTGAGTTTGTGCCGACGACCCGCGTGCTGGTTGAGACGGCGGGGGATTTCAAAGCGAATCACCGCATCAGCCTGGCGGATGCCTTTGCCGCCGCGCTGGCCAAGGAGAAGAAGGCGGAACTGGTCACCGGCGACCCAGAATTCAAGGCGATGGAGAAGGAAATCAGGATCGAGTGGGTGAAATAGCGGCGATGATGTCGGCCCGGCAGCTTCGAGACTATGTGGCGGTGCTAAGGGCTGAGGAACGATACGATTCCGAGGAAGGCCACTGGACATTTCGAAGCGGCGGCTCGTGCTGTCGTTGTACGGACTCGGCATCAAAGGTAGCTAAAGCATTTCTCGGGAACTGAACTTCAACTCTGAAAAATTGTCTCGCGGTGGAAGCGAAGGCACTCGGGGTCGGGTTCGGCCAGCTTTTCGGGCAAACGAATCGGCTTGCCTTCAAAGGGGACGAAGTTGCGCTCCAGCAAAGGGTGTGGGAAAAAACCGCGAAGTCGTTTGCTCAATATCACACTCAGTTTATCGTCGAGCGTGATGAGTCCGGCGTCGAACGCGGCGTCATGCAGCGCGGAGAGGCAAAGGCCGTTGCGCGGGTTAAGGCGTTGGTCCGGGAATCTGCCCCAAGGTTTGATGTGGCTGGCAACGAGCAAGCGCGGAACATCTATGCCAGTGATGCAGCAACGAATATCGTAAGCGTTGAGCACCGCCTGACGGAAGAACTGCTGGCCACGCCGCACCTTGACTGTTGCTTGAATTTCGGTCGGGCCGCCAGGCGCGATCAGGCGGACTCTGTCGCGCGTGAGGAAATCCACTTCTTCCACTGCATCTTTTGTAAACAAATCGTGAAGCAGTTGTTCGCTTTCCGCGCCGAGCGCCGGAAGATTTGCTTGAAATTCATTCCACATTGCGCGGTCTTGCTTGGACGCGCCTTCCAGACCTTTGATTCCACGCGCTCGTTGAACCGGGTCGAGCGAAGCAAGGTTGCAAAGTTTCATTGCAAGGCTGTTTGAGGTACGTCCCATCTTCGAGGCGACTTCTTTGACGACCGAGTTATCGCGATCAAAGCTGCCGAATGGGAGTTTGCAGTAAAGGTTCAACGCGATGAGGAGATGTTCGCGCGTCCACTTGACAGTCGCGGCTTTTGCCATGCCGGCAGGCTGCCTGAGGCGCTTCCGAAATTGAAGCAAGAAAGGGCTTGCCGAGTTCGGGCCACGTGCTCACGCGAGCAACTACGCGTTACAGGGTGGCGGGTGCCGCAGATGCCCAAAGCGAGGAAGCGGCATTTTGGCGGAAGAACGGCAGGGGTGAATGTGGGCGCGATTCCGGCCCCGGATTTGGAAGCAACAAGGCAAAGCTGAAAGCTGAAGTTGGGAAAGCAGAAAGCATTCTACCCGGCGGATTTGGAAGCAAGCAGAGCAGGCCAACGATGCGCACAGATGCGCACAGAATTCTGCACCCGGGATTTGCAAGCAAGGGAAGGCAGGGACGGACATGGACGGGCAAGAGAATCGCGGCGCGCAGTTGATTTTTTCCCGCGATACGCTGGTCGATTGGCGCGAGGCAGGAGGGACATTCACTTTTCGCTGATCGCTTTCAAGTTTTTGACAAGAGCGCCGAAGAAATTGGTGTCTTTTTCGTTCAAGGAAGGCATTTCGGACGCGGCTTGCGCCATAAGGATTGCATCCCCGGCGCGGTTTTGGGCGGTCAGGAAGTTCGCGTAACGATAAACCGCTTCCTGGGAGGAGGGGCAGAGGGCGAAGGCCTGCCGAAAAGCGAAGTCGGCCGCCGCCGCCATGCGCTGGCGTTCTTGAGGGGACTTGGCCGTGTAATCTTCCACCACGGTCTCGCCTCCCAGCTCGCCAATCCGCCAGGCATAAAGGCCAGCGATGGCGAGGCGCATGTGTGAAAACATCTTCATCGCACTGTCGTTTTGAACGAATCCGGGATCGCCGGTGAATCCGGCGAGGTCCTTGCGGACATAAACCTTGTTGGCGAAATCCGCGACGGCCTTCACGGTCGTTTCTTCGGTAAGCCAATCGCCAATCATCCGGTCTGCCAAGTTGCGCCAATACTTCCGGTCGGCGTCCACCATCAGCTCGTTCAACTCCGGGAGGGTCCGGCGGTTGATCTTCATAATAAGGCCGTGCGGCTCAAGATAAGGAAAGGTCCACGCGAGCGGGTAGCTTTCCTCGATGTAGAATTCGCGATCGGGGTTGTTGTCAAAAATGATTTTAATGATCGAGGCATTGATCGCCATGACTGCCACGGCACCGCTTATTGTGAATTTGCCGGATTCCATACCAACGAACTCCCCGGGCTTGATTTGAGGCGGCTCATTTGGGAAATCAAGATCATGCTGGTAACGTTGCTGGGCGGCGGTGTAAAAATCGTTCATCACCTTTTTGGCGGTCTCTTTGGTGGGAAGCTGGATTTTTGCGCCATACATAAGACGCACGTACTCCAGATAAACAGGGTCGGCCACGGCGTTTTGCGTAATGGTGAAAAAAGGATCGCCCTCGGGTTGGGACGGGCACATCGCCGAGATGTTGAACCGGCCAGGGTCGGAGCCGCCGAGGTAGATGCTACCGGGGGGGATGGAACGGATGATTTCGTCGGTCATGATCTGGGTATATTTCGGGGCGGTCTGATCGATGTCGGCCCATGCGCCCCAAGTTTCAATGAGTGTGTGCCAGTAAGGAGTTTTGAGGCGGTCGTCGTCCACGGAGTCCTTGGTGTGCTCGTATAGGTAGCCGCGTCTGCGGAAGAAGTTTGTCCAGAGACTGTCCACGGTTTTCCAATCACCCTGCTTGCCGGCGGCGAAATATGATTGGACCTCGGGAATGAGCGTCTTGCCGTCCTTGGCGGCCAGGAACTGCGCCTGATGTTCCTTCGCGGCAAAAAATGTTTTCAGGCGCTCGAATTGTGTTTGACGAATGGCCTCGGGATCGTTCGCAGGCACGGTTTTGGGCGGTGGTTGTGGCTGTCGCGGCGGCGGCGGCTTGGGGCCGAACCACCCACTCAGAGTCAAGATCAACGTGGCAAAAAGGACGGCCAGCGTTCCGGCCGCAATCCATATCATTTTCGCCGTTTTCCCCTTGTCTGGCGCCGGGGCGGCAGCGGGTTGACCGGGCGAGACCGGCGATTCTGGTTTCGCCGCCACCGGCGCCGGGGCTTTGTCCGCCGATTCATGCGCTGGCGCTTGGGCAGTCAAAACTTCCGCGGCTGGACCGCCGACAATTTGCCGGATGATTTGGGCAAGAAACTGCAAATGTTTTTCCAGAGGCGGCGTGAAGGCGTCCAGCCAGTGTGGCGTACTCAGGAAGTACTCGAGGGAAGCCGTGGGGACAACGTCCTCAATCCGCAGCGGGATGATGGGAATGCCCTTGTTGACCGCGCGCTCCACCTCGCGCTTGATTTGCTGCGAGTTGTTGGCGTTAGTGGAAAAAACGAGCACCATCACCCGCGCGCCTTTGATGGCTTCAACGATGGATTCGCCCCAATCCTTTCCCGGGATGATGTCGCGTGGAGCGACCCAGCAACGGATGCCCTGCGATTCCAACACGGCGCAAACGGCATCGGCTGTCGGTTTGTCCTTGGCAGAATGACTGACAAATACGTCGTGCGCCATGTTCCGTACGAGGCTAAACCGCGGTGTTTGGGAGGCAAGGAAAAAGCTCCGGCGCTGATTTCCTTCAACCTTCAAGGCGCGTGCGGGCACACGGCCCACAATTCTGCGGTTGAATTTGGAAATAAGACAAAGCTAACAGCAAACGGGAACGGAGATTATTCTGTCCGCCTGATTGGAAGCAAGGGAAGGCAGGCGACGGCTGCCCGCTATCGGGGCTGCGACTCTCAAAGCACCCTGCCCGCAAGCGGTCCTTGCCTTGCGAAAAGGGCGGCTGATTGTCGGCAGCCGCCTGTAAGATCGCAAGGCAGAGTTCTGGCGTATCGAGCGCGAAGTATCCGATTACTTGTCCGCCGGGGCGAGTCTCTGGGCGGATTGGTTCAACTGGCTGACGGAAGCATTGAGGCGGTTGATTTCCGCTTGAATCGGCGCGATGCGCTGTTCAATCCGAGCCGCCTCGGCGCCCGCCTGAACGCCTTGTTCGTTTAGAGCGTCCGCCATTTTGAGCATATCGGCTTTCTCGCCAGGGTCGGATGCATTGACGATTGCATTCCGGATCTTAGCGGCGGCGTCCTTGGCGTCGGCGGCCACTTGTTGTTGGTGCGCCAGAAGCCCGCGCAAACGCATGGCTTCGACGTTTTCGGTCTTGGCCTGCAGTTCAGCTTGTTCGGCCTGGGCGCGAAGTTCGGCGGCCCTCATGCGGTTGGAATCGCGAATCAGCAGAAAAGCTTCGTGCTGCAACCTGCGCGCTTGCAGTCTCTTTAGATTGGCCGCCTCCTGATCCTGCTCCGCGGTTTGCGCGGCCTTGATCGAGGCCTCGTACAACCGATTGGCTTCGAGCCTGTCCGTACGCGCCTGGTTCAGCATTTGTTCCCCCCTGGCCTTCTCGGCCGCACGGGTGGCGTTCTGCCCTCTGAGGGCACCCGCCGTCAGCAGGGCGGCGAGCAGAAGACAGGTCGTTATCATTCGTCTTGTCAGCGGCGTTAATAAACTCGGTTTGGCATTCATAATTTCATCTCAAGCGGGATTGTATCCTGGTTTCGTTTCTGCCATGGCCCCGTTCGGGACGCCCGGCCAACCAGTTCGCCGGCCAACATGCCCCACAACGCTTGTTGCCGTCCAGACAATTCCGATCCAGAGGCCGATTGTAATTCTTGCCAAGTCCGGCCCGATGCGTATTAAATCTGGCGTGCTCTATCAGCAAACGCTGCGACAATCAGCGAGTTATTCCGGCACCGGCCTGCATAGCGGCAACCGGGTCACCATGACGTTTCTGCCCGCCGCGCCCGGCTCCGGCCTGCGGTTCCGGCGGGTGGACCTGGAGGGGAAACCGGAGATCGAGGCGCGGGTGGAGTATGTCAGCACGACCAACCGCTCGACCTCGCTGGCCAAGGGAAATGCCCGGATCCATACCGTTGAACACGTTTTGGCGGCGTTGTCCGGCGGGGGCATCGATAACGCGATCGTCGAGTTGGACGCCAGCGAGCCGCCGGTGGCCGACGGGAGCGCGCGGGAGTATGTCAAGATGATCCAGGCGGCGGGAGTCACGCCGCAGGATGAACCGCGGGAGGTGTTCGGCGTGCAAACGCCCATTTATTTCGAGCACGAGGAGACGAGCATTTCGGTTTTTCCGCACGAGGGCTTGAAGATCACCTGCACGAGCGCGGACGAGAAGGGGCGCTTTACGCAGTATTTGAGCGTCGAGGTAACGCCGGAGACGTGGGCCCGGGACCTGGCGTCGGCGCGGACGTTTTGCTTTTTCGACGAGATCGAATACCTGATCAAAAACGGGCTGATCAAGGGGGGCAGCCTGGAAAACGCGGTGGTCATCCGCGATGACGCGATCCTGACGACGGAGCCGCTGAGGTATCCGGAGGAGTTTGTCCGGCACAAGATACTGGACATCATCGGGGATTTGGCGCTGGTGGGATGCCCGGTCTCCGGGCACCTGGTCGCGGTCAAGCCCAGTCACCGCGCCAATTGCGAGGTGGCGCGGCAGATCGCGGCGCAGAGGCGCCAGCCGATCGAGGCGGCGCAAAGTTTTGCGCCACCGCCACCGCCGCCCGGGGCGAAAGCGGAGGGGGAGGCGGTGGCCATCCGCGACGGCGATGAACTGGATACGGAGCGGTTGATGCGGCTTCTGCCGCACCGCTACCCGTTTCTAATGGTGGATAAGATCATCAAGATCGAGGGGAACAAAATCGTGGGGGTGAAGAACGTGACGATCAACGAGCCGTATTTCCAGGGGCATTTCCCCAGCCGGCCGATCATGCCGGGGGTGTTGCAGTTGGAGGCCATCGCGCAGGTGGCCGGGGTGATGATGCTGCGCCAGGCGGAGAATTTCGGCAAGCTGGCCTACTTCATGTCGGCCGAAAGCGTGCGGTGGCGCAAGCCGGTGCGGCCGGGCGACACGATGGTGATCGACGTGGAATTGACCAAAACGCGGGGGAAAATCGGCAAGGCCAAGGGGCGGTGCCTGGTCAACGGCGAGGCGGTGAGCGAGGCGGAAGTGACATTTATGCTGTTTGACAGGTAGCTATGATTGCTGCGACGGCGGTCGTTCATCCCCAGGCCCGGATTGGCGCCGGATGCGTCATCGGGCCCTATTGCGTCATTGGGGAGAACGCGGAGCTGGGGAAGAATTGCCATCTGCATTCGCACGTTGTTATTGACGGGCATACGACGCTGGGGGATGAGAACGAGATTTTTCCCTTCGCCTGCATCGGACTGAAAACGCAGGATTTGAAATGGAAGGGGGGGGACACGCGCACGCTCATCGGCAGCCACAACACCTTGCGCGAATACGTGACCATCCACAGCGCGACCGGGGACGGGGAGGCGACGACGGTCGGCTCGCACAATCACATCCTGGCCTATTGCCACATCGCGCACAACGTGAGGCTGGGGGATTACGTGATCATGTCGAACGTGGCCACGCTGGCGGGGCACATTGTGGTGGAGGACCGGGCGGTGATCGGCGGGCTGGCGGCGGTGCATCAATTCTGCCGCATTGGCACGATGTCGATCATTGGCGGCTGCTCCAAAGTGGTGCAGGACGTGCCGCCGTACATGCTGGCCGACGGCAATCCGGCCCGGACGCGGACGATCAACAAAGTGGGGCTGGAACGAAACGGAGTCAGTGAAGAGGCGCAGGCGGCGCTCAAGCAGGCCTACAAGATACTGTTCCGGGAGGGGCTGACGATTCCGAACGCGCTGTCAAGGATAGAGACGGCCCTGCCGCCGCTGCCGGAGGTGCGGCGCCTGGTCGAATTCACCCGCGCCAGCGAGCGGGGCATCAGCAAGTAGCCGGGAGGCAGGCCGGTTCACTCCGCCGGCTTGAGCGGGAGCTGGATGCTGATGGCGGTGCCGGCATTGGGACGGGAGCGGATGCGCACCTTGCCGCGATGGGTTTCCACCACCCGCCCGACGATGGCCAACCCGAGGCCGGTGCCTTTGTGCTTGGTGGTGCTGAGCAGGGAGGAGAAGGGACGGCGGCGCTGATCTTCGGGCATTCCGTGGCCGGTGTCGCGGAATTCGATCAAGACGTGCGTGGGCAGGGCGCCGCGGCGGGCCGTGCGAAAGGCGCGGGTCGAGAGCGTGAGCGTGCCGCCTTGGGGCATGGCCTCGAGGGCGTTGAGAGTCAGATTCAGGAAGGCCTGGGCCAACTGGGCGGGGTCGGCCATGACTTGGGGCAAATCCGGGGCCAGGCGCCGGACGTATTGGATCTGCTGATTGCGCAGCTTGTGGCGGATGAGCAGGACGAGGTCGTCGAGCACCTGGTTGACGTTGACCGGACTGAGCTTGGGTTCGGTGTCGCGGGCGAAATCCAGGATTTGTTCGACGATTTTGTTGAGCTGGTCCATCTTCTCGCGCAGGACAGCGTCGTCCTTGACGCGCGGATCGGCGGGATCGAACTCCAGGCGCAAGGAGTGGTAGAGCATCTTCATGACGGTGAGCGGATTGCGAATTTCATGGGCGACCTCGGCGGCCAGGAGACCGAGGGCGGAGAGTTTTTCGTTTTGACGCAATTGCTCCTCGACATCGACGATGCGCTCGTAGAGGCGGGCCTTTTCCAGGGCGATGGCGGACAGATCGGCCAGGGCGGAGAGGGTGTTGACCTCCTCATTGGAGAAGCTGCGGGGCTGGCCGGTATAGACATTGAGGGTGCCGATGGATTGGCCGCCGAAGACCAGCGGCGCGCTCAAGAGGGAAACCAGGCCCTCGCGCCGCGCCACGTCAATGTTTTGGTAAAGGGAGGAGGACTGGACGTTCTCCAGTTGCATCGGTTTCTTGCGGCGGACGACGATGCCCATGAAGCTTTCGTCCACGTTGACGCGGGGTTTGCCGAGGTAGGCGGTGCCGGCGCCGAAGCTGGCGCGCAAATCCAGCCATTGGCCGGAGGGGTCGAGCATCAGAAGGGAACAGGTGCGGGCTTCCATCAAGGCGCAGGCCTCGCGGGTGACGAGTTGGAGGGCTTCGTTGACGTTGAGGGCGGAGTTGATGGAGCGGCTGACGCTGACCAGGGTTTCCAGCAGGCGCGCTTTGAGGCGGGATTGCTCGAAGAGCCAGGTGTTCTGGATGACACTGGCGGCCTGGACGGCCAGTTCCTCCAGCAACTCCTGGTCGGCGGCGCTGAAGGCTGACTCGTTGTGGGAATCGACATTGAGGACGCCGCGCACTTCGCCCATGACTTCCAACGGCACGGCCAATTCGGAGCAAACATCGGGCCGGAGCATGACGTAACGCGAATCGCGGCGGACGTCGCCGACGCGAGCGGGCTTGCCGGTGCGGGCGACCCAGCCGGTGATGCCCTGGCCCAGGCGCAGCTTCAGTTCGGCGGCGTTGGAAGGCAGGCCGGCTGAGACCTGGATTTCGAGCAGGCCGTTGTTGGGATTGATGAGGCAGAGCGAGCCGCTGGAGGCCCGCATCAGGCGCACGGCCTCCCGCAAGATCAGTTGCAGGGCCTGCTGCGGATCGAGGGTGGAGTGGATGACGTTGCTGACCTGATAGAGCAACTTGCGGCCCGCAGACTGGCGACGTCATCCTGCATCGGGGGGAAGTTTACGGGTTCAGGCTCAAAGTTGGAAGTTTTTCGCGGCGGTCGAAAAGGCTAAGCCGTGGAGCAACGGAAGGCAGAATGTTTGAGTGTTCATGGGATTTGGGCGTTACCAAACTTTGTCCCAGGTGGGACAAAGTTTGGGAG